>CBFHGD010000051.1:0-14499 GCA_965655275.1 Octadecabacter sp. | reverse complement strand
AGACGCGGGAGGATTACGTTGATATCCTTTATCTGCTGATGGGCAAGAACCACGATATTCCTGTCGGGGATCATAAGGTGTTCAGCGCGCAGGAGATTAAGAAGGCCGTCGCGGCGAGTTTTGAAAGCCATTCGCGCCCCCATGAGGCGGGATTGCTCAATGTGTTTGATCGGGTGTCCTCGGACATCGGAGAGCTGGATACCATCAACAAGCTCGGCACCTATCTGAAGGGCATTCAGGAAGCCGACCCGCGGTTTACGGGCCGCGCGATCAAGAACATCACCGATGCCGTCAAAGTGCGGGCGATGGATTTTGAACTGCCCGACGAGTGGATGGAGCAGCCCGAGCTGTTCTTGGCCAAGGACTACGACACCAAGAAGGCGATGATCGAGGATATGCGTCAGCCGATCACGGTCGAAATGGTCATTCAGGAAATCAACCGCTACGCGGATTCAGAGTTCCGCTATGCGGACAAATCCGACGAGGTCGCGATTGAGAACATGGTGCGCGACTACGAACGTCAGGAAGAGGCGAAGAAGCGGTATTTGGAGGGGAAGGGGTGACCGACGCGTTCTCCACCGGCCTGATCCTACCTGCGATCTGTTTGGCCGCGCTGGGTTGGGCGGTGCCGCGGGTGCTGGCGATCTGGTGGCCGGAGGGGGTGAAATGGCTGATGGGGCTGGCGCTTGTGTCGACCTTGGTTATGGCGATTGCGGGGGCGGCGTTTTTCGCGATTTTATATGCGACGCAAGGGGTTAGCTTGGATGACTTGTGGGAAACGGGCGGGCTGTCGGTGCTGGTGCATTTCGGCAAGCTGAGTTTGATTTCCGCGCTGCTGTGGGGACCGTTGATGGTGCTGAGCTTGGCGGGTGTGCCGAAAAATTGGGTGAGGGAGGTTTGGTGAAGTGACCACTTTCGAGGAAAAGCTGCGCCTGACCCTGGGGGGGCGTGAAGCGCCCTCCCATTGGGAGGGTCGGGCGCTGCCCAGCACGTATGCTGGGCAAGGGGGCCGCGAATGAAACGTCTCATCGAACGCGGCCTTATGTTCGGCAATCTGGTCCCTGTGGTCAGTCCTGTTCTGGTGGAGCGCTACAACCGCGCGCTCATGCGGTTGACGGGCAAGCGCACGGAGCTTTTGGATTTTCACATCGATATCTCCGGCTACTCGCCCGAGGTCGGGGATGAGTTGGGGGATGATCTTTACCTCAACCATGCGGGGGTGAACCGGCAGTTCATTTTGCTGACGACCGAGCAGAAGACGGCTCCGTTGTTGAATGCGAAATTCTCAACCAGCCGTGGTATTTTGCGCCAGTTCATCGAGTCCAATGAAGCGCAATTGTTTGCCCTGACGGCGCGGGACGGAGTGGCGGGAGAGTTGGTCAATTCTGTCTATGCGCTCGACACGCCGGCGCGCCTGTTTGACATCGGGCACGTCACGATTGAGGCGGACACGACGGACGGCGCTGTGGCGTCGGCGGCCAAGCTCGGCGGGATGATCGACCGGTTCATGAGCGAGGACGGGGCGTGGCATGACGATGTGTTGATCGGTCACATGATCGGTCTGGCCAAAGACACGGGCGACATCACGCGCAATCCGGTAAAGCTGCGCCAGATGACGTTTGATCAGGAGAATTTCTGGACCGCGCATCTGGGCGGGCTTTATGTATTTCGCGATGTGGACCACAAGGCGGCGATTGCCATGGGCGGTAAGGACGCGCTGGGCGATGTGCCGATTGAAACGGTGCTGGACGGGAATGAGCGCAGCGCGATTGCGCAGTTCCTGAAGGTGAATGACTTGGCGGAGCCGATTGTGGAGGCACGCGGCATCGATAGCGCCGCGATCCTGCGCCAGAAGATGGATTTTATTCTTGCCGACGTGGCGACCAGCCTTGGTGAGGATTTGACAGGGGCGACGCGGCGCGACCTGCGCAATTTGGGGCGGCGGTTTTATGACAAGCTACCGGCGGCGTGGCGCGCACTGAGTGATCTGGTGCGTTGGGCCGAGGATGGCGGTGCCTGGCCGCGTATCGACAGCGAGCATCCCGCGTATTTTTACACGCTGCGGGCCAAGGCGCATAAGGACGCGGATTTGGTGAATATGCTGTTGGCTGAACTGTCACCGATGGATGTGCGCCAGCTGTTCATCTGCCATAAGGAGGCGTTTTACGCCGCCTACATGGGCTGGCCGGATGAAAAGAAGGCTTATGTGGCGGAGTTCCTGTCAACAGAGTATCAAGTTGACAAGGCGGGCACGCGCAACGCGCTGTTCGGTCATGATGCGCCGATGGAGGAGCCTGAACGCCTGCAGCCTGCCGACGACATAATTGAACGGGTGGGGCCGTGGGGCGCTATAAGGCGCACGCAATAATGACAGGTGCGGTGAAGCGATGATGAGGAGAAAGACGAGATGCAATTTATCCGACTGATTGTTGGCGGCTTTATCTTGCTATCGGTGGTCTATTTGGTCGTGTCGATGTACTCGCGATCCATCCGGCGTGAAAAGCTGGAGGATTGGTGGGACGAGGAACCGGTTGAGGGCATGACCCGTGAGGCTTATATTGCGCAAGGCATGGCCAAGTATGAAAGCGGGCTGCGCAAGAAGCTGATCCTATTGATCTTTGTCATTCCGCCGATTGTTGTCGGCACCATCATGTATTTCATCAATTGAAAGATAATCGCCATGCGTAACGTTCGCCGTGTCCTTCGTATTGCCCTGTTTCTGATTGTCGGGCTGTTTTTGCACTACATCATGCCGCAACAGGACGTGGCGCGGGTCACGCTGGTGGACAGCCGGTTGCAAAACGTCACGGGTTGGCAGGCCATGTTTTACGCGCAAGAGGATGCGGGCACCGCCGAGAGTACAGCTGGCCGCGATCTGCGGCTGATTTCAACCGAGCGGGTGCCGACGTATTTGCTGGGGTTGATCCGCAGCGGGCGCGGCACGATGGTCTATCGCAACGAGGATACGGGGTGGATTTACCCGCCCTATTTCAAGTTCGACAGCGCGGACTTACAGGCCGAGGCAGCGGCGACGATTTCGACAAGCGAACCTTATGAATGGGTGATTATCCGCCACTACGGCTGGCGCATCCGCTGGGCGTCGATCTATCCCAATGCGGTGTCGATCCGCCCTGCGGCAGGTCCGGATGTCCGGCCCATTCCCTGGATTAATCTCGTGATCTTTGCGGTGATGATTTCGGGACTTTTGTTTGTGCGGGCGATGTGGGCACAATTTCGCGAGCGCACGTTAGATCCGCTGGCGGACAAGGCGGGCGACCGGTTGGATCATGTGAATGCGGATATGGCCGAGCGCAAAGGTCGTATCTCCCGTTGGCTCGGGACGTGGCGCAAGAAATAGGGATTTGCGCGAGCCGCGGGCGGGCAGGGGGCGCTGCCCCCGTCGCTGACGCGACTCCCCCGGGATATTTTTGAAGCAAAGACAGGTTAGGGGCGCCGCCCGTCGACGGGCTCGCGTCCTTGGTCTGTTGGTTCGCTGCGCCGGTTTTGGCGTTACAGGCCGCGGATGCGAGGATCCAGCGCATCGCGCAGGCCGTCACCCATGTAGTTGACCGACAGCACGGTGAGCGAGATTGCAAGGCCGGGCCACATGACGCGTTGGGGGTGCTGCTGCATGAAGTCAGTGGCATCAAACAGCAGGCGGCCCCACGTGGGGAAGTCCGGCGGGAAGCCGAGGCCGAGGAAGGACAACGCGGATTCGGTAATGATCGCTGTGGCGATGCCAAGTGTGGCGGACACCATGATGGGTGACATGACATTGGGCAGCACGTGACGCAGGATCATCTTGCCGGGGCGCGTGCCGATGGAGCGGGCCGCCAGAACAAATTCGCGTTCCTTGAGGGCCAGCACGTCACCGCGCACGATGCGCGCGGTGGGCATCCATGAGGTGATGCCGATGGCTGTGACGATCAGGATGAAGATGCCGGTTTCCGGCCCGAAGGACGCGGAAAGCGGTTGGCGAAACAACATCACCATAACCAGCAGCAATGGCAGCAGCGGCAGAGCCAGAAACAGATCGGTGGTGCGCATCAATAAACCGTCGATCCGCTTGAAATAACCGGCAAGCACCCCGACGAGCGTTCCGAGGAACAGAGCCAGCGCCATGGCCGTCAGGCCCACCGAAATGGAGGTTTGGCCACCGGCCATCATGCGCGCGAGCATATCGCGCCCGAGCTGGTCCGTGCCAAACGGGTGGGCCCATGACGAACCCTGGTTGCGCGCGCGCACGTCAATGTAGGTCGGATCAATCGACCAGATATACGGGCCGACATAAACCGCAAACACCACGAAAATGAAAAACGCCGCGCCAAAGACCGCACCTTTGTGGGTCTTGAACTGGTCCCAGACATCCCACCATTGGTTGCGTGCCGGCGCGTCGATGCGTGTGTCGTCCGAGCCGGGGGGCGGGGCGATCGGGACGGGCGACTGAGCGATGGGGCCACCTGCGGCTGGAACGGGATCAGTCATAGCGAATCCTCGGGTCTAGAATTCCGTAAAGAATATCGGCGATCAGGTTGAAGAAGACGATCAGCACGGCAAAAATGAATGTCAGGGTTTGCACCATCGGCACGTCGGACCCCTGGATCGACACGATCAGCAGCTGGCCAATGCCGTTCACCTTAAAAATCTGTTCGGTGATGATGGCGCCGCCGAAGATCGCCGGAATACCCAGCGCGATCACTGTCACGACGGGTATCATCGAATTGCGCAGCACGTGTTTCAGCACCACGATGCTTTCTGTCATGCCTTTGGCACGCGCCGTGCGCACATAGTCCTGATTGAGGTTGTCGAGCATGGAGGCCCGCATGAAACGGCTGATCTGTGCGGTCGTTTGCAGCGCCAGCACCATCACCGGCAGCACCATCTGACGCACTTGCTTGCCGAAACTCTCCCAGCTATCGATCACCAGCGTCGTGTCGTAGATCGACGGGAACCACCAGAAACTGTCATTGGGCATCATGACGGTGAACAAGATGATCATCAGAACACCCGAAAAGAACGGCGGGATCGAAAAGCCGATCATGGACACGAACGTGCCGGCCTGATCAAAAACGGAATACTGTTTGTAGGCCGAGATGATACCGATGGGCAGGGCGATCAGCACGCCGACCACATAGGCGAGGCCAACAACCATGAGGGTCTGGGGCAGACGTTCGAACACGGTGTCGAGCACGGGCGCGCGGGTCTGCCATGAGATCAGGCGCGCCTCGTCTGGCGCGTCGATCCAGCTGACGGATTCGGACAGGTAGAACAGCGGCTCGGACCAGATCATCTGTTTGAGCCACAGCAGGTAGCGGATGTGCACAGGCTCGCCCATACCGAGTGACTGACGGATCTGTTCGCGCACTTCGGGCGGGATCGTCAGCGGCAAAGACGCCGTCGGATCGCCCGGTGCGAGGTCGAGCAGCAGGAAAATGATCAGCGAGATCAGGATCAACGTCGGGATGGCCGTCATAAGGCGCCGGAGGGTGTAGGTCAGCATAGGCGGGCCTTTTGTGCGGTTGAGGCGATTTTTGTAGTCTTGGGGCTGCGGCGCATCGGGCCGCGCGGGAAGAATGTGCTCATGCTGCCTGCCTCCGGTCGCACTGGGCGACCACCGTTGTTACCAGCGGGTCCTTGAACGTCCAGTAGGCGAATATCTCGTTGCCAGTGGCTTCGACGCGCAGCAGGTGGTTCAGGTCGCTGTCCATCGTGCCGTATTCAACGACGGTCTGCATCTGGTCGGCACCGTCGGTTTGTGTGGTTATCGGTGAGGTCAGCGGCAGGGTTGTGGCCACGCCCGCCGATAGAACCGTGGCTTCGCCTGACGACCAGTCAAACGAGAGGGCGAAGGGGACGGTTGCGGGGGCGCAGCCGCTGTTGGAGCAGGATTCAATGCTGATGCAGTCCAGATCGCCAAAGGCCGCCGCGCTGTGCGGGGCAAGGAGGGCGACAAAAAGGAACGCGCGAGGCTGCATGAAAATCGGATCCCGGGGTTGGTAGGGTGGGCATTGCTGCCCACCCCGTTGTTTCAAAACCGCTTATTCAGCGACGCGATACCATTCCGCGATGTTCCACAGCTCGGAATCCCAATCAGAGATTTTGATGCCGCCCAGTGAGTTGGCATGTGCAGACACGCCGCCACGGTGAACGAGCGGGATGATCGAGTAGGACGCCATCAGCATGTCGTTCTGCTGCTTGACGATCTCGGCACGGGCCTCGATGCCAGCTGTCGTGGCCAGCTGATCTACGAGTGCGTCGTAAGCCGGATCACAGAAACGCTGGATGTTGGCACCCTGCCACTGGGAATCAGGGCCCGGAATGTCGGAACATTTCCAGTTTGCCATGTAGCTTTCGGGGTCCACACCAGCGAAGTTGTTGGTGTACATCTCGATGTCGGCATAGAACTTCTGGAACGTGTCAGGGGAGGCGGGGTCGCCACCAAAGAACACGGACGCGTCGATGTTGCGCAGTTCTGCACCAACGCCGATTTCGCTCCACCACTGTTTGATTAGGGCTTGGCTATCCTGACGCACGGCGTTTGTGGATGTCTGGTAAAGGACATTCATCGGCGTGCCGTTGTATTCACGGATGCCGTCACCGTCGCTGTCCACGTGGCCTGCATCGTCCAGCAATTTGTTTGCCAGCGCGATGTCTTGCGTCAGGCAGTCGTCGTTTGCTGTGGATGCATAGACCGCAGGGGCGGGCAGCACGTTACAGGTTGCACGGCCACCGGCGCCGTAGCCGATTTCGACCAGCAGTTCACGGTCGATCGAGCGCGAAAGTGCCTCACCAACGATCGGGTCGGTCAGGAACGGGTGGGGGCCAGCTTCGGCAGTGGAGCGTGCGTCGCCCAAGGCGGGGTCAGGGTTGAACTGGTTGAGGTGCAGACGCTCGACGGAGGTGCCGAAGCCTGTGACAACCGTGCCCACGCCAGCGGATTCCATGTCACCCAACACAGTCGGGTCGATCTGGAGGTTCCATGCGTAGTCAAATTCGCCTGTTTCCAGAACGGAACGCGCAGCCGCCGCTGCATCGCCGCCCCCTTTGAACAGAACCGTTGCAAAGGCTGGCTGGCCTTCAACACGGTAGTTCTCGTTGGCGGAAAACTGGATCACGTCGTTGGCTTTGAAATCGTCAACCACGAACGGGCCGGTGCCGATGGGCCCGAAGTTGGCCTCGACACAGGTCGGGGCAGCAGCGCCCATGCACTCCGCAAATTGTGCGGCCTGAATGATCGGGGATTCAGACCCGACCAGCGCAGTGTAGGGGAACGGCTTTGGCGCATCAAAAGTGATCTTGATGGTCAGATCGTCCACCGCTTCAACGGATTCAACGCCGTCAAAATAGGAAACCTGCGCACAACCGCCACCTTCTGCGGTGCAATACTCCCAAGAGAACACGGCGTCTGCCGCGGTCAATGCTGTTCCGTCGGACCACATAACGCCTTCTTTCAGCGTCCATGTGATGGACGTCAGGTCCTCGGACACGCCGCCGTTTTCAACGGTCGGGATTTCTGCGGCCAGCCAGGGCTGCAATTCGCCGTTGTTGTCAAAGCGACCAAGGGATTCCAGAACGAGCGAGGCGGATTCGACTTCTTTGGTGCCGCCCGACAGATACGGGTTCAGCGTGGAAGGCGCCTGCCAATAGATGATGTTGAGCTGGCCATCGCGCCCGCGCTCGCCTTCGTGACCGTCGGCAAATGCCATTGGCGCGAAAGCCACCGCAGCGGTGGCGCCCATTAGGGCTGTCTTCAAGTTCATTTTTTCTCTCCTAGTTGGTGGTGGTATTGGTATTGCTCAGGCTCTTGCGGTCGGAGGCCTCGGATGCTGCCGTTGAATCGGCGGCTGTTGTGACATCGTTGAAGTGGTGACAGGCGACAAACCGGCCGGGCAACACTTCGCGGTAGTCTGGTTCTTGTTGTGTGCAGATGTCCATGACCGCCGGACAACGGGTGCAGAAATTGCAGCCTCTGGGCGGGTTGGACGGGGAGGGCACATCACCGGTCAGGATCGTGCGTTCCATCGTATCGTGCAATTCGGGGTCTGGTTCGGGAACCGCTGAAAGCAGCGCCTTGGTGTAGGGGTGCAGCGGGTCCGCGTAGAGTTGTTCGCGCGGCGCAAGTTCGACGATCTTGCCCAGATACATCACGGCCACGCGGGTCGCGATGTGACGGACCATGGACAGATCGTGGCTGATGAACAAGTAGGTCAGGCCGTATTCCTGTTGCAGGTCTTCCAGCAAATTAACAACCTGCGCCTGAATGGACACGTCCAACGCCGCGATGGGTTCATCACAGACAATGAATTTGGGGTTGAGGGCAAGCGCGCGTGCAATGCCGATGCGCTGGCGTTGACCGCCGGAAAACGCGTGCGGATAGCGCCCCGAAAATTTGCGGTTCAGCCCGACCTGATCCATCAGGTCCAACACTTTCTCACGCTTCTCGGCGGCACTCAGGCTGGTGTGTTCATCCAGCGGTTCCTGAATGATTGCCTGCACCGTCATGCGCGGGTTGAGCGAGGCTTGCGGGTCTTGAAACACCATCTGCATGGTCGGGCGTTTGGTGCGCAGGTTCTTTTGCGGGACGTCACCAATGTCGGCGCCATCCATCCGGATCGTTCCATTGGTAATGTCATACAGGCGCAACACGGCGCGCCCGCAGGTGGATTTGCCACAGCCGGATTCCCCGACCAGCCCCAGCGTTTCGCCTTCGTAAATGTCAAAGCTGACACCATCGACCGCCTTCACGTCGCCGGTGTGACGGCGAAACAGCCCTGTGTAGATCGGAAAGTGCATCTTGAGGTCTTTGACCTCGACCAGCTTGCGGTCCGTTTTGGGTGCATCAAACATCGCGGGGTGCTCCGGTGCGGGCGTCATAGAAACACGCCGCGTCATGATTGTTGCCCACGTCATAGCGTGGCGGATTTTCTAGTGCACAACGATCGAATGCGACGTCGCACCGGTCACGGAACGGGCAGGCCACGGGCGGCGCACCAAGGATCGGCGGCTGGCCTTCGATAATTTCAAGACGATCGTCGCGGGTGCCGGTCACACGCGGCACGGTTTTCAGCAGGGCGCGGGTGTAGGGGTGCTGCGGGTTCTTGAACAATTCGCGCGTCGGGGCCTGTTCAACGATCTGGCCACCATACATCACAACCACACGGTCTGCGATGCCGGCAACAACGCCGAGGTCATGGGTGATCCAGATCACAGCCATGCCGAGGCGGTCCTGAAGCTCCTTCATCAACTCGAGGATCTGGGCCTGAATGGTCACATCGAGCGCCGTGGTCGGCTCGTCCGCGATCAGGACTTGCGGGTCACACGCAAGTGCAATCGCGATCATCACGCGCTGGCGCATGCCGCCGGAAAACTGGTGTGGGTAGTCTTTAAGACGCTGGTCTGCATCGGGAATCCCGACCAGTTCCAGCAGTTCTTTGGCACGCACGGCGGCGGCCTTTTTGGTCATCCCCATATGCTTGCGCAGGGGTTCCATGATCTGCATACCGACGTTGTAAACGGGGTTCAGCGACGTCATCGGGTCCTGAAACACGAACCCGACCTTGCCACCGCGCACGGTGCGCAGGGTTTCGGCATCAACCTTCAACAGGTCTTCTCCGTCAAACATCACCGTGCCCGCCTGCACGTCGGCGGGAGGCGTGGGCAGCAAGCCCAGCAGTGACATCATGGTTACGGATTTGCCCGACCCGCTTTCGCCGACTACGCCAAGAAGCTCCCCCGGCTTGAGGTCAAAGCTTACGTTGTTCACGGCGTGGACTTCCCCGCCGCGGATCTTGAATACGGTTCTTAATCCCCGAACGTCGAGGATAGGCAGCGCCCCATCGGGCATAGGCGACCCCCCTGTGAAAGTGGTCTTGGACGTTTGTTTTTGTTGCTGGTCCGTCGTTGCGCACCCGGCTTGATGTCTGACGTTAACAGCAAACGGGCATCCCGCAACCCCCGATGATAGATTTCCGTTCGTCCTATTTACCGCGCATCCACGGCCAAGGCCCTTGACCATCAGGGCCGCGCGTTTCAGGCTTGGGCCTCGCAGTCACCGATCAAACGAAAGGTTCATCATGACGACGACATTGGACGCGCGCACCTTGATGGAACGCCTGATTGCCTTCCCCACGGTCAGCCGCGACAGCAACCTCGATCTGATTGATTTTGTTGAAGGATACCTTGGCGATCACGGAATTTCCAGCACGCGGGTGCCTGACCCCACGGGCACCAAAGCCGCGTTGTATGCGCACGTTGGCCCACAGGTCGAGGGCGGCGTCGTGCTGTCGGGCCATACCGATGTGGTGCCGGTAGACGGGCAGGCGTGGGACACCGATCCGTTCGATGTTGTCGAAAAGGCGGGCAAATTATACGGACGCGGCACCTGCGATATGAAAGGGTTTGACGCCCTGTCTATCTGGGCGATGGTCGAGGCCAGGAAACGGGGCATCACGCGGCCCCTGCAACTGGCGTTAAGCTATGACGAGGAGGTCGGATGCACCGGCGCGCCGCCCATGATCGACGCGATGGTGGCCAGCGGCATGCCCAAAGCCTCCGCCGCGATTATTGGCGAGCCATCGATGATGAAAGTCGTCACGGGGCACAAAGGCGGCATCGGGTTTGACGTGCATATGCGCGGCTTCGAGGTCCATTCATCTTTGTTACACACCGGCGTCAACGCCATCATGTTCGGTGCCAAGCTGATCGATTGGTGCAACGAGATGAATGCGCAAAACGCGGCGCGCGAACCGCTCGAGATAGATGCAGGTTTCGTGCCACCCTACACCACCTTGCACGTCGGGATGGTCACGGGCGGAACGGCCCATAACATCACGGCCAAGGATTGTAATTTTGTGCTGACCTTCCGCGTGGTGCCCGGAGAGCCCGGACAGATGTGGGTCGATAAGTTCGAAGCAAAAGTAGCAGAGATCGAGGCACAAATGCAGGCCATCCACCCCGACACCGGCATTGATTACAGCCGCAAGTTCGACGTGCCCGGCCTGAAGCCCGAAGTAGAAGGCAGTGCCGAAGAACTGGTGCGTATGTTGACAGGCGACAACGCCGTGAACGTTGTAAGCTACGGCACCGAAGCGGGCCAGTTTCAGGAACGCGGTTATTCATCGGTGATCTGCGGGCCGGGCGATATTGCGCAAGCCCACCAGCCAAACGAGTTTATCACAATCGAACAATTCAAGGCGGGTGAGGCGTTTATGGAGAAGCTGTTGGCAAGCTTGAGCTAACTACACACACGCGCCGCGAAGGAGGGGGCGTTGGTATGGGGCTCTGCCCCGTCCTTCGGACTCCCCGGGATATTTTTGAAGCAAAGACAATTGGGGCTTGTCGGGTGACAGCGCGAGGCCCAGCTTGAAATATGAACCAGTCAGGAGAAATACCATGCCCGTAAAGAACAGATTTGCCGAATTGCTGCCTGAAATTACCGAATGGCGCCGTGATATGCACGAGAACCCCGAAATCCTGTTTGAAACCCACCGCACCAGCGCACTAGTGGCCGAGAAGCTCGGGGCGTTCGGGCTGGACGAGGTCGTGACCGGAATCGGGCGTACCGGCGTGGTCGGTGTGATTAAGGGCAAAACGAATAAATCGGGCAAAGTCATCGGGTTGCGCGCTGACATGGATGCACTTCCGATCCACGAACAAACGGGGCTTGAGTATGCCTCCAAGACCGATGGAGCGATGCATGCCTGTGGTCATGACGGGCACACGGCAATGTTGCTCGGGGCCGCGAAATACCTGTCCGAGACCCGCAATTTTGACGGTACGGTTGTGGTGATTTTCCAGCCCGCCGAAGAAGGGGGCGGTGGCGGCAAAGAAATGTGTGATGACGGAATGATGGACCGCTGGGGTATTCAGGAGGTTTACGGCATGCACAACTGGCCCGGCAAGCCTGTGGGCTCTTTCGCGATCCGCCCGGGCGCGTTTTTCGCGGCGGCGGATCAGTTCGACATCGAAATCGAGGGCAAGGGCGGGCACGCGGCCAAGCCGCAGGAAACTGTGGACAGCACGGTGGTTGCGGCCAGTGTTGTCACCGCGCTGCAAACCATCGCCAGCCGGAACGCGGACCCGGTTGAGCAGGTTGTGGTGTCGGTCACGTCGATCGAAAGCTCGTCCACGGCCTACAATGTCATCCCGCAGCGGGTGCATCTGAAGGGCACTGTGCGCACGCTGAACAAGGATATCCGCGATCTGGCAGAAAAGCGGCTGAGTGAGATCGCAACAGGGGTCGCGGCGGCGTTTGGCGCGGTGGCGAAGGTGGACTACCATCGCGGCTATCCGGTCATGATCAACTCTGATGACCAGACTGCATTTGCTGCGTCCGTTGCGGCATCCGTTGCGGGTGACTGCGCCGATGCGCCGCTGGTCATGGGGGGCGAGGACTTTGCCTATATGCTGGAAGAACGCCCTGGTGCCTATATTCTGGTCGGCAACGGCGACACAGCGGCGGTGCACCATCCTGAATACAACTTCAACGACGAAGCGATTCCGGCTGGATGCAGTTGGTGGGCGGAGATTGTCGAGCAGAGGATGCCGGCGGCTTAGGCTTTATTGCGCAGGGGGCGCGTCAGTGATGCGGTCCCTGCCACCCCGACCAAGACCCACAACGAGGTCATCACAGGATGAAAGAAGAGGGCGCTGAAGGTTTCGATACCAACCCAAGTATTGCCAAAATCGAAACTGGAATTCGAAGTCCAGACCGGGTGCGCCCAAGTGTCCGCTGATAAGCTAGCCCATGGTCATAGCGGCCAGATGGCAGTGGCGCGGAAAATCTGCACATTCCGCAAACGCGAGCACGAACGTGGCCACAGAAGTCTTTGACACACGCAAAAAGAACGCACTGTAAATCACTGGTAATAAAGTATAAAGCGGCACTTGCCCTGCGTCCGGATGCTCCAGTAATTTTCCGAACGACCAGATCCTGTGCAGCGCAGTCGGCACCATAGTGCGGTGATCAGGGCGAGAACGGCAGCGCGGTGCAAACGGCGGGCGGTGGCATTAGCCGCCCGTATGGCTCATGTGGCGCGACACCTGACCGTCGACCGTTTGACGGGAGTAGTCAAAGTCATGACCCTTGGGTTTAAGCCCGATGGCCGCACGGATGGCGGTTTCGAGATGGGCGTCGTCACTTGAGGCGCGTAGGGGGCCGCGCAGGTCCGAATGGCCTTCCTGCCCGAGGCATGTATAGATCTCGCCTGTGCAAGTGATGCGCACGCGATTGCAGCTTTCACAGAAATTATGGCTCATCGGGGTGATGAGACCAATTTTCTGGCCGGTTTCTTCAAGGCGAATGTAGCGCGCGGGGCCGCCCGTGCGTTCGGCCAGGTCGGTGACGGTAAAGCGTTCTGCCAGCCTTGTGCGCAAGTCTTTCAGCGACCAGTATTGCGTGATCCGGTCTTCGTTGCCGATATCGCCCATCGGCATGACTTCGATGAATGTCAGGTCCATATCCCGCTCGGCGCACCACGCCTGCAGGGTGAACAGCTCGACCTCGTTGAACCCCGCCAGCGCGACCGTATTGATTTTGACACGTAAGCCCGCACGCTGGGCGGCGTCGATGCCGCGCATGACTTGGGGCAAGCGGCCCCAACGGGTGATATCCGCGAATTTTTGGTCATCCAGCGTATCAAGCGATACATTGATGCGGCGCACGCCCGCAGCATAAAGATCGTCTGCGTATTTCTCCAGCTGGGAGCCGTTTGTGGTCAGCGTAAGTTCCTTGAGCGCACCGGATTCAAGGTGGCGTGACATGGCATCAAAGAACGTCATGATCCCGCGACGCACCAAAGGCTCACCGCCTGTTATACGAAGCTTTTCAACGCCTAAGCCGATGAAGTTCGTGCAAAGCCGGTCCAGTTCTTCGAGCGTCAGAAGTTCTTTCTTTGGCAGAAACGTCATGTTCTCGGACATGCAGTAGACGCAGCGAAAATCGCAACGGTCTGTCACGGAAACGCGCAGGTAGGTAATTGCGCGGCTAAACGGGTCTATCAAAGGCATATCCATACCGGCAAACTAGGGACGGGCAATCCGCCGCGCAAGGGAAATGCACGGCCAATTCCCACTCGACAGCGACTTGGGGCGGTCCTAGGGTCTCGCCCATGAAATATGTTGTGATGATTGTGGCCTTGAGCGGACTAGGGGCGTGTACCGAGGGCTTCTTGCAAAACGCCGATCCAGCGGTGGTTGCGCCGACGCAGGTTGCGGTGCAGGCGCCTGATTTAGCGCCCTCGCGTGGGCCGGCCTTTGCCCCTCCCATCCGCCCGACGCTGAACCTGAATCAGGTGCGCCCCGATCTGCCACCGCCCCCATCCGCCAACGCGCGCACGGTTGAAGAGTTTGACACCACAAGCGCCCAGGACCGCGCTGCTGCGGTGTCAGCGCCGCCAGCGGCTGGTGCGCGCCGTTTGGGCACCACGATCGCCAGTCTTGGAAGCCCGACAGACCCCGGTATCTGGTTCAAAACACCGCTTGTCACGGAAATTACCCAAG
>CBFHGD010000050.1:0-15088 GCA_965655275.1 Octadecabacter sp. | reverse complement strand
CATCGCCTTGGTGGGGTTGACGGACAGCTTGACTGTGGGTTTGCCGTTGGCGCTGACGGCTTTGCAGACCAGCGAAAACGGGGCGAGGGTGTCGTCGGGTGTGAGGCCCTTAAAATCGTTGGTGAGCATGGTGCCCCAGCCGAAGGAAACTTTGCAGCGGCCGTTGAACTGGGTGTGCAGCTGCACGATCTTGTCGACGTCCAGACCGTCGGAGAAGATGACGAGTTTTTCGCGGGGGTCTTCGCCGCGGGATGTCCACCAGTTGATCGCGATTTCGGCGGCGGTGGCGGGGTCGCCTGAATCCACGCGGATGCCTGTCCAGCCCGCCAGCCAGTCCGGTGCGTTGTCGAGGAAGCCTTGCGTGCCGTAGGTGTCGGGCAGGATGATGCGCAGGTTGCCGTCGTGTTCCTCGTGCCAGTCCGACAGCACGTCGTAGGGGGCGCGGGCGAGGTCTGCGTCGGTTTCGGCCAGCGCGGAGTAGACCATGGGGAGTTCGTGGGCGTTGGTTCCGATCGCTTCGACCTCACGGTTTTTGGCGATCAGGCAGTTTGAGGTGCCGGTGAAATTGTCGCCCAGCCGTTCGTGCAACGCTTGCACGGCCCAGTCCTGCCAGAGGAAGGAGTGGCGGCGGCGGGTGCCGAAATCGGCGACCTTCAGGCCGTCTAGCGGGCGGAGTTTTTCGACCTTTTCCCAGAGTTTGGTCATCGCGCGGGCATATAGGACTTGCAGTTCGAACCGGCCCATAGTGCCGAGGACGGCGCGGCCGCGCAGTTCCATCAGGATCGACAGGGCGGGAATTTCCCAGAGCATGACTTCGGGCCATGACCCTTCGAACGTGAGTTCATATTGGCCGTCTCGTTTTTCAAGCTGGTAGGGCGGCAACCGCAGGGTTTCGAACCAATCCATGAATTCGGGCGAAAAGATGGAACGTTTTCCGTAAAACGTATTGCCGCGCATCCATGTGGACTCCCCGCGGCTGAGGGAGAGGGAGCGGACATGATCGAGTTGTTCGCGCAGCTCGCCCTCGTCAATCAGGTCCGCCAGTCGGATATGTTTGGAGCGGTTGATGAGCGAAAAGGTGACCTGCGTGTCCGGCTTGTTGCGAAACACAGACTGGCACATCAGGAGTTTATAGAAATCCGTATCGATGAGGGAGCGAACGATCGGATCGATCTTCCACTTGTGGTTCCAAACTCGGGTGGCGATATCGACCATGTGCGGCTCCCTTTACTTTGGATGGTTAGATCAAAGGCAGGGCGGGGAGGGCAAGGGTTAGTTGAGGCGCAAAATTCGACGGCAAGAATGGCCGCAGGTCTTGATCTGGCGCATAGCGCGCATTTGGGGTCGGACGTACAATGTAATGCGTATCGCTAGATCACTCAGAAGGAGACATGACGATGTATAAGAATATTCTTGTTCCAGTCCTCTTTGACGCAGGGCACGACACGCAGGCCGCGTTTCAGATCGCACAGCGGCTGGCGGGTGAGGGTGCAAAGTTCACAATTGTGACCGTGTTAGAGGACATTCCGAGTTATGCCTCCATCAGCATCCCAGACGACGTTCTCAAGACATCACGTCAGAATATCGAGCAATCCCTAGTTGCGGCAGCCAAGACATTGCCGGGTGCGAAACCGGTATTGATACATGGACACGCCGGGCGCGCGATTGTCGATTATGCAGACAAAAATAGCGTCGACTGCATTGTAATCGCGTCCCACAAGCTCGGACTTGTGGACCTGTTCTTAGGCTCTACGGCTGCCAATGTCGTGCGCCACGCCAAGTGTTCGGTTCATGTGATCCGCTAAGAGCAGGGTCTGCTAACTGTGACGCCAGCGGCTTTCATGCCTGCAACGGCGGCGTCAAGTGAACCGTCGAAGTCGATTGCGCGGCACAGGTCCATGCGGACAGTGACGGCGAAACCCAGTTCGGCGGCGTCCACGGCGGAGTAATTAACGCAGAAGTCTGTGGCGAGGCCAACCATGGTGAGCGTGTCGATGCCACGGGTGCGCAGGTATCCTTCGAGCCCTGTGGGGGTCGTGTGGTCGTTTTCGAAGAATGCCGAATAGCTGTCGATTGCGGGATTGAAGCCCTTTCGAATGATCATGTCGGCGCGATCTACGTCGAGATCTTGGTGGAATGCCGCGCCGCGCGTTCCTTGAATACAATGGTCGGGCCAGAGGACTTGGGGGCCATATGGCATATCGATCATGCTCATCGGGTCTGCATCGTGTGTGGACGCGAAGGAGGAATGGCCCGACGGGTGCCAGTCTTGGGTTAGGATCACGCAGGTGAAATCGCCCATCAGTGCATTGATGGGTACGACGATTTCATCGCCAGCCGTAACGGCGAGCGCACCGCCTGGACAGAAGTCGTTCTGGACGTCGATGACGAGGAGGGCGTGGGTCATGGATACCTCGGACAATGGTTGGCTATTGACCACCCTAAGGGTTGAGCGTTTCTGCGCAACGGAGTATTGCGCGGACATGTATACCGTCGCCGCTTTATATCATTTCACCCGATTTTCTGACCCTGCCGCGCTGAAGGGGCCGTTGGCCGCCGTGTGCTGCGCGAATGATGTGATGGGCACGTTGTTGCTGGCACCCGAGGGCATCAACGGCACTATCGCAGGGCGGCGCGCCGGGATCGACGCCGCGCTTGCCCACATTCGTGCCCTGCCCGGTTGTGCGGATTTCGAATGGAAAGAGAGCGAGGCGCGCGTTGCGCCTTTTAACCGTATGAAGGTGCGTTTGAAGCGCGAGATTGTGACCATGGGCCAGCCGGATGTCGACCCGACGGCGAGCGTGGGGCATTACGTGCAGCCCGAGGATTGGAACGAATTGATCAGCGCGCCGGACGTGGCGGTGATCGATACCCGCAATGACTACGAAGTCGCGATTGGCACGTTTGACGGAGCGATAGACCCTGTCACCAAGAGTTTTGGTGAATTTCCTGCATGGTGGGAGGCGAACAAAGCACGCTTTCACAACAAACGGATTGCGATGTTTTGCACCGGCGGGATCCGTTGTGAAAAGTCGACGAACTATCTGATCGGTAAGGGAGTCGAGGACGTGTATCACCTGAAGGGTGGAATCCTGAAATACCTGGAGGATGTGCCCGAAACACAGAGTAAATGGGACGGTGAGTGTTTCGTCTTTGATGCGCGCGTGTCGGTTGGGCACGGACTGAAAGAAGGGCCGCATATGTTGTGTTTTGCCTGCCGCCGCCCTTTGATGCCCGAAGATCAAGGACGCGCGGAGTATGAAGAAGGCGTGTCTTGCCATCAGTGTGCGGGCGAGACGTCAGAGGCCGATAAGGACCGGTTTCGGGAGCGCCAGAAACAGATTGCGTTGGCCAAGGCGCGCGGGCAGGAACATATTGGCCCTGCCGCAGGTTAAGGCTGGTTATCCGCGGCTATTTGAGGTGAAGTCTGGGCAAAGGAGATTGCCGATGATGACCCCGGAATTGCTGAGTGATGTTCGTTCAAGATTTGCCCATGTAGACAACTGCCCGTTTCAGGGCCCACGGGTATTTTTTGAGAATGCAGGCGGCGCGTTGACTCTGAATTCCGTGGTGGAAACATCGGCGCGGTTTGCTGCCATTCCCGACAATCAAGGGCGCGACAACCCCGGCTCGCAGGCGTTGGTCGATATCATCAAGGAGGCCAAGGCCGCTGCGATGGATTGGTTTGGTGTGCGCAATGGTCAGGTATTTGTTGGCGAAAGCGGTACAGAATTGCTGTTCCGACTCATCCGCACAGCGATTGCAGGAACAAAGGGCGGCGTGTTGCTGGGGTCAACGGTGGAGCATCCGGCATCGCGCTCCGCAATGGAGCATTGGGCCGGGAAGTTCGGGCGCGACTATCGGTTGGTGCCCCATGATGATGCTCTGGGGTTGGTCACCGCCGAGGCTTACGCGGCGAAGGTGACGCCCGACACGAAGGTCGCCACGATATTGCATACCTCCCCCGTGACCGGAATGGGCATGGATCTGGCGGCGATTTCTGCGGCCATCCGAGCCGTCGCTCCGGACTGTTTTATCATTGTAGATGGTATCCAGCATGCGTCGCACGGGTTGGTGGACCTGACGGCGGCGGATGTGGATGGCTATGTTGTGTCGCCTTACAAGGTGTTTTCACGTCATGGCTACGGTGTGGCGTGGGCCAGTGACCGGCTGACCGCGCTGGGGCCGGAACAGCTGGATGGCGGCCCCGTGGCAAATTGGGAATTCGGGACGCGTGACACGGGCGCCTATGCCACCTTTCATGATGTGGTCGACTACTTTGATTGGCTGGGCGGAGAGGTCAGCGATGCAGACACGCGACGCGGCAGGATTGAGGCGGCAGGTGGGACGATCAAGACTCATGAGAAAACACTAACCGATGCGATGCTGCACGGGACGGGGAACTTCAAGGGGCTTGCCGAATTGGAAGGGGTCCATGTTGTCGGCGGCGTCGACAATCCGGCCCGCGAAGGATTGGTTTGCTTTTGGGCGAATGATGTTGAGGCTGCTGATATCGTCTCCGCCTTGAGTGCAGAAGGTGTGCGGACACATGTGCGCAAGGCGGATCACTATAGTGGTAATATTCTGACGCCGCTCGGACTGACAGCAGCCGTGCGCGTGTCAATGTGCCACTACAACACAGAAACCGAGGTGGCGAGGTTCCTTAGCGTAATTGCGCAGGTGCTGGAAAGCTAGAATCCTCGCCCTGTCTTTGCTTTTCAAATATCCCCGCCGGAGGCTCCGCAAATAGCAACCGGCGGGCGATTTGATTTAGAAGTCCAGGTTTTCCACGCTCAACGCGTTTTGCTGGATGAACTCGCGGCGTGGCTCAACGACATCGCCCATCAGCTTGGTGAACAGATCGTCGGCCTCGGCCACATCGTCCACCTTCACTTGCAACAGCGTGCGCGCATCAGGGTCAAGTGTGGTTTCCCACAGTTGATCGGGGTTCATCTCGCCCAAGCCTTTGTAGCGTTGCAGAGACAGGCCGCGTTCGCCCTCCTCGAGGATCGCCTTTAGCAAGTCCAGCGGACCATAGATGTTTTGCACGCGGTCTTTTCGGATCAATGTTGCCGGCGTGGTGTAGACGTCCTGTAGATGCTGGGTAAACGTGCCGGATTTGCGCGCTTCACCAGACCGTAACATCGGCCCGTCCAGCGTGCGGACTTCTTCGACGCCGCGCAGGATGCGGGCCAGCCGGATGCCCTTGTCTTGGGTGATGCGGCCTTGCCAGCCACGTTCCCATTCCAGCGCGATAAGGTCGAGGCGTGCCGCAACCTTGTCGGCCACACCCTGCAGGTCGGCGTCCACCGCGCCCGCAACAAATGCGCCAGCAATCGCGGCTTGTTCAAGGATGTGACGGGGATAATGGGTCGGGAAAGCGTCAAGCACGCGCTTGAGACGACCGGCCTCATCAACCACACGGCGCAGGTCGGCGCCGGAGATTTCCTCGCCGTTGCCTTGCCGCAGGATCGCGCCGTCGACGCCCTGTTCGGTCAGGTAATTGTCCATCGCGGCCTGGTCTTTAAGGTAAACCTCCGACTTGCCGCGACTGACCTTATAGAGCGGCGGCTGCGCGATATAGAGATGGCCGCGTTCGATCAACTCCGGCATCTGACGGAAGAAGAACGTGAGCAACAGCGTGCGAATGTGCGCACCGTCAACGTCCGCGTCCGTCATGATAACGATCTTGTGGTATCGCAGTTTGTCGATGTTGAATTCGTCGCGCCCGATGCCGGTGCCGAGTGCCATAACGAGGTTGCCAATTTCCTGTGATCCAAGCATCCGGTCAAAACGCGCGCGTTCGACGTTGAGGATCTTACCCTTCAACGGCAGGATTGCCTGTGTCTGACGATCGCGCCCCGTTTGGGCGGACCCACCAGCAGAGTCACCCTCCACCAGGAAGACTTCGGTCTTTGACGGATCTTTTTCGGAGCAATCCTTGAGCTTACCCGCAAGGAAGTTCACATCCATAGCCGTCTTGCGGCGCGTCAGGTCGCGGGCCTTGCGGGCGGCTTCGCGGGCATGGGCGGCCTCGACAATTTTGGACACGACGATTTTGGCGATTTGGGGGTTTTCTTCGAACCATTCCGCCAGCTTTTCGTTCATCAGGTTCTCAACGGCGGGGCGGACCTCGGAACTCACCAGTTTGTCTTTGGTCTGGGACGAGAATTTCGGATCCGGCACCTTTACAGACAACACGCACGTCAGGCCTTCGCGGGCATCGTCGCCGGTAAAGCTGACTTTTTCTTTTTTGGCGATACCGCTGGACTGCGCGTAGTTGTTGATGGTGCGGGTCAATGCGGCGCGGAAGCCGGCCATATGCGTGCCGCCGTCGCGCTGGGGGATGTTGTTGGTGAACGGCAGGACCATCTCGTTATAGCTGTCGTTCCACCACATCGCGACTTCGACGCCGATGTCGTCGCGCTCACCGATGACGTAGATCGGCTCGGGTAGGATCGACGTTTTCGAACGGTCGATATATTTAACGAACTCCTTGACACCGCCTTCGTAGAACAGTTCGGTACGCAGGTGCTCCACAGGGCGCTCATCGGTGACGATGATGCGTGCGCCGGAATTGAGGAAAGCGAGTTCGCGCAGGCGCTTCTCCAACGTCTCGAAACTGTAATCACGGTTCGAGAATGTTTCGAGCGAGGCCATGAACCTCACTTCGGTTCCCGTGCGGTCGCCGCATTCACCGACGACTTCGAGGTGCTTGACGGTAAAGCCGCCTTCAAACCGGGCAAAGTGTTCTTTGCCATCGCGCCAGATGCGCAGCTCAAGCCAATCAGACAGGGCGTTGACGACAGACACGCCGACGCCATGCAAACCGCCTGACACCTTATAGGAATTGCTATCGAATTTACCGCCCGCGTGCAGCTGGGTCATGATGACTTCGGCAGCAGAGACACCCTCTTCTTCGTGGATACCCACGGGAATACCGCGGCCGTTGTCGCTGACGGAAACCGATCCATCATCATGGATTGTGACGTTCACCGCGTCTGCATGTCCAGCCAATGCCTCGTCGATGCCGTTGTCGACGACTTCGTAGACCATGTGGTGCAAACCGGAGCCATCATCGGTGTCGCCGATATACATGCCGGGACGCTTGCGGACAGCCTCCAAGCCTTTGAGAACTTTGATAGAATCGGCGCCGTACTCTTCCGGCTTCTGCTGCTCGTCGGTCATTACGGACCCTTTGTGTTATTTCCCTCATTTTATAGGGTTTTTGTGCTGGGTTGTCACGCAATTGGGGCATATTTTGTGGGGGAATATGGGCGTTTCCACAAGACGGGTTTTTGCTAGTGCTGGTCCGTTTGCGAAACGCCGTTTTCTTCGGTCACATGCACGAATTGAGCAGCTGCACCCAGCTCTTCAAAAAGCTCCGGACCTGTACCTGTCATGAACGCCTGCGCCCCTAGTGCAGTGATTTCGTCATAGAGTGCGGCACGGCGCGTGGCGTCCAGGTGTGCGGCGACCTCATCAAGGAGAAGGATGGGTGGTGCGCCAAAATCATCAGCCAGCGCACGCGCATTGGCGAGGATCAGAGAGATCAACAGCGCCTTTTGCTCGCCGGTTGAGCAATCCTTGGCGGGTACATCTTTGGCGGCGAAAATCGCGTCGAGATCAGCGCGGTGCGGGCCGATCAACGTGCGCCCCGCCGCCATGTCGCGCTGGCGGCTACCTATAAGCGCTGCGAGCAACGCTTCGGCATCATCAGGTGTATCACACGCAGGGTCAGCATGTTTCAGGTCCAACAAGGCGGCCGGAAATGGGGTTTGTGCCGCGCGTTGGGCATTGGCAAGCAAGAGCAGCGCATCGGAGCGGTTGCGATGTATCTGCGCGCCTGCATCGGCCATCTGACGTTCCAGCGCGCCATACCAATGCGCATCGCGCACCATATCTTTCAGCAGGCGATTGCGTTCGCGCATGGCCTTTTCATAAGTAAGGACGGCCTCGGCATGGGATGGCTCGAAACTCAGCGTGGCGCGGTCCAGAAACCGCCGTCGTCCCTCCGCGCCCTCAATCCACAGACGATCCATTGCAGGGATCAGCCACAACACCCGTCCGATGCGCCCCAACGCGACCTGTGCCGCAGCCTTGCCATCGATCCTGGTCTGGCGGGATGCGCCGCCTTGCGACCATGCCTCAATCTCGTGGTTTTGCCCAAGTGAGTGCATATCTGCCGTCACCTTCCAGCCCAGCGCCTCGGGTCTGCGCGTCATGTCTTGCGACGACGCCCCCCGCAATCCGCGCCCCGGGGATAGGATCGAGACTGCCTCGAGGATGTTAGTCTTGCCTGCGCCATTTGGTCCATGGATCGCAACGGGGCGGCCATCCAGTTCCAGCTTTGCGCGTTTATGCGACCGGAAATGTGACAGGGTCAGCTGAGACAGGAAAAGGGCCGACATTATGTGCGGCCCTCCTGCTTCATCTGGCTAAATAAACTCAAATCCTGACGCGGGTCACACGCGCATCGGCATGACGACGTAGATGGCGCTGGTGTCATTGCCTTCGCGCATCAGCGTTGGATCGCCGGAGGAGTTGAACATGAACACCGCGTTCTCGCGGTCCACTTGGGACGCGATTTCAAGGAGGTATTTGGCGTTGAATCCGATTTCGAGGCGCTCATCGCCATAGGCCACCGCCAGTTCTTCTTCGGCGGCGCCGGAGTCAGGCGCGTTGACCGACAGGACCAAGCGGTCTTCGTCGAGTTGCAACTTCACCGCGCGGGAGCGTTCGGAAGATACGGTGGCCACACGATCCACAGCGCGGGCGAATTCTGCTGCATCGACTTCCATTTTGCGGGTGTTCCCCTGCGGGATAACGCGGGTGTAGTCGGGGAATGTGCCGTCGATGACCTTGGAGGTCAGGGTGATGTCAGGCGTTGCGAAACGGATCTTGGTTTCGGAGACGGAGACCGCGATTTTCATGTCGTCGTCATCCAGCAGCTTGCGTAGCTCGCCCACGGTCTTGCGCGGCACGATGACGCCAGCCATGCCGTCAGCACCTTCGGGCAGGTCCGCGTCAATGCGCGCAAGGCGATGACCGTCGGTGGCCACGCAGCGCAGAACCTTGCCGCCATCGGACTCGGCAACATGCATATAGACGCCGTTGAGGTAGTAGCGGGTTTCCTCTGTGGAAATCGCGAATTTGGATTTGTCGAAAAGACGGCGCAGAACGGGGGCAGGGCACGAAAAATTCGCCGCATAATCGGACGACGCCATGACTGGGAAGTCTTCTTTGGGCAGGGTTGCGAGGCTGAAATTGGAACGACCCGCTTCGATGGTCAGGCGGCCGGAGGCGCTGTCTTCGGTCAGGGTGACCAGCGCTCCATCGGGGAGTTTGCGTACGATTTCGTTTAGCGTGACGGCAGAGACGGTCGTCGCGCCTGCCCGTTCGACCTGTGCGGGGGCTCTATCGACCACTTCAATGTCGAGGTCGGTGGCGCGGAATGTTGCGTCGGAGCCGTCCGCTTCGATCAGAACGTTGGCGAGGATCGGGATGGTGTTGCGGCGTTCCACAACGGATTGGGCTTGCGCCACGGCTTTTAGCAGTGCTGCGCGTTCGATGCTGAGTTTCATGGCCCTGTCTCCGTCCTATTACCCGCCTAGCGGTCGGGAGGCTGAAACTACCTGTTTCAGCCCCGATCTCAAGCGTTTTGTGGACTGTTTACCCCCGCAAGGCCAGCGTCAAGCGCGCTTAATCTTCCAGCGCGCGGCGCAGGAGTTCCAGATCGTCGGCGATCTGGCTGTCGGACTGGCGCAACTCGTCTATTTTACGCACGCCGTGCATGATTGTCGTGTGGTCACGCTTACCGAACTTGCGGCCGATTTCCGGTAGGGAACGGGTGGTCAATTGCTTGCACAGCCACATGGCGACCTGACGCGGGCGGGCCAGCGAACGGGTGCGTTTCGGCCCCAACATGTCGGACAGGCGAATGTCGTAGTGTTCGGACACTTTGCGCTGGATTTCTTCGATCGTCAGCTTGCGATCGGAGGCGCGCAGGATGTCGGACAGGCAGTCTTGCGCCATTTCGACTGACACGGTGCGCCCGACAAGGGAAGCAAGCGCATACAGGCGGTTCAACGCGCCTTCAAGCACGCGCACGTTGCTAGAAATACGGTGCGCGAGGAATTCCAGAACGCCCGGCGCGATTTCCACGCCCGGATAGATGTTCACATACATTTCTTGCTTGGCGTGCAGGATGCCGAGGCGAAGTTCGAAGTCCGTCGGGTGCAGGTCAACGACCAGCCCGCATTGCAGGCGTGATTTGATCCGTTCACTCAGGTCGCGAATTTCGCCCGGTGCACGGTCGGCTGAAATGATGAGTTGTTTGTTCTGATCTACCAGCGCGTTGAAGGTGTGGAAGAACTCTTCTTGCGTGGATTCCTTGCCTTCGAGGAACTGGATGTCATCAACCATAAGCACATCCACGGAGCGGAAATGCTGTTTGAAGTCCATCATCTTGCGATCGCGCAAGGCAGAGATGAAACGATAGATAAACTGGTCGGCGGAAATATAGAGCACGTTGAGATCGGGGCGTTTTTCGCCCAACTCGTGCGCGATGGCATGCATCAGGTGGGTCTTACCAAGGCCGACGCCCCCATAAAGGAACAGCGGATTGAATGTGGTCGGGCCACCTTCGGCAACGCGTTTTGCAGCAGCGTGGGCCAGCTCATTGGGCTTACCGACAACGAAGCTGTCAAAGGTGAACCGCTGGTCCGGTTGGGCGTCCGTATTGGCAACGGATTTTACCGCGGCGGGCTTTGCCGCTTGCTTGGACACTGGTTTGGCGCCCCCGTCCACTTTGAAGGACAGACGCTGCACAGACATATCGCGGCGGTTCATATGATAGATAATCTGGTCGCCGTAGGTCTTGCTGACGTAGTCGCCGACAAACAGGCTGGGGGCGATCAGGTGCGCGACACCTTCCGTCGTCGAAGCGAGCGAAAGCGGATCAATCCAGCTCTTGAAGTTCCCCGTCCCGATTGCGGCCTTCATATCTGACTTAACCGCGTCCCATTCATTCATCGTCATAGTGCCCCCGACTGTCCCAAACAAAAACCTGATGTGGCTACCGCCACCACTGAACAATCCGTTTCGTCCTGACAAAGAATTACTGATCGCCACAAGCACCTTGCGGCGGCGTCCTTCTTAGCAATTTGCTGAACCAAACATTCATAAGTCGCCCTATGAACATCCGATACCGCAGACGACGTGGTCTTACATGAAGGGTCCAGCTCCCACGCTGGATGACCCTCAAAGTTACAAAACGAATGGTCCCCACCACCTAGTTCAGACAAGCCTGCCATGGGCAGATCAGCCTTCACATATCGTTTTGCTGTCCCACATTCCCCAGGAACGAAATGAATCGCTCGCTGAAACTAGCCGCTGCTTCACACCATTTTCAACTGCAACGATGGTCTTGACAGGGAATGGATTGAAACGAATCTGGAGCGTCGTTGAATCCCAAGGAAAACTCTTCATCGTGGGTGTCAAAAATGTGACCTTCGAACGCAAAAGGCGACCCCGAGGAATCGCCTTTGTACTTGGTCCAGAAAGAATCGGTCGATGCCAAAACTTTAGCCGATGGCCTTAACACGTGCGCTCAGGCGCGACATTTTGCGCGCTGCGGTGTTCTTGTGGAAGACGCCTTTGGTGACGCCGCGCATCAGTTCCGGCTGAAGGGCGCGGAGCGCAGCGGTCGCCGCATCTTTTTCACCGGATGCGATCGCTTCTTCGGCTTTGCGCAGGAATGTGCGGATGCGCGAACGGCGGGCTTTGTTTACTTGAAAACGCGCTTCGTTCTGGCGTGCGCGCTTCTTAGCTTGTGGTGTATTGGCCATGTGTCAGTCTCTTTCGGGTTCGTTTGTTCAATTTCTATAACGCACGTCGCCCACCGGGTTCACTGAACCGGAATGATTCGAGCCTTAAGCGGGCATCACGCGCATTTCAGAGGTGCGTATAGGTGTGTCGCATCGGTTTTGCAAACACCCATTTGCGGCGCATTACTTGTCGCGAAACTGTGGTTCACGCTTTTCAACGTAAGACGCCATACCTTCGGACTGATCGTCGGTGGCAAACAGCGATTGGAACAAGCGCCGTTCATAGTTGATCCCTTCGGCCAAGGTGGTTTCATAAGACCGGTTCACCGCGTCTTTGACGGCCATCGTTGCCAGCAGCGATTTTTCAGCAATCTTGTGGGCGGTCGCCAGCGCCTCGTCCTTGAGTTTCTTGGCAGGGACCACACGGCTGACCAGACCCGAGCTTTCAGCCTCCTCTGCGCCCATGAACCGGCCCGTCAGATGCATATCCATGGATTTGGATTTGCCGACGAACCGCGTCAGGCGCTGGGTGCCGCCGATGCCCGCGATCACGCCGAGGTTGATCTCAGGCTGGCCGAACTTGGCGGTTTCGGCGGCTATAATAAAGTCGCACATCATCGCCAACTCACATCCGCCGCCCAGCGCGTAGCCGGATACAGCGGCGATGATCGGTTTGCGTACCTTCAAGAACCGGTCGCATTCGTCACCAAAGAAATTGGAGCGATACATGTTTACAAAAGACTTATCCGCCATTTCCTTGATGTCTGCGCCCGCTGCGAATGCCTTATCGGATCCCGTCAGAACGATGGCGCGCACTTTGTCGGACGAATCAGCATCCTCCAACGCGGTCGCCAGTTCGCCCAACAGCTTGGTATTCAGGGCATTCAACGCGTCAGGGCGGTTTAGCGTGATAAGCGCGACGCCATCGGCGATTTCAACGATAAGGGTTTCATAGGCCATATTTTCAAGGCTCCTGAAGCTGGTATGAGCGGATAGGACTACCAAAGCCTGCGAAACGATCAAGCTATCTTTGACATTTCGGGCAGTAGAATGTGGAACGCCCTGACTGGACGATGCGCGTGATCGTTCCGATGCAGCCAGGCGTTTGGCAGAACTGGCCTTCACGATCATAAGCCTGAAACCCGTGTTGGAAGTAGCCGAGTTCCCCGTCCGCCTGACGATAATCCCTGAGGGAGGACCCGCCCGCCGCGATGGCCTCGGACAGAACATCCCGCACAATCGGCACGAGGGACGCCACCCTTGCCTTTGACAGGTCGCGGGCCTTGCGTTTGGGGTTGATGCGGGCGCGAAACAGAACTTCGCAGACGTAGATATTGCCCAGCCCTGCGACAATGCGTTGATCCAGAAGTGCGGTTTTGATCGGAGTGTTGCGGGTCGCGAGCGCCGTTGTCAGGTAGCTTTCGTTGAACATATTGCCCATCGGTTCGGGGCCGATGGGTTTTATCAGCTTGTGATCGTCGAGCGTGGCGGTCGCGCCAAGGTCCATCGCGCCAAACCTGCGCGGATCATTGAACGTAATACGTGCGCCGTTGGCCATGTGAAACACAACATGGTCGTGTTTGGCGGGCGCAGGATGGGCGTGGTGGAATTGGCCGAGCGGATCACCAGACACTGTCATGCGGCCGGACATGCCAAGATGAATGATGAGGGTTTCCCCTGTATCAAGGTCTGCGAGGATGTATTTGGAACGCCGCCGCAGCGCGGTCACGGTCGTCCCGGTTAGGCGCGCGGCCATGTTTTCCGGAAACGGCCAGCGCAGATCAGGGCGATTGACATCGGCGCGCTTGATCACCTGTCCTTCCATAGACGGGACAAGGCCACGACGGACAGTTTCAACCTCGGGCAGTTCGGGCATAGGAGTGTCCTTGGTTGCGCTGATTTGGCCGTTTGTATCTGAAGGTTGGACGCTATATCTGCGGGTGAAGCTGCGCAAGGTAATCGACATGAATGACGATCAAACAACCCATTTTGGATTTGAAACGGTGCCGGAAGGCGAGAAAGCGGGCCTTGTGCAGGGCGTGTTCTCGAGTGTGGCGAGCAAATACGATGTGATGAACGACGCGATGAGCCTTGGCATCCACCGCATCTGGAAAGACGCGATGATGGATTGGCTGGCGCCGCGTGCGGGGCAGAAGTTGTTGGATGTTGCGGGCGGCACGGGCGATATTTCGTTCCGGTTCTTGAAACGGGCTGGCGGCGGCCACGCGACCGTTTTGGATCTGACCGAGCCGATGTTGATCGAGGGGCGCAAGCGGGCGGAAGCAGCGCGACTGGATACTTCGCTGGACTGGATTGTGGGTGACGCCATGGCGCTGCCTTTCGATGACAACACGTTTGATGTTTACACGATCAGCTTTGGCATCCGGAACGTGACGCGCCCGCAAGAAGCCTTGAACGAGGCCTACCGCGTGTTGAAACCTGGTGGTCGTTTGATGGTGCTGGAATTCAGCCACATCCCAAATGACATGCTGCAAAAGATGTATGATGTCTATTCATTCAACGCGATCCCCGCGATGGGTAAGGTCATTACGGGGGATCGGGATAGCTATCAATATCTTGTTGAATCCATTCGTAACTTTCCAGATCAGGATACGTTCCTCGAGATGGTGAAGACGGCGGGATTCGACAACGCTAAATATCGCAATCTAAGCCTCGGAATTGCCTGCCTGCATTCCGGTTGGAAGCTGTAGAATGCGCGGGCCACACAACATTGTCCGCCTGATCCGCACCGGCGCGACGTTGGAACGCACCGGCGCGATGAAGATCATTCTGGACGCGGCGGAAGCGCCAAGGTTGATGCGGATAGCATTGCGCGGGCTTGTCTGGCCGTTCCAGTGGCTGGGGTTGAAAGGCGACGTGAATATGCCGCCCGTCACACGGGCGTTGCAAGCGCTGGGCCCTGCCTACATCAAATTCGGACAGGTTTTGTCAACGCGCCCCGACGTGGTCGGCAGCGAATTGGCGGTTCAGTTGCGGGTGCTGCAGGACAAACTGCCGCCCTTCCCTGTCGAGGTCGCGAAAGCCGAGGTCGAGAAGGAACTGGGCGTCGCGATGGGCGATGTTTTCTCTGCGTTTTCAGAACCGGTTGCGGCAGCTTCCATTGCGCAAGTTCACAAAGCGCGGCTTGTTTCGGACGACACATATGTTGCCGTTAAGGTTTTGCGGCCGGGAATCGAACGCGCCTTTCAGAAGGATATCGACGCGTTTTATCTGGCCGCATCGGTAATTGATACCTTGTC
>CBFHGD010000049.1:0-15099 GCA_965655275.1 Octadecabacter sp. | reverse complement strand
CCTCGCCACCGCCTATCGCATGTTGTTCGGCCATGAACCCCACGACCTCAAGCCGGGGCAAAACGTGCTGGTCTGGGGCGCGTCCGGTGGTCTCGGCTCCTATGCGATCCAGTTGATCAATACCGCAGGTGCCAACGCCATCGGCGTCATCTCCGACGAGGACAAACGCGATTTCGTCATGGGCCTCGGCGCCAAGGGTGTCATCAACCGCAAGGATTTCGACTGCTGGGGCCAGTTGCCCACCGTTAACACCCCCGAATACGCCACGTGGTTCAAGGAAGCGCGCAAATTCGGTAAGGCGATCTGGGACATCACCGGCAAAGGCAACAACGTCGATATGGTGTTCGAACACCCCGGTGAATCGACCTTCCCCGTCTCCACGCTGGTTTGCAAAAAGGGCGGTATGGTCGTGATTTGTGCGGGCACCACCGGCTTCAATTGCACCTTTGATGTGCGCTACATGTGGATGCACCAGAAACGTCTGCAAGGCAGCCACTTTGCCCACCTCAAACAGGCAAGTGCGGCCAACAACCTGATGGTTGAACGGCGTCTGGACCCTTGCATGTCCGAAGTGTTCCCATGGGCCGAACTGCCCGGCGCGCACCTCAAGATGCTGCGCAACGAACATAAGCCGGGCAATATGGCGGTGCTGGTTCAATCCCCCAAAACCGGCCTGCGCACCCTCGAAGACGTGATCGACGCCAAAGGCTAGACAGGCTTAACTGATTCTTCAGAACCGCCGGGGTAAGACTCGGCGGTTCTTTGTTTTTGGACAGGGCGTTGGGATGTCACGGCTCCCCCATATCTAGCGGGGTGTTTTCGGTAGGTATCTGCGGCGTCCGGTCCCGGTTTATACTCGGAATTAACCATTCTTTAAGACAACCAACAGAAGGTAGCCCATGGGACAGAAATGGATCATCGACGTTCTCGCTGACTTGCGCACGTTTGCTGACCAGAACGGATTGCCTCTGCTGGCACACCAACTGGAAGTGACCTCGACCGTCGCGCAGGCGGAAATTGCTACGATGCTCGAAGGGGCGCCGCGCGCGGCGAACGGGAATGCAAGCCAGTCTGCGGCATCACTTGGTGACACTCGATCAAGTCACGGAACTTAGCGGTCTTCAAGACAGCATCGTTGCCCTGCGCGACCACTACGGCGTTGCGCATTTGGTTTATCACTGGGTTTCGGCTGACGGGGAACAATACGGCTGCGGCACCTATCCGCCCGCATGGGTCCAACATTACATCGATCAGGACTATCTGCGCATCGACCCCGTGGTGTTGGGCTGTTTCCAACGGTTCCACCCGGTCGACTGGAAGGCGCTGGACTGGTCCTCCAAAGCCGCCATCGCGTTCCGCTGCGAAGCGGCGCAGGCCGGAGTCGGCACCCAAGGCTACTCCATCCCCATTCGGGGCCCGCGCGGGCAATTCGCCCTGTTTTCGGTATCAGACACCCAAGATGACGACGCATGGGGGGCCTTCACGGAAAAGAACCGCCGCGATCTGATCTTATGCGCCCACTCGTTCAACCAAAAGGCACTTGAACTTGAAACACGGCGCATGCCCGAACCCGTCAAACCGCTTTCGGGGCGCGAGGTTGATGTGCTGACCTACCTCGCCATGGGCTATTCACGCGGGCAGGTGGCCCAAACCCTCAACATTTCAGAACATACCTTGCGCGCCTACGTGGAATCCGCGCGTTTCAAACTCGGGGCGACCAACACAATGCACGCCATCGCGCGCGCCGTCGCCGAAGGGCTGATCGTCATGGGCGGGGCTGCGCGCGCCGCGCGCGGTGATTGGCCCGGTCGCACTGGGGCTGCGGCCGCTGAATAACGCAACACCCACCGCGCGCGCCTTGCACGTGGTTTTAACGCTCTTGGTTTAGGGCTTTCGTCACTTGGACGGAGGCCCCAATGCTACGCTTTATCTACGGATCGGACCTACACACCCACCCGTTGCTCGCCGACACGATGTTTCGGGACCGCGCCGCGCAATTTCGTGACCGCCTTGGCTGGGATGTCACCGTCGATCCCCAAGGGTTCGAGCGGGATGACTACGATGACAAGAACCCCCTTTATGTCATTTGGCAACGCCCCGACGGGCGTCATGGCGGATCGATGCGGTTCCTGCCCACGACGGGTGGCACAATGGTGAACGAGCATTTCAGCCACCTCATAGGCGGGGCTATCATCTCCAGCCCGCTGATTTGGGAATGTACCCGGTTTTGCCTCGCGCCCGCGGCCGACGGGCGCATCGCTGCGGCCCTCATGTTGGGGGGCGGCGAAGTCATGCGCGGTTTCAACGTGACGCAATTTGTCGGTGTGTTTGACGCCCGCATGGTGCGCATCTACCGCATGATCGGTGCATCACCGCAGGTGCTGGGCAGCAGCGGCGCGGGCCGCGACAAAATCAGCGTGGGCCTGTGGGACTATGCCCCGGCCGACCGCGCCAAGGTGCTTCACCGCGCAGGCGTGTCCTCGGCCCTGTCCGAACATTGGTTCGCCCGTGCCTTTGGCGCAAAACCCGCGAAACTTCCCGCGCGTGCCGCGTAACCACTGGTCCCTCTGGCGCGGCCCCGCTAGGGTCGCGCCATGGTTCAAACTGCCCTCACACTTTCACACGATCAGGCCGCCGCATGGGATGCCGTGTCCGACCTTTTGGGGGAGGCTGGCGTTGATCTGCTGGGCGGCACGACGCTGGCTCCCAAAGACGATCCCAAGGGTTCGGTTTTTGCCATCCTGGGCAAGGCGGGTAGCGGCAAGACCATGCTGCTGGCCGAGCTGTTCAAATCCCTGCGCGACGCGGGCGTCGACATTGTGTCAGGCGACTATGAAGGCAAAAAACGCCGCGACCGCCGCACCTTGGCGATCCTCGCGCCCACCAACAAAGCCGCCAGCGTGCTGCGCAATCACGGTGTGCCCGCCACCACGATCCACCGCATTCTATACACGCCGATGTATGATCCCGAGTATGAAAAAATCGCTGAATGGCTTGCCGGAAATGGCGAAAAGCCAGAGATCGAAGGCCTGACCGAAGTCGCGCTCGACCGTGCGTTCAACTCCTATCAAGCCAACTCGTCGGTGCCCGCCGCCCTTGCTGCCGCTGGCCTGCGCGGGTCCGATTTTATCACCGGATGGAAACGCCGCGAAGACCCGCTCGACATCGGCTTCGTCGATGAATCCTCCATGCTCGACGCCAAACAGTTTCAGGACTTGCAAGACATCTTCCCGACCCTGGTTTTGTTCGGCGACCCCGCACAATTGCCCCCCGTGAAAGCCGAAGGCGGGCAAATGGTGTTCGACACTTTGCCCGATGCCGATAAAATGGTGCTGTCGCGCGTGCACCGCCAATCTGCCGACAACCCGATCCTCGATCTTGCCCATGCGTTGGCCGACCCGGATGTTGATTTCTACGCATTCGAAAAACTCGTCTCTCAGGCCGCCGAACGCGACGACCGTGTCGTGATGGCGCAACGTGTTGAATCCGATCTTATGGCGCGCTCGCCCTGTCTGGTCTGGCGCAACGCGACCCGCATCAAACTGATCCACGCCTTTCGCAATGCCTTCGCCGCGCCGGATGATGAATTGCTTGCAGGCGAACCGCTGATTTGTGATGGCATCGAATTGCCGATGAAACACCGCAAGAAACGCCTTGATCTTGAGGCGCGCGGATTGATCAAAGGCGCGCAGGTCATCTATCTCGGGCCGGGCCGCAAACCGGGCTTTTCACGCCTGCACGTCATGGGCGCAGAGGACCCGCAGGTCAGCGCGGCGAGCATTGTCAAAATTGAACTTGAGGGCGACGAAGAACCGTTCATCCCCTTTGCCGCACGCATGGGCGCCACCTTTTTGCACGGCGCAGCGGTGACGATCCACAAGGCGCAAGGCTCCCAATGGGACACCGTGCAGGTCTTCGCACCAGACATTTACGCCGCTTCGCGCATGGGGCGGGTCGAAGCGGGCCAGCCCCTGTGGAAACGCCTCGCCTACGTCGCGATCACCCGCGCCGAACACCGCCTTTGTTGGGTCGTGCGCAATCGTCTGGCGCGCCCGACAGCCCCCTTACGCACCGATGATCTGGTCGTGGCCCCTGCACCGCTCGAACTCACGGCGCAAGACACAGAGGCAGACGCATGAAGTCCGTTATCGTCACCGGCGCCAGCAGCGGCATTGGTCGCGCAGTGGCCGAAAAATTCCTCACCGAAGGCTGGCTCGTCGGCCTGATCGCGCGCCGCGAAGACGCGTTGCGCGCGGTGGCGGCTGACCATCCCAACGCCTGTGTCTTGCCTTGCGACGTGACGGACGCAGCGCAGGTAACGTCTGTGTTCGATACATTCACCGCCAGAAATCACCTCGACGTCCTGTTCAACAACGCCGGTATTTTCACCCCCGCCGCCCCCATCGACGAGGTCAGCGTCGAGGATTGGACCCGCGCCGTAAACGTCAACCTCACCGGCATGTTCCTGTGCGCGCGTGCTGCGTTTGCCGCAATGCGCGCGCAATCCCCGCAAGGCGGGCGCATCATCAACAACGGCTCCGTTTCTGCCCATGCCCCGCGTGAAGGCTCGGTCACCTACACCACCACCAAACATGGCATCACGGGCCTCACCAAGACCCTCGCGCTTGATGGTCGCCCGTTTGACATTGCCGCCAGCCAGATCGACATCGGCAACGCAGAGACCGACCTGTTGCGCAGCATCGCGGACGCCGCCCTTGCCGCCGGTCAGCCCGCCCCGCCGATGATGGATGTTTCGATTGTCGCGGATGCGGTGTGGCAGATGGCCAACCTGCCGCTACACGCCAACACGCTGTTTCAAACCCTGATGGCGACGAAAATGCCCTTCGTCGGGCGAGGTTAAGGGGCGCGGCTGGTTAGCGCTGGAACAGGCGGAACGCAGCGGAGGCCAACCATCCAGCCGAAATCGCAATCGCCAGAGACATCAATCCGTAAAGCAGCGGTTGATTGCGCGATGTTTCATAAAGCCAGCGTTCCAATCCGGCCTTATACACGGCGATTGATGTTTCGTATTCATCCACCACCAGCCCGCCACGCGTCAGGAAAATGCGCGCAACGTAATCGCCCTCGGTGAGGGCTGCGGGCAGGGTGATTTGCCCGCGAAACAACGTGTCTTCCTCAATGTCGACGCCGCTTTCCAAGACCTGATACAGCCCCGCGCCAGCCCGTATGCGGATCAACGCGTCGGTGAACGATCTGGCATCGGCGACTTCGTCGGGTGCGCCAACCGAGCGAATCGCGCGGGGGATGGAAATGCTATAGCGCAAATCTTCTATGTCGCGCAGAACCTCGCGCAGGGGGCCGGACGTGGCCACAGCATAAAACGATGGCGCCACGTCGACCTCGACCGCGTCGGCGTTCACCCAAATGCCCAGAATGCGTTCCTTGCGGCGCACCATCACCGGTTCGGACGGGCCCGCCAACGTGATGATCACCTCTAGCGGCCCGTCTGCGGGCGCGGGTGTTTCGCGTTTCACCGCGCCGAAAATCAGCACGTCGGACCCATCGAAATTCGCCGTGATCGCCACCTCGTCGCGGCTTAACCCGAGCACGATTTCTTCGCCCTGAACAGGCAGCGCAAGCAACACAAGGGCGGCGATCAGGCGGAACATCAATGCCCTCCCGCCGTGCCAAGCGTATAAAGCTCGGTCGGGGTCAACAGCAAGTCCAGTGCCAGTTTTCCGCACACGATCAGCACCATCATAGCCAGCAGAATACGCAACTGTTCGGCCTTCATCTTCACGCCGATGCGGGTGCCGACCTGCGCGCCAATCACACCGCCGATCAATAGCAAAACCGCCAGCACAATATCGACCGTGAAGTTGGTCGTCGCGTGCAGCAGCGTGGTAAACGCGGTCACGAAAATGATCTGGAACAGCGATGTGCCGATTACGACCTTGGTCGGCATGCCGAGCAGATAGATCATCGCGGGCACCATGATAAACCCGCCGCCCACACCCATAATAGCGGCCAGCACACCGACACAGACACCAATAATCAGCGGCGGAATGACCGAAATATAAAGCCCCGAGACGCGGAATTTTATCTTGAGCGGCAGCGCATGAACCAGCCCGTGCTTGCGGCGCACGGGGGGGGCACCCGCGATCTTGGAGCGACGGATCGCGCGCCAGCTCTCGATAAACATCAGCCCGCCGATGATGCCGAGGAACACGACATAACACAGCTTCACCAACAGATCGACTTGCCCCAACGCCTTGAGGTAGTTGAATAAAATAACACCAAGCGCCGCACCGATAAGCCCGCCGATCAGCAACACAGTGCCCATTTTCAGATCAACAGATTTTCGCCTGAGGTGCGCCAAAACGCCCGAAAACGACGACGCAACAATCTGAACGGCCTCGGTGGCAACGGCAACGGCTGGCGGAATGCCGATAAAGAACAACAGCGGCGTCATCAAAAACCCGCCGCCCACGCCAAACATGCCTGACAAAATCCCCACAATCCCGCCAAGGCCCAACAGCAAGAATGCGTTGACCGATACTTCGGCGATAGGGAGGTAGATTTGCATAGGCCTTCTTACGCCCGCAGCGCCCTTTTGATCAACGGCCAATTCCGTTGCGTAGTTATGACCAGATATTTCGCGATCGGCGATACATTAGGTCCAGATCGTTTACATCTTCGGCAATGCGGCGCGCAGCACTTTTTCCAGCTTCGCCGCCCCCAGCGGGGCCATGGACTTGGTGTGTTCATGGCTGATCGACTCGTCGCTCATGCCGGCGGCCATATTGGTGATTGCAGAAATCGCCACGCAGCGCAGGCCAAGGAAGCGCCCCAAAATAACCTCCGGCACGGTGGACATACCCACCGCGTCGGCCCCCAAAGTGCGGATCGCGTTGATCTCTGCGACCGTCTCGAACGACGGGCCGGAATACCACGCATAGATACCGCTGTGCATCGCGACTTTCACATCCAGCGCCGCGCGCGTCAGAACCTCGCGCAGGGCAGGGTCGTAACAGTCTTTCATCGGCACGAACCGCGCGTCGGTCTGCTCGCCAATCAACGGGTTCAGCCCGCTGAAATTGATGTGGTCAGACAGGCACATGATCGACCCTGTCGGCATCGCGGGGTCCATGGATCCTGCGGCATTGGTCGCGATCATCGTATGCCCGCCAAGGGCCTTTAACACCTCGAGCGGCAGGCGCATCGCATCACCGCGCCCGCTCTCGTAATAATGCGCCCGGCCGCCGAAAACAGCCACGCGCACGCCCTCCAACTGACCAATCACCAGTTGCGGATTGTGCCCGCTGACGCCTGCATGCGGGAAGCCTTCCAGCTCGTCATACGGAATGGCGACGCCCTCAACAGCGCCCGCCAAATGCCCCAGACCGGACCCGAGGATCAGCCCCAGCCCAACCGGTTCATCCCCTGCAATCTGGCGGATTTTGACCGCCAGTTCTTCAGCGTTCCTTGACATAGGGTTGCCCCCCTGCACGTGGCGGAATGGCCTTTCCCACAAAGCCCGCCAGCACCACAACCACAAACAGATAGGGCAGGGACTGGATGAGCTGGGATGGCACCTTCACGGTTTCCCAAAGCGCGCTGATCACACCGATCTCCTCGCCGGTCGCCGCACCGCGCCACACCATCAAGGCGATCAACGTTAACATCGCAGACAACCCGCCCAGAACAAGAACATCGATCTTCTCGCGCTTCAGCGCATAGGTCGTCATCAGGGCCGACGCGCCGACCAGCAATACCATGACCCAGACGATCTGCAGCTGGATATTCTGAAACCGGTTGTCGATGGCAAAGAACAGGCCGAACAACAGACAGGCCCCCATCGCATGCCACGGCCGCCACTTGGCAAAGATCAACGCGGCCAGCGCGATGAAGCCCCGGTTCGCGGTCATGTCTTTGGTGAAGCCAGCCTGCACTGCGGTGGACAGATACGCGCCCGCGATGCCGCACAAAATGCCGCAAATGATCACCGCGGTAAACCGCAGACGCACAACGGAAACACCCGCCGTGTCCACGGCCTCGGGTGCTTCGCCGACAGCTCGCAGGCGCAGACCAAACCGTGTGCGATACAAAATCCACCACGACAGCGGAACCGTCAGCAGACCAAGGTAAACGAGGATCGAGTGACCGGAAATAAACTCCGAATAAAACTGCATCCCCGGGCTCGCCTGCATCTTGTCGCGCACCCGTGACAGGGCGCCGGGAAAGTCGATGCTGTTGAACCGCGCGTCGCCGGGCAGGGAGGGTGTGCGCCCGCCTTGGGCGAACCAACCTTGGGCAATCACCACCGTCAATCCGGCCGCGAAAAAGTTAATGGCGACACCTGAAATCAGCTGGTTGCCACGAAACGTAATAGACGCAATGCCATGAATAATCGCCAGCAGCACCGAAACCCCGATACCTGCCATCAGGCCAACCCAGACGTTACCGGCTGCAAATGAAACGGCCGCCGACAGGAACGCGGCCGCCAGCATCTTGCCCTCAAGCCCGATGTCGAAAATACCGGCCCGTTCGGAAAACAGCCCCGCAAGACAGGCCAGAAGCAACGGAATCGCCATACGCACGGAGGCATCGGCAAGCTGAACAACTGTGAAAAAATCCATCGCTTATTCCCCCGCCGTCTGGCTGCGCCCGAAACGCAGGAACAGTTTTTCGATCGGCGCACGCACCATTTCGTCCAGCGCACCGGTAAACATGATCACCAGGGCCTGAATGACGACAACGATCTGCACCGGGATCGACGTGGCCGCCGACAATTCCGCACCCCCCTGATAAAGCGCGCCAAACAACAGCGCCGCAATCACGATGCCAATCGGGTGGTTGCGCCCCATCAGCGCCACGGCAATCCCGATGAACCCCGCACCGCCCGCCGCGTTATCGACCAACTGCGGTGTGTTGATGCCCATCGTGTTGTTCACGGCCATCATCCCCGCCAGACCACCCGAGATCACCAGTGTGATCATGGTGATATGAACGGCCGAAATGCCGGCATATTTTGCCGCACTTTCGGATTTTCCAAGCGCGCGGATCTGATAGCCCAGCCGCGTGTGCCAGATCAGCGCCCAAACGCCGACGCAGGCCAGCAGCGCAAGTAAGATCGATATGTTGACCGGTGAACGCCCGAACAAATCAGACCCGAACAGGCCAGCCACATCGTTGAGGGACGGCAGGTGCGTCGCCTGCGGAAAGATCGCCGTGGCGGTCTGCATCTGGCCCTCCGGTTTGAGTGGCCCGCCCAACATGTAAACCAAAAGGCCCGACGCCATGAAGTTGAACATGATCGTCGTGATAACAATGTGGCTGCCGCGCCGCGCCTGCAAATACGCTGGGATCACGACCCACAGCGCACCAAACGCCGCCGCTGCCGCTGCACCCGCAAGCAGGGCGAGGCTCCAGTGCGGCAGGGGCACATACAGGCACACAAGCGCCGCGCCCAAGCCCCCCAACAGCACCTGACCCTCACCGCCGATGTTGAACAACGACGCATGGAACGCCACCGCCACGGCCAAACCGGTGAAGATGAAGTTCGTGGCGTAAAACAATGTATATCCAAGGAAATCGGACGTTCCGACAGCGCCGTAAGCCATCAGTTTCAGCGCGTCCCACGGGTTCTGCCCCACGGCCAGAAACACAATCGCCGAGATGATCGCCGCCAGTATCAACGACACCACCGGCACCAGGGCAACATCGGCCCACTTTGGCATGCTCTCCATTATGCGGCCTCCCCGTCTTTCATTCCGGCCATCAACAGACCCAGTTCTTTTTCATTTGTCTGCTCCGGCAGGCGTTCGCCCATGATCTGCCCGTCAAACATGACGGCGATCCGGTCACTCAGCCCCAGGATTTCTTCCAGCTCCACTGACACCAGCAAAATGGCCTTGCCCTGATCGCGCAGCGCGATGATCTGCTGGTGGATGAATTCGATCGCGCCGATGTCCACACCGCGCGTCGGTTGCCCGACCAGCAGCAGCACAGGGTCCCGTTCCATTTCGCGCGCCACGACGATCTTTTGTTGGTTGCCGCCCGAAAAACTCTTGGCGGCCAGCATCGGGTTGGGCGGGCGCACATCGAAACGGTCCATCTTTTCCTGCGCGTCAGCCAGAATTGCGCGGTTGTCCATAAACAACGCGTTGCGCTGGTATTTCGGGTCATGGTGGTAACCGAACGCAGTGTTTTCCCACGCGGTGAAATCCATGATCAACCCTTCGTGCTGGCGGTCCTCAGGCACATGGGCGATACCGCGATTTCGGCGGCTCTGCCCGTCCGAATGCGCGCCCGTCAGATCAAGAGGCTGGCCGTTGAGAACGATCTCGCCACTGCCCTTCTCATAGCCGCCCAAGACCTCCAGAAGCTCTGATTGCCCGTTGCCGGACACGCCCGCAATGCCAAGGATCTCGCCGGCGCGCACATGGAACGAAACACCTTTCAGGCGGTGCACACCCTTGTCGTCGGTGACGTTCAGGTCTCGCACCTCCAGCACGTTTTCCTTTGGCGTCGCGGGCACTTTATCCACCCGCAACAACACCTTACGCCCCACCATCCGTTCGGCAAGGTCGGCCGGGCTGGTCTCGCTCGTCTTGACGGTCGCCATCATTTCGCCGCGCCGCATGACGCTGACGGTGTCAGTGGCATCCATGATCTCGCGCAGCTTGTGAGTGATCAGGATGATGGTTTTTCCTTCCTCCTTGAGGCGGTGCAAAATACGGAACAACTGGTCCGCCTCTGCCGGTGTCAAAACGCCCGTCGGCTCGTCCAGAATAAGGATGTCGGCCTGCCGGTACAGCGCCTTCAAAATCTCGACCCGTTGCTGCATTCCGACGCCAATATCCTGAATGATCGCATCAGGATCGACGTTCAACTCGTATTCCGCCGCGAGGCTTTTCAGCTGCTCGCGCGCCTTGGCCAGCGACGGGCGCAACAACGCGCCTTCTTCGGCGCCCAACACCACGTTTTCCAATACGCTGAAATTCTGCACCAGTTTGAAATGCTGGAACACCATCCCGATCCCCGCGGCAATCGCCGCTTGTGAATCAGGGATCTGCACCTTCTCGCCGGAAATAAAAATATCGCCCGCGTCAGCCTTATAAAACCCGTAAAGGATCGACATCAGCGTGGATTTGCCCGCGCCGTTTTCTCCGATAATCCCGTGGATCGTGCCAGGCATGACGCGGATGGAAATATCCTTGTTGGCCTGTACAGGTCCGAACGCTTTTGAGATTCCGACAAGCTCGATGGCTGGGGCAAGCTCTGTCATTCGCACTGCTCCAGCTGCGTCAAAAACTCCGAAACACTAGCAAAAGTCGCCATCAAATCGCTCATCAACATAGTCCCCGCCCCCCCCGGGGATGCAAAGGGCCGCGCCGATCTGATCAGCGCGGCCTCTTGTTTCGTCATGTCGTTCCGGTCTTAGAAATCAATCGCAGGGCATGTTTCGTCGGACATGTAATCGTGCACAACCAACTCACCGGACGCGATGGATTCAGCAGCAGCTTCAACCATTGCCGCCATTTCGTCTGTTACCAGCTCTGCGTTGAATTCGTCCATTGCGTAGCCAACACCACCGTTTGCAACGCCCATGACGTTGAAGCCGGTTTCCACCATGTCGCCCGCGGAAAACGCTTCGTAAACAGCATTATCAACGCGCTTCACCATGGAAGTCAGAACCTGACCGGGGTGCAGGTAGTTCTGGTTCGCGTCAACACCGATGGACAAAATGCCCTCGTCCGCTGCCGTTTGCAGAACACCGATACCGGTGCCGCCAGCGGCCGCAAATACAACGTCCGACCCTTGGCTGATCTGTGCCAGTGTCAGCTCGGAGCCTTTGACGGGGTCATTCCATGCTGTTGGCGTTGTGCCTGTCATGTTGGCGATGACCGTCGCGTCAGGGTCAGCCGCCAGCACGCCTTGCGCGTAGCCACAGCCGAACTTGCGGATCAGTGGAATATCCATGCCGCCGACAAACGATACAACACCGGACTCGGAAGCCTGCGCCGCCATCATGCCGACAAGGTAGGATCCCTCATGCTCGTTGAACACAACCGAGCGCACGTTTGGCGCATCAACGACCATGTCGATGATCACGAACTTCGTGTCAGGATAATCGCCAGCAGCTTCGGACAGGGGTGTGCCCCACGAAAAGCCCGCCATGACGATGGGGTTGTTGCCAGCTTCGGCGAAGCGGCGGATCGCCTGCTCGCGCTGCGCGTCGGAGGTGATTTCGAACTCGGCGTATTCTGCGCTGTTCTCGTCTGCCCAGCGCTGTGCGCCGCCAAATGCGGATTCATTGAATGATTTGTCGAACTTGCCGCCCAGATCATAGATGATCGCGGGGCCTTCGGCCCATGCCGCACCAGCAGTCAGGGCCAGCGCAGTGGATGCGCCGAGGAATTTTTTCATAAGGCTCATAAAGAGGTCTCCCAGGTTCTTGTTGGAGGGCCGCGCCACGGATTTGTCGGCTGCGGTCCCCGATCTCAGCTGCGCTGTCTTGCGGGCTGAACTCGATCATGGGCCAAATTAGGCAACGCTAAGGCCGGAAGATCAACTGATTCTTGTGCAATTTCGCAGAGAGACGGTATGTTTAGTCCGGTGACGCTACGCAAAGCTGTGTTTTCATGCAGATCGCGGCCACGCCGTTCTCGTAATAGCTGGTCCGCGTCGCGAAGGCTTTGAAACCATTGCGTGTATAAACCGCGCGTGCGGCGGCGTTATCCTCGGCCACCTCAAGAAAAACCTCCTCGATCCGGCTCGCCCGCAAGCTGTTCAACGCGTCCGCAAGCATCACCGTCGCGCGCCCCGTTCCCTGCACATCCGGATGGGTCGCCAGCGTCAAAACTTCCGCCTCCGGCCCTGCAATACGCATCACCGCGAAACACATCTCATCGCCAAAGATACGAATATTCGGGGCCGTCAAATAGCTCTCGAAATCCGCGAGCGGCCAGCCTTTGCCGCCAAATGCCGCCCCGTGCGTTCCGGCAAGCTCCGCCGGCGTCACGGTAAAATCACCGGCGGCTTTTCTCGTGGCGGCGCCGCATCAGGCGCGCGCACATACAGCGGGGCAGGGCGCGGGTTATCGTGCTCAAGACGCTCGGCCGCGATCCGCGCCATGGCCTCGATATGGGCGTGCGCCGCGTATTGCGAAGAAAAAGCAACTGCGCCGGTCTGATCGACCTGAACAAGTTTGGGCTGGGCCTTATTCTGAAAGTCCATGACATAGGCTTGATCACGCGGTGCAGGCACAGCCACCTGCGCGCTTTTGGAAAGCCGCGAAGTTGTGTCAAACATCGACACGCCAATGGCCGGTTTCCCCAGCCCCAGTGCCAGCCCCCGCGCCGCGCTGACGCTGATGCGGATGCCGGTGAAATTGCCAGGCCCGACGCCGACACCAATCGCGTCCAGATCGCGCCAGTTCAGGGCGTTGGCCGTCAAAACCTCTTCCAGCAACACCATCAACCGCTCACCTTGCCCGCGCGCCATCTCCTCGACATGCACAGTGACCTGCCCATCACACAGCAAAGCGGCGGCGCAATGCGCCGCCGATGTGTCAAATGCCAGTATCGTCGGGTTAGGCGGCAACCGGGCGCACCTCGACCACCTCTGGGATGTAGTGACGCAGCAGGTTTTCGATCCCCATTTTCAGCGTCAGTGTAGAGCTTGGACAGCCCGCACAGGCGCCTTGCATATGCAGGTAAACCACACCGCGATCAAACCCGTGGAACGTGATGTCACCGCCGTCTTGCGCCACCGCGGGGCGCACCCGCGTGTCCAGCAATTCCTTGATCTGGTTAACAATTTCGCCGTCTTCTCCGGTATGCTCGGCATGGCCGGATGCCGCCTGCTCACCTTCGATCACCGGGGCGCCGGATTGGTAATGCTCCATGATCGCGCCCAGAATGGCGGGCTTGATGTGGTCCCATTCGACCGTATCAGCCTTGGTCACGGTCACGAAATCCGTGCCAAAGAAAACGCCGCTCACGCCCTCAACCGCGAAAATACGTGCCGCCAACGGGCTCGTCCCCGCAGCGTCCGCTGTCGGAAAATCGGCTGTGCCAACCTCCAGCACGGTCTGGCCGGGCAGGAACTTCAGCGTTGCGGGGTTCGGTGTGGATTCGGTCTGGATAAACATGGGGCCAACCTTTTTTGTCAGGATTTACATATGCGCCCGCCCCCCGCCAAAGTCAAGGTTTGGAACCATTCTAAACGCATACGGGCCGCCCGTGAAAGGCGGCCCGCAGCGCGGAGAGGGGTTGGGGGGAAGTAGCCTTAGTTGAAATCGATTTCCAATGTATCGACGATCTGGCCACCGACCTTCAGAAACGCGATCGCGTCGGTGCCCGAACGACGGATGTTCACGTCGACCTGCGGGTTTGCACCGGCATGCACTGATTCCGAGCCGAGCAGCGTGCCGACTTCGCCGGCGCTGTAGCCATAGATTTCGACGACGCCGTCACCCGCCGCACGCACGGTGCCAAGCTCGACGATGGTGTCGTTGTTCTGCTCCATTGAGAAGGTCGACAAATAGCTGACATCAGCGGATGCGATCGTTGCGGATGCTGCGATTGCGGTGAGGGCGAGGGTTGCTGTCTTGAACATGGTATTTCCTTTCGAGGCCCGTTTCGGGCGGTTTGAAGTGCCCGTTCTACGGGGCGGCTTGGTGTGTCGTTGCAGCGGCTTGCTGCGGTTCGATGAGTTGAAGGTGGGCCCGATTGCGGGCTGCGAACACCCCGTTCACGGTCACAAAAATCTGAGGGGTTTGTGAGGAACCGGAGGGCTTGACGGCAAGACATTGCCACACTGCGGCAGTTCTCTCGCATGGGCGCACAGAAGTCCGGGCATCTCTGTGCGGATCAGCGCACTGTCGTGTTTCGGCCGCTCACGAAACGATAAAAACGCAAAAACGTGAGCGGAAAATATTTCACGTCGCGCCGCGTTTGGTGAGCAATATGTCGCCAAATCAGAGGGTTCTGTCACAATTCGCACGCAGCTGTGTGGCCGCGCAAACGCTGCGCACCACGTCCTCGCACGATGAAAGAAAAACCGTGTCGCCTTAGGTGATCGCCTCAAGCCGTTCCTTGGACATGTCGCCCGGAACAATCGTCATCGGGA
>CBFHGD010000048.1:0-15107 GCA_965655275.1 Octadecabacter sp. | reverse complement strand
TCAGCCGCTCTGAGATGAACAGCCGGTTGGAATGACGATCATAACGGCGGCGCAGATGCGCCATCGCGGAAATGGGAAGGATGCGCACCGCAATGCCATGTTCGCGCGCCAGCCAGGTTTTCAGCGCGCCGGACAGATCGTCGCCCGGCTTGATCTCTTCGACAAAGGCTTCGGCCTCGGCCTCGATCCGGTCGAAATGGTTGGCCCGCTTTTCGAGCGTGTCGCGCACCTCGTCGGCGGGCAGGCGCGCTGCGGCCATCGCCGTGGTGCGCCCTTCCTCCGCGAGCATGTCCGACAGGTCGCTGAGGCGCGCCTGGCTTTCGCGCAGCGCCTTGTGCAGTTTGAGGATCGACATGGCGACATTGGGCGCGGCGTCGGCGGTTTCGATCAGTTCTTGGTCGCCGGGCAACTCGGTGGCGAGCAACGGGTCGGCAATCGCCTGCAAATCCGCAATCAACTGGTCGCGGTCCACCGGTGCAATGCCCAGCCCCTTGCGCAGCGGATCATGGTGTTGCAACGCGCGGTCCACCCGCGCCTCCAATGTCGCAGGGTCTGCCAGATCAGCCACACGAATGGCGCGCCGCCCGACCTTGTCTTCATAACACGGGCCAATCCCGCGCCCTGTGGTGCCGATCTTGGTGCCCTTGCTGGCCGCTTCCTCGCGCGCCCGGTCCAGTTCACCGTGAATTGGCAGGATCAGCGGCGTGTTTTCTGCGATCATCAAGGTATCAGGCGAAATCTCGACACCTTGCGCGCGCACGGTCGCGATCTCGTTCATCAAATGCCACGGGTCCAACACCACACCATTGCCGATGACCGACAGTTTGCCACCGCGCACCACGCCGCTGGGCAGCGCGTGCAATTTGTAAACCTTGCCATCAATGACCAACGTGTGGCCCGCGTTGTGCCCGCCTTGAAACCGCGCGATTACGTCTGCGCGCTCAGAAAGCCAGTCGACAATCTTGCCTTTGCCTTCATCGCCCCACTGGGCACCGACAACCACCACATTCGCCATTTTGAAGATTCCCAATCTAGTTCAACGATCAAATCCGCGCCTGTCATAGGACATCGCGCGCAGCGGTGAAAGCGGACATTTGCCGCGTGTCCATGCGAAGCGACTGCTGTTCCCCCGACAGCGCGGCCACGCCTTCTGCGCGACCGTGGTTTTCGGGGGTTGCGGGATGGGGGTTTCGCTTCTAGAAACCCCACGCAAACCCGCTAAAGGCTTATCCATGGAAAATGTCGTTCTTGTCGTCCACTTGCTGCTCGCGCTGGCTCTGATCGGTGTCGTTCTTTTGCAGCGTTCCGAAGGTGGCGGCCTTGGCATTGGCGGCGGCGGTGGCGGTGGCGCGATGTCCAGCCGCTCTGCGGCGACGGCCTTGGGAAAGCTGACATGGCTTCTGGCAATCGCATTTATCTGCACGTCGGTCGCGTTGACGGTTCTGTCCGCCTCCCAGGCGCGCGACGCATCCGTCGTGAACAGCGACTCCCTGTTGCCCGGCAGTGACACATCCCAAGAGGCGCCCAGCGCGGGCGAAAGCCTGTTGCCGCCACCCGCAGCCGCGCCCAGTGACGAGCCATTGGTTCCTGACGCCAACTAGGCCGCGTCAGATCACGTAACGTCAGGCCACAAGCCCTTGCGGGTTAATTGCCTCAATCTACACGATATTGCGGTTTTATCGGATTATTATGCATCACTTCGGTTGCCAGTGACCCCCGAATCCCCGTAGACTTAAATCCCGTGATACATGCTTTCCAGCGGACTGCGTTTGGGATGTTACCCACATTTTTTTCTGACGGACTTCACGGGGATACCTGACCAATGGCGCGTTACGTTTTTATCACTGGTGGGGTTGTGTCCTCGCTTGGCAAAGGGCTCGCGTCGGCGGCCCTCGGCGCGCTTTTGCAAGCCCGCGGGTTTTCAGTGCGGCTTCGCAAACTGGACCCGTATTTGAACGTGGACCCCGGCACGATGTCACCGTTTGAACATGGCGAAGTTTTTGTGACGGACGATGGCGCGGAAACCGATCTGGACCTTGGGCACTACGAACGCTTCACCGGGGTGCCCGCGCGCAGCACGGATTCGATCTCGTCCGGCCGCGTCTATTCCAACGTGCTGGAAAAGGAACGGCGCGGGGATTATCTGGGCAAGACCATTCAGGTCGTTCCCCACGTAACAAACGAGATCAAAGAGTTTCTTCACATCGGCGAAGATGAAGTCGATTTCATGCTGTGTGAAATCGGCGGCACGGTTGGCGACATCGAAGGCCTGCCGTTTTTCGAAGCGATCCGCCAGTTCAGCCACGACAAACCACGCGGCGAGTGTATTTTCATGCACCTCACCCTGCTGCCCTATCTGGCCGCATCCGGCGAGCTGAAAACCAAGCCGACGCAACACAGCGTCAAGGAATTGCAATCCATCGGCATCGCGCCCGATATTCTGGTCTGCCGCTCCGAACATCCGATCCCGGAAAAAGAGCGCGGCAAGATCGCGCTGTTTTGTAACGTGCGCAAAGAAGCCGTCGTTGCTGCCTATGACCTGAAGTCCATTTACGAGGCACCGCTGGCCTATCACAAACAGGGCTTAGATCAGGCGGTGCTGGACGCGTTCGGCATCTCCCCCGCGCCACGCCCCGACCTGAGCATCTGGAACGATGTCTATGACCGCATTCACAATACGGACGGCGAGGTCAACATCGCCATCGTCGGCAAATATACCCAGCTGGAGGACGCCTATAAGTCGTTCAAGGAGGCGCTGACCCACGGCGGCATGGCCAACCGTGTGAAGGTCAATGTGTCATGGGTCGACGCGGAAGTGTTTGACCGCGAAGATGCCGCTCCCCATCTTGAGGGCTACCACGGCATCCTCGTGCCAGGCGGATTTGGCGAACGCGGCACCGAAGGTAAGATCAAGGCGGCAGAGTATGCCCGCGTGAACAAGATCCCGTATTTCGGCATCTGTCTGGGCATGCAAATGGCCGTGATCGAAGCCGCTCGCAACGTCGCGGGCTTTGCGGATGCCGGGTCCGAGGAATTCGACCACGAGGCCGGCAAAAAGCGGTTCGAGCCGATTGTCTATCACCTGAAAGAATGGGTGCAGGGCAACGCATCCGTTAAACGCAAGGTCGGGGACGACAAGGGCGGAACCATGCGCCTCGGGTCCTATGACGCAACGCTGAGCGCGGGATCAAAGGTCGCCGGTATTTACGGCACCCTCGCGATCGAGGAACGTCACCGCCACCGCTATGAAGTCGATACCAAATACCGCGATAAACTCGAAGCGGCGGGGCTCGCGTTTTCCGGCATGTCGCCCGATGGCAAACTGCCGGAGATCGTCGAGTGGAGCGACCATCCGTGGTTCATCGGTGTGCAGTTCCACCCCGAACTGAAATCCAAGCCGTTTGCACCGCACCCGTTGTTTGCCGACTTTGTGCGCGCAGCGCTCGAAGCTTCGCGATTGGTGTAACACGGCTGGGGGGGGCCAGCCCCCCGTCCTGCGGACTCCCCCCGGGATATTTTCAAAGCAAAGACGCGGTCACAGGAGCGCACTATGTTGTCGTATCAACACCAGTATCACGCGGGCAATCTGGCGGATGTGCACAAGCACGCGGCATTGTCATGGGTGTTGGAGTATATGACCCGCAAAGACAAACCGATCACCTATCTGGAAACCCATGGCGGGCGTGGATTGTATGATCTGGGTGCGGATGAAGCCCTGAAGACAGGCGAGGCCGCGGCGGGGATCGGCGCGGTTGAGGGGTGGTTTGGCGACGGGCATCCTTATGGTCGTGTGGTGGCCGCGTGTCGTGCAGAACATGGCGCAAACGCCTACCCCGGATCGCCCTGGATCGCGTCGCACCTGTTGCGCGAAGACGATGTGTTGCATGTCGCCGAACTCCACCCGCAAGAAAGTCGCGCGCTTTACGAGGCCGTTGGCGGAGTTCACGTGCATCCGCGCGACGGGTTCGACATGGCCTATTCGATGTGTCCGCCAAGGCCACGGCGCGGGCTGATGCTCATCGATCCATCCTATGAGGTGAAAGCGGAATATCAGGACATTCCCCGCCACATTCTGAAAATCGCCAAGGCCTGGCCGGTCGGCGTGTTGATGCTTTGGTATCCGATCCTTGTTGATCAACGTCATCGCGGGCTGGTCAACGCCATCCGCGGCGGCCTGCCCGATGCGATCATTCATGAAGTGGGCTTTGCTCCGGCGCGTGACGGGCATCGCATGGTGGGGTCCGGTTTGGTGGTTGTGAACGCGCCGTGGGGTCTGGACGACGAATTATCGCGGCTGAGCGGGCTGTTCGGCGCACTTTGAGGCTTGCGGGGCTGTGAATGCCGCCTAAAGTGAATGGCATGTTTGAACGTATCCTCGCCCTGCTTCGCACACCCGCATCACAGTTTACCGTCATGCCCGAGGCTGATGCGCGCCATGCGCTTGGCGCGCTTCTGGTGCGTGTGGCCAAGGCGGATGGCGCGTATCTGTTCCAAGAGATCGAGGAGATCGACCATTTGCTGGCCGACCTTTACGATTTGAACGCGATCGAAGCGGCGCGCATGCGGGCCGAATGCGAAAAGCTGGAACATGCGATGCCGGACACCGGCGAGCTGGCCCATATTCTGACCTGCGACGTCACAAAATCCGAATGTGATGCTTTGGTGCGCGCGCTTTGGAAAGTCGCGGATGCGGACGGCCAGCGTCATGACACCGAACAGCAGGTGGTGGCAATCGCGACGCAAACCTTCGGAATGGCCCCCGAAGCGGCGACGGCCCTGCGCGGATAAATCCATACCCGACACGACAGGCTTGGCCTTTCGTGCGCCGCCACCTATATCTTTGTGCATGTTTGGTGACCTTTTCAAGCGGCTGACCGCCCCCGACCCCGCCCCGTTGCAACAAAGCGATGCCCGTATCGCGCTTGGCGCGCTTCTGGTGCGTTTGGCGCGGTCCGATAATTCCTATGACGCAGACGAAATCGACCAGATCGATACGGTACTGGCATCGCGCTACGGGCTGTCTGCGTTTGAAGCCGCCGATCTGCGCGGGCAGTGCGAAATCGCCGAAGCCGAAGCGCCAGATACCGTCCGCTTCACCCGCGCCATCAAAGATGCGGTGCCTTACGAAGACCGGATCGGCGTGATCGAGGCGCTGTGGAGTGTTGTTTTGGTGGACGGCGTGCGCGACGAACATGAAGACGCGATGTTACGTATGGTCGCGCCCCTGCTGGGCATCACAGATCAAGAAAGCCACAGCGCACGCCAACGGGTCACTGCGCAGTCATGATCGCCAGCCTGCCAATGTATGACCGGCCTGAAAACCGCGACGCCCATGACGCGCTTTGGGACGGGATACGCCGCGCATTGGGCCACGGGCCCGACAGGTTGGAGCGCGACATCGACTATGTCGAGGGCTGGGGGCGTCCCGACCTGCTGCTTGGCCAGATTTGCAATCTGCCCTATCGCGCGGCGTTTGCCGACAAGGTCACCCGCATCGCCTGCGCCGACTACGGCCTGCCGGACACGCCTGCGGGATATTATCATTCCGTATTCATTACACGCCGCGAAGATGCCCCGCGCGGGCTGGCCCCCGCCGTGCTGGGGCGATTTGCCTACAGCGATGCGCTGTCGCATTCAGGCTGGGGGGCACCGCTAGCCAGCATTACCGCGCAGGGATTGACGTTTCACACAACCCTGCCCACCGGCGCGCATATCCAGAGTGCGCGCGCTGTGGCGTCGGGGCGCGCCGACCTTGCGGCGATTGACGCCGTCACTTGGCGCATGTTGCAAAATTGGGAACCGTTTACGCAAGACCTCGCCGTGGTCGGGCGCACCGGCCTGTCTCCGGGGATGACGTTTATCACCGCCAAAACCAACGACACCGCTCCGATCCTCGCCGCGCTACAGACCGCCCTGATCGGGCTTGCGCCAGGACACACCAAGACCCTCGGGCTGCACGGGATCAAGGTGCTGCCAGATTCCGCCTATGATTTGCCCCTGCCGCCGGCCCCCTAACGGCACGTTCCTTTTAAGCGACATTGCAATCGGGTGCGTTTTCGGTCCTACTCGGCAAAATTGAAATCATGAGGCCCCATGACCGACCCAGCCACCGCGCCCGTCATTGAAATCCGCAATTTGCACAAGGCCTACGGCGAACTTGAAGTTCTCAAGGGCGTAGATATCGCTGCGCCTGCCGGCCATGTCGTCAGCCTGATCGGGTCATCAGGCTCCGGTAAATCCACGCTCTTGCGCTGCGCCAACCTGCTGGAAGACAGCCAGCAAGGGGATGTGATTTTCTGTGGCGAGCCTGTGCTTTGGAAAGGCAAGGGGCGCAACCGCCGCCCTGCGGATCGCGCACAGATGATCCGTATTCGCACGAACCTGTCTATGGTGTTCCAGCAATTCAACCTGTGGGCGCATATGACGATCCTTGAAAACGTCATGGAAGCGCCGCTCACCGTGTTGAAACGCGACCGGACCGAGGTTGAGGCGTCTGCGCGCAAGTATCTCGATAAGGTCGGCATCGGTGACAAATGTGATGTCTATCCGGCCATGCTGTCGGGCGGCCAACAACAACGCGCCGCCATTGCGCGCGCCCTGTGCATGGAGCCCAAGGCGCTGTTGTTTGATGAACCGACATCGGCGCTCGATCCCGAGCTGGAACAAGAAGTCGTCAAGGTTATCAAAGATTTGGCAACTGAAGGACGCACGATGCTGGTCGTCACCCACGACATGCGCATGGCGCGCGACATTTCCGATCACGTCGTGTTTTTGCATCAGGGCCTGATCGAGGAAGAGGGCCCGCCCGAGCAGCTGTTCACAGCGCCAAAATCAGAACGCCTGCAAGGGTTCCTCTCGGTCACCCTGCACGCATGACCCCTCAAACGTCTAAAACCATTGCCTTTTCGCTCAGCACAGACAATTCTGCGCGACAGTCTGGCGACACCTAAACGAGTCGCCGCCTTCATCAACGGGAGAAACATGATGAAAAACCTGATCCTCACGACCGCTGCGGTCGCACTGACATCCACAATGGCCCTCGCCGAAAGCCACTCCGTCGTGCGCCTTGGCACAGAAGGTGCTTATGCGCCTTGGAACTTCCTTGACGACGCTGGCGAAGTTGCCGGTTTCGAACGTGATTTGGGCGACGAGCTGTGCGTGCGCGCCGAGCTGACCTGCGAATGGGTCACAAACGAATGGGACAGCATTATCCCCAACCTCGTGTCGGGCAACTACGACGTCATCATGGCCGGCATGTCTATCACGGACGAGCGGGACGAAGTCATCGACTTCACACAGGCCTACACCCCTGCTGATCCGACATCCTTTGTCGCGCTGTCCATGGACGTTGACGTCGAAAATGGCGTGATCGCGGCCCAGACCGGCACCATTCAGGCCGGCTACATCGCCGACCAAGGCTGGACGCTTGTTGAATTCGCAACGCCCGAAGAAACCCTTGCGGCCGTGCGCGGTGGCGAAGCTGACGCTGTGTTTGCAGACAAATCCTTCCTCACAGGCGCGCTTGAGGGCCAGTCCGAACTGATGATGCTTGAGCAGGAAGTTCTGCTTGGTGCAGGCGTTGGTGCGGGCGTGCGCGAAAGCGACGGTGAACTGAAAGCGGCGCTTGATGCTGCGATCCAGTCCATGAAGGACGACGGCTCCCTCAACGAGCTGATCACCAAGTGGGAAGTCGCATCCACGTTCCAGTAAGCCGGACGTTCGCGCCCGCCCTGACGTCTCGGGGCGGGCGCACTCCTCTAGCTAAACCTTGGCCACGACACCCCATATCCTTCCGCCGCCGCGAGGCCCGTCATTTTCCAGTATTGCGCAGACCCCAGCACCCTAGACATGCTGCCATGGCTCTCCTGTTATCTGACAACGGGCAAGCATATGGCGTTCTATGCATCGTTCGGCACGGTTCTGTTGCTGCTGGCCATCACCGCGCCCCTCGCCCTGTCGTTCGGGTTTTTTGGGGCGATGGCGGCACGCGCCCGTTTCGCGCCCCTGTCATGGGTCGGCAAATCCTACATCGCCGTCGTGCGTGGCGTGCCAGACATCGCGTTCTTTCTGTTTTTCGTCATCGCGCTGGATCAGGGCATCGAATATCTGCGCCACCAGATCAAATGCCCCGACTGGCCCGATGCCATCCGCCAAGGTAACGATTTTATCGTCTGTCAGGCCGCCAAAATGCCGCTGGGCAACGCGCCGCAGTGGATACACGAAACCTACGGGTTCTTCATCGCCGTGTTCACCTTTGCCATCGTGTTCGGCGCCTTTGCCGCAAACGTGCTGTTCGGGGCCATGCGCGCCGTGCCGCGCGCGCAGATCGAAACCGGTGAAAGCTATGGCATGACCCGCCGCCAGACATTCTGGCGTATCGTGGTGCCGCAAATGTGGGTCTATGCCCTGCCCGGCCTTGGCAACCTGTGGATGGTGCTGATCAAGGCGACGCCGCTGCTGTTCCTGCTTGGCATCGAAGACATCGTCTACTGGGCGCGCGATCTGGGCAGCACCAAGACCCCGCAGTTCACAGCCTACCCCCATGGCGATTGGCGCATGTGGTATTTTCTGGCGCTGCTGGTGTTCTACCTCGCCTTTACCCGTGTGTCCGAACTGGTGCTGGACCGCGCCATGCGCCGCCTTACGCACGGACAGGCCACGTCGGGCGGCGAAGCCCAGCGCAAGGCCGCTGCGTGATGGAGGAGTGCCTGAACACCATCGCAGATTATGCCCTGCGCTCTGTCGGGGTTGGCGAACGTATGTTGCCGCGCACGGATTTCACCCTGTGTCAGCAATTCACCCTGATCGGGTCGGGCATTATCTGGAACATCTATTTCGGTGTGCTGGCGCTGTTGTCCGGCTTTTTCCTCGCCACCGCCGTCGCGCTCGGAAAGGCGTCCCACAACCGAATACTGCGCAAGCTCAGCGAATGGTTCATCTTCGTCTTTCGCGGCTCGCCGCTGTTTATCCAGTTCTTCTTTGCTTATTTCCTCTTCCTCACACTCAAGGGCCAATACGCGTTCTTTGATCTGTTTACCGCCGCATGGCTCGGGGCGCTGATCGTGTTGTTCCTCAACACGTCCGCCTACACCGGCGAAATCTTTTATGGTGCGCTGCAATCCATCCCCAAGGGCGATACCGAAGCGGCGGACGCCTACGGGCTGTCGGGCTGGTCGCGGTTTCGCCGCGTCATCTGGCCGACCATGCTGCGCCTTGCATGGCCCGCCTATACCAACGAGGCGATCTTTCTGTTCCACTCCACCACGCTGGTCTTCTTTTCGGGGTTTCCCGTCTGGGGGCAACGGGGCGATGCGCTTTATTACGCGAACTACTTCGCGGACAAGACGTTCAACCCCTTTGTGCCCTACCCGATCTTGGCGTTTTATTTCATCATCGTCACGCTGGTGATCATCTTCATCATGGGGCGCATCGGCACGCGGCTGAACAACCACTTGCCGCAAGACGCCCGCCCGAAATTCCGCTTCCGTCCTCAAATCATCCGGTGATCCGCCATGACATGGCTCCACGACAATCCTGATATTCGCACCATCCGCGTTGCGGCCTCCGACCTGAACGGCGTGGCACGCGGCAAACGCATGCCATCGCGCTTTGCCCAAAATATCGAACGCGACGGCACGCGGTTTCCGCTGTCCGTGCTCAACCTTGATATCTGGGGCGAAGACATCGACGATTCCCCGCTGGTGTTCGAAGCGGGTGACCCAGACGGCATCTGCAAGGCAACCGAACGCGGCTTCGTGCCGATGCCGTGGCTTAGCGGGCCAACCGCGCTGCTGCCCATGTGGATGTATCGCGAAGACGGGCGCGCGTTTGACGGGGATCCGCGCCATGCGCTCGCCTCGGTTCTGAAACGCTACGCTGATCGCGGGCTGACGCCGGTCTGCGGCACGGAACTTGAATTCTACCTCGTGGATGACAGTGGCAAGGACCTGCAAGTGCCCGCCAACCCGCGCTCCGGCAAACGCCGCCCCGGTGCGGAAATCCTGTCCCTGCGTGCGCTTGATGCGTTCGATAACTTTTTCACAGCGCTTTATGACGGGGCAGAGGCGATGGACATTCCCGCCGAGACCGCCATTTCCGAAGCGGGCCTTGGCCAGTTCGAAATCAACCTCTCGCACGGGGACGCAATGAAGGCTGCAGATGACACATGGCTGTTCAAACTGCTGGTGCGCGGCGTGGCCCGCCAACACGGCTTTGCCGCATCGTTTATGGCGAAACCCTACCCCGAATATTCCGGCAACGGCATGCATGTGCATTTCTCGGTGCTGGACGCGAATGGCAACAACATCTTTGACAATGGCGGCGACGAAGGCACCGACGCGCTGCACCACGCCATCGCAGGCTGCATGAACGCGCTGGCGCCCTCCGCGCTGATCCTTGCGCCGCACGGCAACTCCTATGACCGGCTCGTGCCCAATGCCCATGCGCCCACGTCGATCTGCTGGGCCTATGAAAACCGCACGGCGGCAATCCGCGTGCCCGGTGGCAGCCACAAGGCGCGCCGCATCGAACACCGCGTCGCCGGCGGGGATGTGAACCCCTACCTTATGCTGGCCGCCGTTCTTGGCGCTGCGCTGACCGGCATCGAAGACGCGCAAATGCCCCCCGCCCCGATCACGGGCAACGCCTATGACCAAGGCCTGCCGCAGCTTCCCGCAAGCTGGGGCGAGGCGATCGAGCGCTTTGAAACCGACGACCGCATCAAGCGCATTTTCCCCGCCGAACTGATCCGCAATCTTGTCGCGACCAAACGCCAGGAACTGAACGCATTTGCGGAACTCAGCCCGGAAGAACAACTCGACCTCTATCTGGACACCGTATAGCCCCAGTCCCCGCTTGCGGGGCGGCGCGTGGCGCACTACGTTAGGACCAAATCAAAACTGGTGTTTCATGAAAATCGGCATACTGCAGACAGGTCATTCTCCGGATGAGTTGCGCGACGTCATGGGGGATTATTCCACCATGTTCGAACGGCTTCTGGACGGTCAGGGCTTTCGCTTTGACACGTTCAGCGTCGTGGACGGGGATTTCCCCGACGGACCAACACAATGTGACGGCTGGCTGATCACCGGCTCCAAACACGGCGCTTATGAGGACCACCCGTGGATCGCACCGCTCGAAACCCTGATCCGCGATGTCTACCGCATCGAGAGCCCCATGGTCGGGGTGTGCTTTGGCCACCAGATCATCGCGCAAGCCCTTGGTGGCAAGGTCGAAAAATTCGCTGACGGCTGGGCCGTCGGACGCACGATCTATGATTGGCAAGGCGAACAGGTTGCCCTGAACGCGTGGCATCAGGATCAGGTCGTGACCCGTCCGGCGGATGCAAAACCCGTCGCCAGCAACGCCTTTTGTGAAAACGCGGCGCTGGTCTACGGCAATAAGGTGTTCACCGTTCAGGCCCACCCCGAATTCAATTCCGATGTCATCGACGGCTTGATCCGCACCCGCGGCGGGACAGTGCCTGCCGATCTGATCGATGCCGCCCGTGCGAACCTGGACAAAGACGTGGCGAACGCCGACCTTGCCCGTCAGATTGGGGCCTTTTTCAAAGGAGCGTCAGCATGAGCTGGATCACAAAAATCCCGCAAGCGGCCCGCGATTATATGGACGCCAACCGTCTGGATGAAGTCGAATGCATGATCTCTGACCTGCCCGGCATTGCGCGGGGCAAGGCGGTTCCGGCCGCCAAATGGGAAAAGCAAACGCAATTCCATCTGCCTGAATCGATCTTTTTCCAAACCCTTACAGGGGGCTGGGGCGAGGCTGGCGGCGAAGGCGGCTTCACCGAGCCGGATATGATCCTGAAGCCGGATCTATCCACCGCGACGGCCGCGCCTTGGGCCACCGACGGCACCCTGCAAGTCATTCACGACGCCTTTAACATCAAGGGCGAGCCGATCCAGTTCAGTCCGCGCAATGTGCTCAAACGGGTCGTTTCGCTGTATGAAAAGGAAGGCTGGACACCTGTTGTCGCTCCGGAAATGGAGTTTTTCCTCGTCGCACCCAACATCGACCCCGCCAAACCGATCGAACCGATGATAGGGCGGTCCGGTCGCCCCGCCGCCGCGCGTCAGGCCTATTCGATGACAGCCGTGGACGACTACGGCCCCGTGATCGACGACATTTATGAGTTTGCCGAAATTCAAGGATTCGAGATTGACGGCATCACGCAGGAAGGCGGCGCGGGCCAGCTTGAGATTAACCTTAATCACGGCGATCCGGTCAAACTCGCCGATGAGGTGTTCTTCTTCAAACGCCTGCTCAAAGAAGCCGCGCTCAAGCACAATTGCTTTGCCACTTTCATGGCCAAACCCATTGAAGGCGAGCCCGGATCGGCGATGCATATCCACCATTCGGTCCTTGATCGTAAGGGCAAAAACATCTTCACCGGTCCACAGGGCGGTGAAACCGACGCCTTTTTCCAGTTCATCGGCGGCTTGCAGGAATACCTGCCCAGCGTCGTTGCCGTGATGGCACCCTATGTGAACAGCTACCGGCGCTACGTCAAAGACCACGCCGCGCCCATTAATCTTGAATGGGGGCGCGACAACCGCACCACGGGCCTGCGCGTGCCCCTGTCCTCGCCCGCCGCGCGGCGCATCGAAAACCGCCTCGCGGGGATGGATTGCAACCCCTATCTTTGCATCGCAGCATCGCTGGCCTGCGGCTATCTTGGCATGAAGAACGAACTTTGGGCCGACAAGCGGTTTAACGGGGATGCTTATGAAGGCGACGGTGAATTGCCTGACGGCTTGCATGCCGCGCTGGATTTGTTCGATGCCAACACCGAGATGCACGAGGTCTTGGGCCACGATTTTGCCCGCGTTTATTCCATCGTCAAACGGGCTGAATATGAAGAATTCCTGCATGTCATCAGCCCTTGGGAGCGTGAGCATCTCCTTTTAAACGTATGATTAGGCTCGCGTTTATTGGTGTTCTTGTGATCGGAGGCCTGTTGGCCTTCGCTGGGTTTTCTTTGGTGCGCAGCACGGGCGGCGACCCGCCCCCCCAAACGGCTGAAGGCATAACCGAGGCCCCGACCACCCCTCAGACGATCGCGCCAGAGCCAGCCCCCGACGGCCCGGCGCCCGTCTATTTTCTGGCCGGTCAGGATCTTGAGAACGGACAGCTGGCCCTTGTGTTATATGGCGCGGGCCCTGACGAAACGAACCTTGTGGTGACGGACAGATCCGCCCTGCAAGCCGCCCGCGACACTGCGTTTCTGGCCACCGACGAAACGGGCGGCGGTGCCCCCCTTGTCGCGCTTTACCGTGATGATGCGCTGGTGTTCACACTCACCTGCGGGTCCACACCCTGCGCCGCTGATGCCAGCCAAAGCGGTGACATCGACATGCTGATCGCAACCGCCCAGCCCCTCGCGCAGATCGATGAGGTGTTTGACGATTACACCGCCTACCTCGACACGCTCGCCGCCATCCAATCCGCACCCGATTTCGCCGTGCTGGATCTCACCGCCGAGGGCGGTGGCACCCATCCGGTTGCACAAACCACCCCAAACGCGCGCATCGCCCTGCCCACAATCCATCGCGCGTCCGATCGTCCGCTGAATGTGGATACCCACGCGGCCCTGCTGACGGCCCTGATCCGTGACGCATTGCCGCCCGGCGTCACCCTGACCGACCTGCGCATCGACCCGATGCAACAGGCCCGCGTCGTGGACGCCGACAACCGCCGCCCCGCCACCCGCGGTGGGGCTGAAATTCTGTTTCCCGATGTGCAATTCCATGCCCCCAGCTTCGCAATCTCGGGGGCGTCCGACCTGCCCGACGCCATCCTTGATACACTGGGCGAACAAACCCTGCTGCGCACTGACTGGGACGATGCCGCTGCAACATTTATTGCCGGCTTGGGGTTCGACTGCGCCGACTGCCTCGACGTCCAGATGCAGGGCGACGTTTATGACCGCGCCACCGTGGTCGAACAGACACCAGAACGCTATGCCCTGTCCTACTACGACCTGCGCGAGGCCCCATGACCAGCCCGCTTTATCGCAATGACCGGCCGGGCCGCTTCCCTGACAGCTGGTATGCCGCAACCGCTGACATTCCCGATCAACGCCAGTCCCTCAAGGGCCAGATCAGGGCGGATGTCTGCATCGTCGGTGCGGGCTACACCGGCCTGATGGCGGCGCTGGAACTGGCGGAGGCGGGCATGGACGTCGTTGTCCTTGACGCCCACCGTGCCGGCTGGGGCGCATCCGGGCGCAACGGCGGACAGGTCGGGTCGGGGTTTAATCAGGATCAACGCTGGATTTCTGCAAAGCTGGGCAAAGGGCCAGCCGAGGCCCTGTGGGATATGTCCGAAGAGGCCAAGGCGCTGCTCAAATCACGCGTTGCGCGACATGCGCCGGACGCGCGGTTTCGCGCCGGCGTCGCCCATGGTGCCTATAACGCGGTAGAGGCGCGCGAGCTGCGCGACGAAGTTGAATATCTGCGCCGCACCTATGGCTACAAAGACGCGCAGGGGCTGACCCGTGACGCGTTCCAGGACATTGTAAAATCACCACATTACCAAGGCGGCCTGATTGACCGTGGCGCCGGCCACATCCACCCGCTGCGCTACGTTCTAGGCCTCGCAAAGGGCGCCGAACACGCCGGTGTGCGTATTTTTGAACGCTCGGAGGTGCACAATATCGCTCAGGGCGACCCTGCCTTGGTCGCCACCGGAAACGGCCGCGTCACCGCGCCGTTCGTTCTGCTTGCGGGCAACGGATATATGCCCGCTTTGAACCGCAAAGTCGCGGCGCGCACCATGCCGCTCAATTCGTTTATCGCGGCGACCGAACCGCTGGGCGAACGTGCCAAAGACATCCTAAGCGAAGACATCGCCGTCGCCGACAGCAAATTCGTGGTCAATTACTTCCGCCTGAGCGAGGATAACCGCCTGCTGTTCGGAGGCCGTGAAAATTACACCACCGCCTTCCCGAAAGACATCGAGCCAGCCCTGCGCAGACGGATGGAACGCATGTTCCCACAGCTCGAAGGCGTCAAGATCGACTACACTTGGGGCGGCACGCTTGGCATCACATCCACGCGCCTGCCCCTGCTGATGCGCCCTGCGCCCAA
>CBFHGD010000047.1:0-15353 GCA_965655275.1 Octadecabacter sp. | reverse complement strand
CTTTGTCGTCTTTGGCGAAGTTGTCGGAGTCCATATCCGAGATGATGTATTGGTGGACGGTCGTTTCGATGTAACGCGATATTCTCCGCTGAGCCGGATGGGCTATCGTGACTACACACGTGTGTCCGACGTGTTCGAACTCACACGGCCAGACGACTAGCCCCTGCGCGCCGCCCTCTTGAACGTTGGCCAAAGCCCCTACATAACAGGGGCAAATGAATGAAATGGACCCCCATGTTTGACGCTGCTTTCTGGACCACCGGTGGTGCGATCCTTCTACTCCTCGTGCTGTCGGGGTTCTTTTCCGGCTCTGAAACAGCGCTGACCGCCGCGTCGCGGGGCAAATTGCGCGCCAGCGGGGAACGGGGCAACAAGGGCGCTGAAAAGGCGTTCGATCTGACCGAAGACCGCGAGCGGTTGATCGGCTCCGTCCTGCTGGGCAACAACCTCGTCAATATTCTGGCAACCGCGCTGGCCACGGCAATGTTCACCCGCGCGTTTGGCGAAAGCGGCGTGCCGATTGCGACCCTGATCATGACCGTGCTGGTGCTGATTTTCGCAGAAGTGCTGCCAAAAACCTATGCCATCACCAACCCCGAACGGGCCGCAGGCTTTGCCGCCCGCCCGATCGCCATTGTCGTTTTGATCTTTTCGCCCGTCGTGGCGGCGGTGCGCGTGCTGGTGCGCGGTGTCTTGGGCGTGTTCGGCGTGCAGACCGACCCTGACAGCAACATTTTGGCGGTGCGCGAAGAAATCGCCGGTGCGCTGCAACTGGGCCATTCCGAAGGTGTGGTCGAAAAAGAGGACCGTGACCGCATCCTCGGCGCGCTTGATCTGGGCGATCGCATGGTCGAAGAAATCATGCTGCATCGCACCGAGATCGAGATGATTGACGCCGCCCTGCCCGTGGCCGAAATCCTCAAACAATGTCTGGACAGCAATCACACCCGTTTGCCGCTCTATCGCGACGAGCCGGAAAACATCGTTGGTGTGCTGCACGCCAAAGACCTGCTGCGCGCCATGCACAAAATGCTGGCGGACGGGCGTATCGAGCCACACGAGATGGCCGAATTCGACATTCTGACCGTCGCCATGTCGCCCTATTTCATCCCCGAAACCACGACACTGGATGACCAGATGCGCCAGTTTCTGGCCCGCGCCACGCATTTTGCGCTGGTGGTGGATGAATACGGCACCTTGCAAGGCTTGATCACGCTTGAAGATATCCTTGAGGAGATCGTCGGCGAGATCACCGATGAATTTGACGCGGGCGATGAAAATGAAGTCACTGCGTCCGAGGACGGCAGCTACGTGGTGGACGGCGCGATGACCATCCGCGACCTGAACCGTGCCACCGAATGGAACCTGCCCGACGAGGAGGCCAACACAGTGGCCGGACTGGTCATTCACGAAGCGCAGATGATCCCGACTGTGGGTCAGGTGTTCAGCTTTCACGGCTTCCGGTTTGAAGTGCTCAGCAAAGACGAAAACCGCATTTCCGAGCTGAAGATCGCCCCGCTGATCTAACGACGCGTGTTCAAGGGGCGATGCGTCGCCTGACAGTGACGCAGGGTTTGCCTTGCCCGAATATTTGCTGGATCAGCAGTAAATCAGGCCCGTTGCCCTAGCGCCCCTTGAACAAACCACCCAGAATACCGCGCACGATGCGGCGTCCGGTCGTGCCTTTCAGCTCCTTGGTGACGGCGCTCGCGATGGCCCCGCCCCAGCTGTCGTCGGACCGGCGGCTCTTGCGGCTGGTGGAGCGTTCCACATCGCGCCCCGAATACCGCCGCCCGGCTTTGAACTCGCGCTCCTGAGCCTCGAGCTTTTCTTCCTCGGCTTCGGCCTGTTCAGCTTCTTTCGCAGCCTGATCCGCACGTTTGGCCAGCATTTCAGCCGCTGAATTGCGATCCAGCCTGTCGTCGTATTTCCCAGCCATGGGGGACGCGGCCATGACCGTGGCGCGCTCCAGTTCTGTGATCGGGCCCAGCTGGGACGACGGCGGGCGGATCAACGTGCGCTCCACAATGCCGGGCACGCCTTTATCAACCAGCATAGACGTCACAGCCTCGCCGGTTCCGACCTCGCGGATCGCTTCGGCGGTGTCGAACGCGGGGTTGGGGCGATAGGTTTGCGCCGCTTGTTTCAGCGCCTTTTGGTCATTGGCCGTAAACGCGCGCAAGGCGTGCTGCACACGGTTGCCGAGCTGCCCCAGCACGTCTTCGGGCACATCGGCGGGGTTTTGCGTGACGAAATACACGCCCACGCCCTTGGACCGGATCAGGCGCGCGACCTGTTCGACCTTATCGACCAGCGCCTTGGGGGCGTCGTCAAACAGCAAATGCGCCTCGTCAAAGAAGAACACCAACTTGGGTTTGTCCGGGTTGCCGACTTCGGGCAGTTCCTCGAACAATTCAGACAAAAGCCACAACAGGAACGTCGCATAAAGCTTGGGCGACGCCATCAATTTATCCGCCGCAAGGATATTCACCCGCCCGCGGCCATCCGGCTCGATCGCCATCATGTCATGCAAATCCAGCGCGGGTTCACCGAACAGCTCCGCGCCGCCCTGATTTTCCAGCACCAACAACTGGCGCTGGATCGCCCCCACGGACGATGTGGCCACATTGCCATAACGCAGGCTGAGATCTTTGGCGTTCTGTCCGACCCAGACCAACAAGGCCTGCAAATCTTCAAGGTCCAATAGCGGCAAGCCGTCTTCGTCGGCCACGCGGAAGGCGACGTTCAGCACCCCTTCCTGCGCTTCGCTCAACCCCATGAGGGATGACAACAAAAGCGGGCCCATTTCCGCAACCGTCGTGCGGATCGGATGCCCTTGCTGCCCCAATAAATCCCAAAATGTCACCGGAAACGCATCGTAGACCAAATCAAGACCAATGGTATTGGCGCGTTTCATGAACGGTTCATGCAGTTTGAAATCAGCGCTGCCGGATTTCGCCAGCCCCGACAAATCGCCCTTCACATCTGACAAAAACACCGGAACGCCAGCCGCCGAAAACCCTTCCGCCAATATCTGCAACGTCACCGTCTTGCCGGTGCCGGTGGCGCCCGCGATCAAACCGTGGCGATTGGCGTATTGCAACAAAAGGTCCTGCGCGTCGCCATAGCCGGTGCCGCCCCCGCCTACAAAAATCCTGTCCCTCATCACTCGTCCCTCATTAATGTGTCGCGTCAAAATACATTCTTAACACCTATGGGCCAGTATAATCGTGTTGAACCCGCGAATGTCCTCCTGCGGGGACGACAAATTTCTACCTGTCAGACTCGCCGCGCCTTCGGGCGCGGTTTTTTTCATGGTCCCAGATGCTTATGCAGGCAGGCCAGACAAAAACCCTGTTGACGCATCCGCATCTGTTTCGTAGCGTTTGCCCAATAAGTCGGCCAAGTCCGATAGGGAGAAGACGGAAAAAGGACCTTGATTGCAGGGTCCTTTTTTCTTTTGGACCCCCGTATTCACCCGCGTCGGCAGGCGCTTGCCGAACCCTGCTTTTGGACTGACACGGCAGTGCGGGCATGCTAAGTGCGATTTGAACATCACGATCATAGTGGACCAAAAATGACCCTTCTTCCCAAACCGATTTACACAACCTTGTCGACCCTCGCCCTTGTTGCCGTGCTTGGCCTGCCCGCGGTGGCGCAAGAAACCGCAACCGAGGACGCCGAAACAGCGACACAAGCCCCTGTTGCCGACGCAGAGGCACCCGCCACCGAAGCCGAAAGCGGTTTCGATATGGGTGAAGAAGTTGATGAAAACGGTGATCCCGTCGCTCCTGAACCCCAAGAACCGCAGCCTGGCCAGCAATACCTTGCCGAGGTCTTTGGCGATTGGGCGTTGCGGTGTCTGAAAACCGAAGAAGGCGACGATCCTTGTCAAATGTATCAGTTGATGAACGACGAGCAGGACAATTCGGTGGCCGAAATCGCCATCGTTCCGCTGGCAGCCGGTGGTCAGGCCGTCGCGGGTGCGACAATCGTCGTGCCGCTCGAAACGCTGTTGACCGAACAGATCACACTGCGTGTTGACGGTGGAACGGCCCGTCGTTTCCCCTTCAGCTTTTGCAACCAGGGCGGCTGCGTCAGCCGCATCGGTTTGACAGAACAGGACGTAAACCTGTTCCGGCGCGGCGCGTCGGCATCGGTTTCAATGACACCCGCGGCAGCGCCCGACCAAACGGTCACCGTCACGATGTCCCTGTCGGGTTTCACAGCCGCATACGACGCGTCGCGCCCGTAATTTACCAAACGCGAATTTTAAGAAACGCCGCTCCTGATCGGGGCGGCGTTTTGCATTCAGACCGATTTGAGCGCGATAACAGCGTTCAACCCGCCAAACGCAAATGCGTTGGACAAGGCTGCCGTCACTTTGGCCTCGCGGGCGATGTTTGGCACCACGTCCAGCGCGCATTCAGGGTCGGGTTCTTCATAGCCGATTGTCGGCGCAATCACGCCGTCGCGCAGGGCCATGATGCAGGCCAACAGCTCGACCGCGCCGGTGCCACCAATCAGATGACCATGCATGGATTTGGTGCTCGAAATCATCAAATCATCCGCGTGATGGCCAAACACATCCGCCACCGCCGCACATTCCGTCTTGTCGTTAGCCGCCGTTCCGGTGCCATGGGCATTGATATAGCCGATGTCCTGTGGGTTCAGGTTCGCGTCTTTCAACGCCCCGCCAATCGCGCGCGCCGCGCCCTGTTTGGACGGGGTCACAATATCGGAGGCATCCGAGGACATGGCAAAACCGACGACCTCTGCCAAAATGTCGGCACCACGCGCTTTCGCGTGGTCGTAATCTTCAAACACAAACACCCCGGCCCCTTCGCCCTGCACCATCCCGTTTCGGGTGGCAGAAAACGGGCGGCACGCGTCCTTTGACATCACGCGCAACCCTTCCCAGGCTTTCACGCCGCCAAAACAGAGCATCGATTCAGATCCCCCCGTCACGATGACGTCGGCCATACCAGAGCGCACAAGCATGAACGCCTGCCCCATCGCATGATTGGACGAAGCGCAGGCGGTGGCGACCGTAAAGGACGGGCCCCGCAGGTTCCATTCCATGCTGACATGGCTGGCGGCGGCATTGTTCATCAGTTTGGGCACGATGAACGGATGCACACGATTTTTACCGTCCTCATAAACCGCGCGGTAGTTTTCATCCTGCGTGTTCAAACCGCCCCCCGACGTGCCCAAGACCACACCGGACCGGTCCGCCAAAGCCCCAGAAAACGTAAGGCCCGCCTGCCCGATCGCTTCGCGCGCGGCCAACAACGTGAACTGTGTGAAACGGTCATACAGGCTGATTTGCTGGCGGTTGAAATGGCTGTGCTCGTCGTAATCGCGCACCTGCCCGCCAATCTTGACAGACAGACGCTCAACGTCGCGAATATCCAGCGGCCCGATCCCGCAGTGCCCTTCGGCCATTGCCGACAGGGTCGATGGCACATCATGCCCCAACGCATTGATTGTGCCCGCACCTGTGATGACAACGCGCCTCACGATTGGGCCTTCACCAGTGCTTTGACGGCTGCCACAATGCTCGCAACCGAGGAGATGTCAAACTCACCCGCCGACGGATCATTGGCATTGAAAGGGACTGAAATATCGAAGGTTTCTTCGATCGCAAAGATGCTTTCCACCAACCCCAAGCTGTCGATACCAAGGTCTTCGAGGGTGTTTTCCATGGCCACGTCGCCGGGTTCAAGCAAAGCCTGTTGCGCAATAATTTCAATAACCTGTGATGCGATGCTCATGTAAAAACATCCCTATGTTCCCCGTGTGACCCCTGATGTAATGCGCCCAAGCGCAATTTGGAACCTTTATCGGGGCTTTGCAGCCTTGATAAGGCGGCGCAGCGCCTTGATCCCAGCACGGTGTTCATGGGTGGGTTGCGCAGGATTTCCGGATACGAACGTCCCGTCGGGAACAGACTGGAAAACCGCCGCCGCGCCACCGGCCACCACATCATTGCCAATGGTGATATTGTCGGCCACGCCGGATTTTCCGCCCAGAATGACCCGATCCCCGACAACTGCGGACCCTGCCACAGCCACCTGACCACACAACAGGCTGTCTCGCCCGATGATCACGTTATGCCCGACATGACACAGGTTATCGATTTTGGTGCCGTCCCCGACGCGGGTCGCGCGGATCGTTCCGGCATCCACCGTAGAGCCTGACCCGATCTCAACATCATCGCCGATCTCGACCCCGCCAAGGGAATGGATGCGATGCCAGCGATGGTCCTGAGGGGGTGTCAGGGTTTGCGCACCGCGGAGCCGCATTGCGCGTTCCACATTGTTGGGGTGCTCGGTGGTAAACGAAAATCCGTCCCCGCCCAGCACAACATTGGGATGCAGAACCACCCTGTCCCCGATCCGAACACCGGGCTGAAGCCGCACACCAGGGCCAATCACCGCTTCCGCCCCGATGGTGACGCCAGCCCCGATCGACACATGCGATCCGATCCTTGCGCCCTCCCCGATAACTGCAGCCGGCCCCACAACGACAAAGGGCCCGCAAGACACGCGCGCGCCCATGCGCGCCGCAGGATCAATCACCGCGGTGGGGTGAATTTCGGGCGCACCATGGGCGGAGCGGTCAACATCCATCAATTGCGTCAGCCCTGCCATCGCCAGCCGGCCACGCGGCGCAACAATCGCGCCGTCCAGCCCGAGCTCGGCAATATCCGCCCCCGGCCAGACAACGGCGGCACGGGCCTTTGACTGAATAAGCTGATCTGCAAATTTTGGCGCGACGGCCAGCGCCAGATCGTTTGGTCCGGCCTCAAGCGGTTCCGCCAGCCGTTCCACCAAAAGCGAAGCGTCGCCAAGGGTTTCAGCCCCAAGCGACGCAGCAATATTTTTCAAAGAATGTGGCATCAGGCCCCCTGTTTGGGAACAGATTTACCCGCCAATCGCGCGGACAGCCACCCCTTCGTTTGCAAGCGCATTCCAGATGCGGCTGTCACGGTTGTAGATGTCACGACGGAAGTTCAACTGACCCGTCGTGTGGGTGAACGCCGTGCGATACACGATGTGAACCGGCACAGGGTCGTCCAAATTCACGCGCGCCTCGCGGCCTGTCGCCAATTGGCCCTGAAAAAACGCCTCGGGATCAGCTTCCTGAGCGGCCAGCAGCGCATAGGCAAAATCGAACGGGTCGTTCAACCGGATACATCCATGGCTAAACGCACGCACCTCGCGGCCAAACAGCGACTTGGACGGCGTGTCATGCAGATAGATGTTATACTGGTTCGGGAAAATGAACTTCACCAGACCAAGCGCGTTACCACGGCTGGGGGGCTGGCGCATGGAAAACGGGAACGTGCGCTCGTTATACTGGCTGAAATTCACCGCACTGCGGTTGATCGCGCGCCCGTTGCGGTCCGTGATCTCGATATGGCTGACCGCGTTGCGATTGCGCTGCAAGGCAGGCAAATATTCGTTCACGATGATGGAGCGCGGGACATACCAGCTCGGGTTGATGACCATATATTCCATCACATCGGAAAATTCCGGGCTTTCACGATCACTGCCAAGCGCCCCAATCACCGAACGGGTCGAGAACGTGACACTGTCATTGTCCATAATCGCAGCGGTGAAATCGGTCAGGTTGACCCAGATGTGGCGCTGCCCACGTGGGCGGTTCATCCAGCGTTCGCGTTCCATCGCGACGATGATCTGCTGCAAACGGGTGGCAACAGGTTTGTTCAACTCACCCAATGTGCCTGCACCGGCTTCGCCGTCCGCTGTCAGGCCGTGGGCCTGCTGGAACCGCTGAACGCCGGCTTGCACGGCTGCATCATAGGTTTGCGTGGCGGAGCGTTCCATATATCCCATAGCGACCAGACGGTCACGCAGCGCAATCACACCAGCGCCGGACGCACCAGGCGCCAGACTGCCACCGGTCACCGTGGCCCCCCAACCGCCATCTGCCAAAAGACGCTCAAGGCGCAGCTTTTCGCGCAGCAGGCGGGCATATTCGGGCGATGATGGCGCCAGAGCCGCCAGATAGGAGGCCGCACTGGATTGCGCGAACCCCTGCAAATAACCAAGACGCGAGCGCAGCGGGATCTCGCGGCGGATTTCAGCGACCACACGTCCCGGCGTCAGGATTCCGGTCTGGATATCGGACGCATAGGACAGAAACAGGCGCGACATCTCGACTTCGATCGCCCCTTGCTGCGCAGGCGTTGCTGCCGCCTCAAGCTTTGCCATCAATGCGTTTGGATCATATTCAGCTGCGGGAAGCCCGTGGTCCCCGGCTCCGGCGAACGCGGCCAGCAGCGCGTTGCGCCGCGTGCGGTCGGCGCGGGACGACCCTGTCCATATCCCTTCGAAATCACGCGCGCGGTAGAAAGCGGCCAGCGCGTCGTCGCGCGCAGCGCCTTCTGCAACGGCTTGCTTGTATGCAGTGGTCTGCGCGGCAGCCGGCACAGGCGGCGCAACAAAGGCTAGCGCAAAGGCGAGCAGCGCGAAAACGCGCAAAAATGGTCTGTCAAAAGTGGTCATCAGGTCCCCCAGGGTCGTAACAATAGCGTTTTACTCATGAATCAGCAGCGATCGAAGGTAGTCTATTCACAAAACCGACAGGTGGCGAACGGGTTTGCGTTTGTGGCAAGCAAGCTGCGCCGGCCCTTGCACAAATGCAACATTCCTCAAAATCCCCACAAACTGCGCAAATTCTCGCCTACTTCCCCCTTGATACTCGGGGTCGACCCAGAAGGCACTTGGTCCACGAATCATTTTGTGGCATAGAACTCCTGCATCTGGGGATGGATGAAAAGAAACGCCTGCGATAACGCGGGATTACAGGTAAGCGACGGGACAGCGCTGACATGACACAAAAGACAGCTTCGAGCATTTCTCGGCGTGGATTGCTGGGCGCCTTTGCGGCGACCGCACTCACAGCCGCCCCCACATATTCCAATGCAGCCGGGTTCTTGCGCGGTGGCGGCGATATTCGCCGCATCAAAATGTATTCCGGCCGCACCGGTGAAAACATCGACACGATCTATTGGATCGAAGGTCAATACATCGGCGACGCCGTGGCCGAGGTGAACCGCTTCTTTCGTGACTGGCGCAATGGCCAGACCCACCAGATCGACACCCGCACGATTGACATTATTGCCGCGACCCAGAACCTGCTGGATTCCAACCAACCCTACACCCTGATTTCCGGTTACCGTTCACCGCAGACGAATGCGATGTTGCGGTCCAATTCGGGCGGCGTGGCGCGCAATTCGCTGCACCTTCAGGGCAAAGCGGCCGACCTGCGCATGCAGGGGCGTTCGGTGCACCAGATGGCGCGCGCGGCGGCAGCTTGCAGTGCCGGTGGCGTTGGTCGCTACTCCGGCTCCAATTTCGTTCACATGGATTGTGGCCCTGTCCGCAGTTGGGGCAGCTAGGCCCGACAACCCGTTTTAGCGAACAATTCCGAGGCCCGAGCAACATTGTTCGGGCTTTTTCCACAATAACCCCCTGAATACACAAATAATTTCTCATATCGTTCACGTTTCTGTAATCCTTCAAAGGGGTAAGGTGGCGGAGAAACGATGTCGGGTAGCGATCCTTTTCGGGATAATTCGGAAGAACAGATACGTTTGAGCACGGCGCGCTACGCCGACGATGTGTCCGAGGTCTTCACAGGCGGTGCCGACCCCGTGCATGTGTCCATGGCGGTGTTCAATCAGGACGGCGACACCCCCAATTTTCCGGGGTTGAGCACCCTGTTCACCACATTCGGCCAGTTCCTTGACCACGATATCGTGCTGACACCGGAAGATCACGATGCCGGGTTCTTGAACCTCGCCGCGATGCCCCACCCCATTGCCCGCTCTGCCGTCGCGGACGGTATCACGCAGGGCGACCCGATCGCGCCGCCCAATGTGGTCACATGGCAAATCGACGGATCGCAGGTTTACGGCTCGACATCAGCGCGTGCGCAAGATTTGCGCAGCTTTGACAGCGGTAAACTGCGCATGCAGGAGGATACGACCTCTGCCGCCGATATGTTGCCCGACGCAGACGCAGACAGCTTTATGGCCGGCGATATTCACAGCGACGATCCCGTCTATCTTGCCGGTGATGTGCGCGCCAACGAGAACCCTAACCTATTGTCATTGCACACCGTTTTTGTGCGCGAACACAATCATTGGGCGGATAGGCTGGCCGAAGACAACCCTGATTGGGACGATCAACAGATCTACGATGCCGCCCGCTCCATCGTTGAATACGAGCTGCAACAGATCACCTATACAGAATGGCTGCCCCATCTGGTGGGGGACGCCGTGGGCGACAGCACCGGATTTGACGCCACAGTGTCGGGCCAAACCTCAGTCGAATTTTCCACCGCCGCGTTCCGCTTCGGGCACACCCTTGTGTCGTCCAGCATTGATCGTGTGGGCGATGACGGCACAGACGAAGGCTCCATGTCGCTCATGGACAGCTTTTTCAACGACGCCCCTGTGCAGGAAGGCGGCATCGACGCCATCATCCGCGGGCAATTGTCCAACACCGCGCAAGACCTCGACACGCAGGTCGTTGATGATCTGAACTTCTTTCTGGAAACCCCCGCCGGTGTGTCGGGCTTCTCGCTACCTGCGCTGAACCTCGCGCGGGGGCTGGATCACGGGCTCGACAGCTATATCAACGTGCGTGCACAGCTTCTGGGGGATATTGACCCTGCCGCGCTCGACCCGCACGATTTTTCTGTCATCACCAGCGACGAAGACGTGCAGGCCCGTCTGGCCGCCGCCCATTCCGATGTCTTTCAAGTGGATTTGTGGACCGGCGGGCTGGCCGAAGACGCCACAGGCGGCACCCAGCTTGGCCCGCTGTTCACGCATATCGTGGCCGATCAGTTCACCCGCACCCGCGCGGGCGATGAAACCTTCGGGCAACTTGACCCCGCCTTGGGCGAAGACATCATTGCGGACGTCCATGCCTCCGACTTTGCCACCATCATCACGCGCACGACAGACGTGGACATGGTGCAGGACGACGTATTTCTGGCCTCCGGCCGCAGCCTATCCGATGCGGGTGAAATAACTGCGACGCCGGGTCCGGACACCATCGAACTGGCCGCCAAAACGGTGTTCCAGCCCATTAACACAGGGTTTGGCAACGACACGATCCTGTCGTCGGGTGGCACGTTGATCTACGGCGACATCACGATGGGTCAGGGCCGTGACACGATCATCGCGACCAGCGGCGAAATTCGTAGCGATGTCGACATGGGCCGTGGTAACGATACGTTCGATCTGTCCGGCACAGGCAGGCTTTCGGGCGATCTGGACACCGGCAGCGGTGAAGACACCGTGCGATTTGCAGATATGGCGCAGATCAGCGCCTTCGTGAACACGGGGCACAACGATGACACCGTCACGATGGAAGGGCGCGCCACCATCTACGGGGATTTGTTGACCGGAAAGGGCAGCGACACAGTCACCCTTGACGGGCGCGCCACTGTCGACGGCAACGTGGATGCGGGTGATGGCGACGATCACATCATCGTCGGGTACGACGCAAACGTATCAGGGTTCGTCTACGGAGGTGAAGGTTTCGACACCTTGCAACTGGACGGTCCGACGCGGGTGTCATTCAATTTTTCCGACCCGACCAAAGGCATCGTTGATTTCCTGGATGATGACGGGAACGACACGGACAGATCGCTCTCCTTTGAGTCAATCGAACGCATCACCTGTTTCACCCTCGGCACCCTGATCATCACCGAACGGGGCAAGGTGGCCATTGAAAACCTCGCCGTGGGGGATCGCGTCTGGACGATGGACAAGGGCCTGCAACCAATTGCGTGGGTTGGTCGCGCCACGGTGCCGGCGCGCGGCCCGCTTGCCCCGATCATGATCCGCAAGGGCGCGATGGGCAACACACGCGATCTGTTGGTGTCCCCGCAACACCGGATGATGCTGGATGGCTGGCGCGTGGAACTGCATTGCGGCGCTGACGAGGTTTTGGCCCCCGCCACAGCGCTCACCAATGACGCCACGATCCACCGCGTTGAGGGCGGCGAAGTCACCTATGTGCACATCGCCTTTGACACCCATGAAATCGTCATTGCCGAAGGCATCCCGTCCGAAAGCTTCTTTCCGGGGGCGCAAGCCCTGAACGCGCTCGACCAAGCCGCGCGCGACGAAATCCTTACGTTGTTCCCACAGTGGCGCAGCGAAAATCTGCGCCCGATCGCGGCGCGCAAAGTCATCACACCGAAAGAAGCGCGCAGTCTGATCTAGACGAAATCGATGTGCTTGCTGAACGGCATCTCGCGGATGCGCTGACCTGTCGCCGCGAAAATGGCATTCGCAAGCGCGGGGGCCGCAGGTGGCACCGGCGGCTCACCGATCCCGCGCACATGCGCCCCAAGCTCAAGCCCACGCACCTCGATCTGTGGCACTTGGTCGAACCGCATAGCCTGGAACCCGTCGTAATTCACTTGATCCGTCATCCCAGCGCTGTGGGTGATCTCGGCCGAAATCGCATGCCCAAGCCCCCAGATTACGCCACCGCTCATCTGATGTTCCAGATTGATCGGGTCAACGATGCGCCCGACGTTTGCGGCCACAAAGACCTTATCAATCCTGATGCCACGGTCTGTATTCGTGACCTCGATCACTTCGGCGCAGGGCACGCCAAACGACAGACAGAACGCAACGCCCCTGCCCCGATCCGGCCCAAGCGACGGGCCATCCCAGCCCGACATTTCGGCAACCGCCTCAAGCACCGCGCGGGAATTATCATCCCACGTCAGGCGCAACCGTTCTTCCATCGGGTCGGCCCCTGCCGCGTGGATCACTTCGTCCAACGCGCAATCGTGGAAAAATCCGTTGCTCGACGCCCCGACGGAACGCCACGAACTGATCGGCGCCAACATAGGTGCGCGGTAGCCCGACACGCGATAATTGGGAATTCCAAACGGCTGCTCCCACGCGCCCGCGACAATCATCGCGTCCGGTCCGGGCACCGACATCCCCAGACGTCCCATCTGGCTCGACATCACCGATGGCATGCCAATCGAGAGATCCAGCGCATCAACCTGCCCGTCGCGCACAGCCCCGCGCATCCGCGCCATGGCGATCTGGCGGGTGTAATCATGCGCCATATCTTCTTCGCGGCTGTAGGTCAGTTTGACCGGCGTGCCCTTCATCGCCATTCCCAAAGCCACAGCCTGATTGACGACTTCAATCTCGAGGCGATGCCCGAACGATCCGCCCATCATCAAAACGTGGATGTGCACGTCCTCCTCGGGCAATCCTGTCAAATCCGCCACCGCGGATTGCGCAAAACGAGGGCTCTGCGTGCCCGTCCAGATGTCTGCGCGCGTGTCGGTTATCAAGACAGTGGCGTTGATCGGCTCCAGCGGGGCATGGGCAAGATAGGGCGCACGGTATTCAGCCTCGATCACTTGCGCGCCATCCAACGCCGCATCAACGTCCCCTTCATCGCGTTGCCGGCTGTCCAACTGGCTCTCATCGAAACTCGCCTCCAGCGCGGCCCAATGGTCCGCCTGCTCTGCCGGATAGGGTGCCTCGCCCCACTCGACCGCAATGGCCTGCGCCGCCTGAAATGCGCGCCAGGTGTTATCTGCAATCACACCGACGCCGTTGGGCAGTTCGACCACGTCCAAGACGCCCCGCATCGCGCGGGCCTCCGTCGCATCAAACGACATCATCGCGCCGCCCTTGCGCGGGTTGGTTATGACCGTTGCATGGACCATGCCGTCCATCTCGATATCAATACCGTAGTCCTGCGTGCCTGTGGACTTTGCCACAATATCAATACGTTGCATCGGCTTTCCGATGTAGCGCCACTCTGACGGGTCCTTCAACGTCACGGTGTCCACGGCCTCCAGCGTCGCCGCCGTGCCCGCCAGTGCGGTATAGGCCAACTGGGTGCCATCCGGCAGGATCACCGCCCCGCGCGCTGTGCGCATGTCACCCACGTCAACGCCGGTTTCAACGCCAGCCGCCGCCTTCAATGTCTCGCGTGCAACGGCCCCCGCGACGCGCAACTTTTCCCAGCTATCGGCCGTGGTGGTCGACCCGCCGGTAATCTGCACACCAATAATCTTCATCGCCGCGTCCATGACAGTGCGCGTCGCATTGGCGGCAAACCCTTCATCGGTGGGCATGAACCCCGGCGCCTCGGCACTGAGCGCTGTGTTGTAATAAGCCGGCGACGGCGGGCCCGGATCAACCGTCACCTGGTCCAGATCAATGTCCAGTTCTTCGGCGATCAACGCAGCCTGCACGTGATAGGCGCCCTGCCCCTTATCGGCGCGCGGTGTGATCAACGTCACCCCATCGGCAGTGATGCGGATGTATTCATTGATCGACGCCTCACCTTCGCCCAGCCCGGCGAGCAGTGGGTTTTCAACCGGCCGCTTGTAAAGGTAGGTGCCAAAGGCGACGCCGCCCAGAACGGCCGCTGACCCGATCAGGAATGTGCGCCGCGCAATCGTTTTCAAACGTCCCATGGGCTCACGCCTCCCGCAGTTTGGCCGCTGCGGTCACGATGGCCGCGCGAATTTGTGGATATGTGCCGCAGCGACACAGGTTGCCCGACATTTCAGCGTCGATGTCGTCATCGGTGGGATCGGGGATCGCGGCGAGCATGGACGCCGCCTGCATGATCTGTCCCGACTGGCAGTAGCCGCATTGCGCCACCTGATGTTCGGCCCAGGCTTCTTGCACCGCATGCATCGCATCCGGCGTGCCCAAACCGTTGATCGTGGTGACCTGCGCGCCGACCGCATCAACAGCCCATGTCTGGCAGGACCGCACCGCGACCCCGTCCAGATGCACCGTACAGGCCCCGCATTGTGCGATGCCGCAGCCGTATTTCACGCCCTTGATCCCGATCTCGTCGCGCAACACCCAAAGCAGTGGCATGTCGTCTTCGACATCAACCTCGTGCTCTACTCCATCGACTGACAGCTTCATCGCGTCTCTCCTGTTGCTTGCGCCACAGCTTGACACTTCGGCAAATATTGTCAAGGTGCGGAGCATGAAAGCCGAAGACATTTCACTCCTGGATGCCGCGCTGAGCGTGTTTGTGCGCTACGGGTTCAAACGCACCACTATGGGCGATATCGCGAAAGCCGCCGGGCTGTCGCGGCAATCCCTTTATGCGCGCTATGCCAATAAGGACGATGTCTATGCCGCCGGACTTGAGCTGTTTGCAGGCCGGACTCTGGATGATCTGAACGACAAATGGGCCAAGACCGATGATGTCGGCATAGCCATGGATCATTTTGCACAGATCGCTGTGATCCCGTCCTTTGACATGCTGCGCGTCCATCCGGATGCCGCCGAT
>CBFHGD010000046.1:9217-15388 GCA_965655275.1 Octadecabacter sp. | reverse complement strand
CTGTCCAATCTGTCCGCGGCAATCATCCGCCCGCAACTGGGCGAACTGGCGCGCCGCGTGGCGGACGGGTTGCGCAACCACGATCACGTAGCAGCACGCTTGAACACCAGCCCGTGGCTGACCGTCCCAGCGCCCCTTGCACATGAATCGCGCGCACCGGATTCGATCCAGTTCAACCTGTGTAACATGAACGACGCTCAGGCCCGCGCCTTTGCCGACGTCGCCGCAGCGCAGGGGCTGAAGGTGCAAATCTTCGGTCAGTCCAGCGACAACGCCCGCGCGTTCTGGAACTGGCAGTTTCTGGGGGACACGCCCGAGTTACCGCAAACCCGCGCCATGTTGATGCGCGCCTGCGACGTGCGCCTGCCCGCCCGCCTGTCCCTAGATGAATGTGACGTGATCGCCGAGGTCTTGGTAAACGCAGCAACGCAGGCGGCCGCGCGCCAGGCCGCCTAGAGCACGCGCATCCGGTCGTCCAGCCACGGGTTTTGGGCGATCGCAGGACCAACGATCAAGTCCTGCAAAATCGGGCGCAGTCGCGCTGCCATCTGCGCCGGCATCTCACCCAGGACACCACGCCGCGCGGTCAGGGATATCGTGCGGTTGAGGGGCGCAAACGGTAGCGCGACCAGATCGACACGGTCGCGAAACCGCGCCGCGCGCAACCATCCCAGCGGCGTCAGGATGGACCACGCCCCCCCGCCCGCAACCATCGCCATAATCGCATGATAGCTGTCCAACTCGAACCGCCCCGTCAGCGTCACGTTCTGGCGCGCCAGATGTCCGGCAACCAGTCGGCCCATGTGGTGCCGGGTGGTGTATTGCACCAGCGGCAGGCGGCGCAATTGCCGCCCGACATCGCCGTCTTTCAAGAACCCTTTGGGCACGGCGGCCACAAACGGTTCTTCCATCAGCGGATGAACCTCCATCCAATCAGCCCCCGACCCGATGTCACTGCCGACGATCACATCGAGCGCGCGGGTTTCCAGCAGATCGAACAAACGATGGGACGCGCCGGTTTCCAACAAGAACTGGCAGGTTTTCAACTCTTCGCCCATCTCGCCCAACAATCGCGGCGTCACATCGGCATCAAAATCTTCAATCATTCCAAGACGCAAGCGCATCAAACGGCTCAAATCTGCCATCGCCAGTTCCGCGGTGGCCTGCTGCGCTTCGTTCAATATCGTATTGGCGCGGCGCAAGAACATCTCGCCCGCAGGGGTCAGCGTCACAGGGCGCGCCGAGCGGTTGAGCAACGACGTTCCAATCGCGCCCTCAAGGGATGTGATTTGTTGGGACACCGTCGCAGGCGACGTCTGCAACCGTTTGGCGGCTGCCGAAATCGACTTTTCTTCTGCCGTGGCCACGAAAACCTCGACGTTCCAAAGGGTAATGCGCCCTGATGTGTTTGCCATGGGGACCCCCGTGCGCGGCGCGGGGGGTTATTTCCCCAGCTTGGACAGCTTTTCTTGCAACGCGGCGAGTTCTGCCTTGATCTCGCTCAGGTCTTCATCGTCCTGCACCGGTTCCGCTGCGGGCGCGTTTGGCGTGGCACCGGGCATCATGCCACCGGTCATCGCCTTCATAAACGCCTCTTGCTGGGCCTTCATCGCTTCGAACCCGGGCATTTTGGCCAGCGGGTTCACCGCGCCCATGTTCTCCATCATCTTGGATTGCCCGTCTTTGAGCATGTCAAACGATTGCGCCAGAAACTGCGGCACCACGGACATGGATTGCGACGTATAGGAGCGCACCAGATCGGTCAGCACATCCACCGGCAGCACGCTTTCGCCGCGGCTTTCATGCTCTGCGATGATCTGAAGCAGGTATTGGCGTGTCAGATCGTCGCCGGATTTCAGATCTACGATCTGCACCTCGCGCCCGTCGCGGATAAACGTCGCGATGTCCTCCAGCGTGACGTAGTCGCTGGTCTCGGTATTATACAATCGCCGGCTCGCGTAACGCTTAATCAACAAGGGTTGTGATGTGTTGGCCAAGTCGCGCCCTCCCCGGGGAATGTTGCAGTGCAGAGAAGCCTATGCCGCATGTGCGCAAAAAGAAAGGGGCTAGTCGGCGCGGGCCGGCCAGCCCCAAGACAGCAACAGATACGAAGCCGGGGCAGGCCTCAATGGCCCGATTGCGGCTTCCCGAGGCTTCAGGTCACCCTGACTCCTAAATGAACGGCGTTTAGCCCTTTCGTAAGCCAAAAAAACCGCGTTGCGGGGAGGCGCAACGCGGTTTCCTTTGATCCTCAGCGCTTCGGGAGGAAAGCGCGAGATAATCAGACCATTACTTTGCAGCAGTGGCTTTCTTTGCAGCAGACGTCATCTCTGTCTGCGCTTTCTGAGCTACGGCTGTCATGTCCTCGGACATGTCTTTGCCAGCAGCCATCATCAGCTCCAGAGTTTCTGTCTGAACTTTTTTCGCGATTTCAGCGAAAGCAGCCATGTGCTCGGAAGCAGCTTCGGAAGCTGTGGATGCGAAGTCGGACATTGCTTGAGCGTAGTCAGCAGGCTCTGCCTTTGCTTTGGACAGGTCTGTGATTTTTGCCAGTGTGTCCTGTGCCCACTTGGCGGACAGGTCTGTGGACTTCTTTGCAGCGTCGATGGAAACGCCGGACAGCTTCTCGGAGAGAGTTGTCTGTGTCTTGAAAGCGTCTTCCATTGCTTTGGTGTCGACTGGGAATGCACCCATCATGTCTTTCATTACAGCGGTGAAATCTTGTGTCTTAGCGGCCATTGGTAAAATCCTTGGGTCTGGTGCCGGACCATTCCGGCGTTCTTGCGTCTGACCCCTACCTACATGCTGCAGTGCGGCATTTCAAGTTTTTTCTGCAGTGCGGCATAATTCCGCCGAAATGCGGCCGCCCATGCGCTAACCAGCAGAAAAGCCTAAATTGTTTACGGGTTCGCCATAGCAAAGGTGCCACTTAACGCCATCCCTGCTTGTTCAAACCACCTTCGCACCTGCAACATAACTGCCCGGTGCCGGCTCAATCGGAGGGTGAGTCGCACCGCCCGGCGTGCGCGCCTCGACCTTCTTGCCGGACTTTTTGGCCAGCCATTTTCCCCACATTGGCCACCATGACCCTTCATGGGCCTTCGCACCGGCCTGCCAGTCTTCCGGGCTCAGGCTCAGATCCGCGTTTGTCCAATGGCCGTATTTCTTTTTGCTGGGCGGATTGACGATCCCCGCAATATGGCCCGACCCTGACAGGATGAACGTTTTGTCGCTGGATCCCATCTGCTGCACCCCGCGATAGGATGATTTCCATGCCGCGATATGATCGCTTTCACAAGCAATCGCGCACAGCGGCACCTCGACATCGCCGATTTTCGCCAATATCCCCGCCACCGAATACCCGCTGGTGGCGAACTTGTCGTCCTGACACAGCCCGCGCAGATATTCGACTGCCATCTTGCCGGGCAGGTTCGTGCCATCGCCGTTCCAATACAGCAAATCAAACGCCGGTGGCGCCTCGCCCATCATGTAGCTGCGGATCGCCGGCTGGTATATCAGGTCGTTGGAGCGCAAATAGCTGAACGTCCGGCTCATGAAGTAGCTGTCCAGGAACCCTGTCTCGTTGACCTGCGCCTCGATCCCGTCGACGAAATCATCTTGCAAGAAGACCCCGACCTCGCCGCGATCCGAAAAATCGGTAAGTGTGGTAAAGAACGTGGCCGAGTTCACGTAATCCAGCCCGCGCGCCTTCATCACCGTCAACGCCATCGACAACGTCGTGCCCGCGATGCAATAGCCCACCGCGTTGACCTTCTTGACGCCGCAAATCTCGCGCACGGTTTCCAGTGCAGTCAGATAGCCGTCCTCGACATAGTCCGTCATGCCGATGTCACGGTAGGACGCATCCGGGTTCACCCATGACACAACGAACAGCGTAAATCCTTGATCCACAATCCATTTGATGAGGCTGTTTTGCTCTTTTAAATCAAGAATATAGAACTTGTTGATCCAGGGCGGGAAAATCACCAACGGGATGTCGTGCACCTTCTCGGTGCTCGGCGCGTATTGGATAAGCTCGAACAAATGGTTGCGAAACACGACCTCGCCGGGTGTGGTCGCAAGGTTTTCACCCACCTTAAATGCGTCCTTGTCCGCCAATGACACCACCAGATTACCACTATTGGCTTCCATGTCCGCGATCATGTTTTCAAGCCCGCGTACAAGGCTCTCGCCTTCGGTTTCAACGGCCTTGCCGAGCGCATCGGGGTTGGTCGCCAGAAAGTTCGTCGGCGACAGCATGTCTACAATCTGCTGGCTAAAATACTCCAACCGCTTCTTTTCCTCGCCCTCCATCCCCTCAAGTTCGGACACCGCCTGACCGACAGCTTGTGCGTTGAGCATGTATTGCTGCTTGAGGAAGTTGAAATAGGGATGGGTTTCCCACAAAGGGTTCTTGAACCGGCGATCGGCCGGCGTCGTGTCTGCGGGCGCCTCCAGCTTTCCGGCGGCCAATGCCTTTTGCGCGTCTACAAAATGCTGCAGGGTTTTACCCCAATACCCGATTTGTTGCTCGATGATCTTGGACGGGTTCTGCATCATTTCGTTCATGTAGGCGCTGCTGGCCTTGGCATAGAGTTCCGGCGTAGGCCCCTGTAAATCGTGTGGCACCTGACGTTTGTGTGCCATCGCCCCGACAAGCCGCTTGGTCAGCTCCTGTATACGGGCCATATTTTGTTCAAGTTTCGACGGTGTGGCACTATCGACCCCATCCTGAACGGTGGATTCATCGTTTGTTGAATCATCTGTTGTCATATCAAGGCGGCCCTTGTAGTTTGCAGGTGCAGCAATTTAACTTTTTCTCTACTTACGTAGGGGAAACGTCAACGAATATAAGCCGTGTTTCAGGGCCACTTGGTCATGTAGCGGCATTAGTCCCGAGGCGATGGCATGAAGTATATGGTAACTTACGACGTTATGGAAACCATACGTAATACCAACGAATGGCTTGGCGCCACCGCCAAGGCGATGGGGTCCTATCCGGCAGTTGCCATGTGGCCCAACCCTGGCATGGAAATGGTGCGTGCATGGGGCGAAGTCACTGAACGCTCGTTTGCGCGCATGGTCACCAAGCCGGACTGGGGTATCTCGACCTTTTCGGAAGATGGAAAAGACCATCTCGTGCAAATCCAGACCGTCGTCAGCAAACCATTTGGCGACCTGCTCTATTTTGCCATTCCGGGCCGCAAGACCCGCAAGCGTCGTGTTTTGCTAGTCGCGCCGATGTCGGGCCACTACGCTACATTGCTTCGCAAAACCGTGAAATCCCTGATGGTCGATTGCGAAGTCTATATCACAGATTGGCACAACGCCCGTGATATACCTGTGTCCGATGGCAAGTTCGACGTTGAGGATTACACCCTCTACCTCGTGGACTTCATGAAAGAACTCGGCCCTGACACCCATGTCATCGCCGTCTGTCAGCCCGTGCCGTTGACTCTTGCCGCGACAGCCTATCTCGCGGATGAAGACCCCTCCGCGCAGCCCCGCTCCCTCACGCTGGTCGGCGGCCCCGTCGATCCGGAGGCAAATCACACCGAAGTCACCGACTTTGGCCGCACCGTGACAATGGGCACCCTCGAAGAAACCATGATCCAGCGGGTCGGATTCAAATATCCGGGCGTGGGCCGCAAGGTCTATCCAGGCCTGCTACAACTGGCGTCATTTATTTCGATGAACGCGGAAACCCACTCGTCCGCCTTTGAAAAACAGATCATGGCCGCTGCCAAAGGCGAAGCGTCCGAACATGACAAACACAACGGCTTTTATGATGAATACCTCGCCGTGATGGATATGACGGCGGAATTCTACCTCTCTACCGTCCAGCGTATTTTCAAGAACCGCGAGATCGCGCAAAACATATTTACCGTCGGTGGCCGCGCCGTTGATTTCGGCAAAATCACCAGCGTCGCCGTCAAAATTGTCGAAGGCGAAAATGATGACATCTCGGCGCCCGGCCAATGCCTCGCCGCGCTTGATCTGCTTACCGGTCTGCCAGATAGCAAGAAAGCCTCCCACGTCGAACCGGGTGCGGGTCACTACGGCATCTTCGCAGGCAAAAGCTGGCGCAACAACATCCGCCCGCTCGTGATCGATTTCATCGATGCCAATTCTGATGCACCTGCGGCCAAGTCCAAAGCGGCCAAATCCAAG
>CBFHGD010000046.1:0-9117 GCA_965655275.1 Octadecabacter sp. | reverse complement strand
CGGCCAAATCCAAGAAACCGGCGAACAAGAACGCCGCGGCCTAGTGGCTGGCGCGCGCGTTCGCTTCGCGTGCAGCTGCGGCAGCTTTCAGGGTAGGCTCGTCAACGTCACGGCGTCGTGTGCAGACCAATTGCAATGCCATTGCGACGATTGTCGCCGCGCGGTGGTCTGGCTTGGCCAGCCCGATCCCGGGCCGGACGGCATTCGCTACTTTCAAACCACGCCCGACTGCTTTGAATTGATCGCGGGGGCGGACCAATTGCACGCGATCCGCTGGAAAAGCCCGCGCCTGATCCGCTGGTATGCCGCCTGTTGCAACACCCCTTTGTTCAACACGCTCGACACCCCGAAATGGGCCTTCGCCAGCTTGATGGTTGACCGCCTCGCCACACCGGATGCTCTGGGTCCCTGCACAGCCCATGCGTTCGTGCCCCGGCCGAACGGCAAGCGCGGCCACAAGAACGCCGCGCGCTTCATGTGGGGCTTTGCCAAAAGCGTCACGGTGGCCCGCATCACCGGCACATGGCGCGACACCCCGTTCTTTAACGCAAACGGCACACCCGTTGCGCCCATCCAGACCCTAACTCATGAAGACCGCGCGCAGGCCAAAATCTGATTTTGGTGTAAGTCGCCCTACAGGCCGCGCTTAACGCAACACCAGCGGCTGGCGCATCCATGCATGCAGGGCCTCTGTCGTGCTTTCGGGATCTTCCAGCATGGTCATATGCCCCACCCCGTCCAACACCCCCAGCTTGGCATAGGGGATCAGTTCCGCCAGAAATTCCTGACGTTTCAGCGGCACAACCTGATCCTCGCTTCCTGCTAGAACCAACGTCGGCTGTGTAATCCGGCGCAACGTGCTTTGCTGGTCGCGCCGCCGCTGCATCGCCCGTTCCTGACGGGCAAAAACATCCGCCCCCATGGACAGGGCCATTTCCTGCAAATCCGCAATCGCCTGTGCGCGTTGCGGGCCGTAGCCTACGTGTCGCGGCAATATTTCGTGCTCGAGCATTTGTTCAAATCGCCCCGCCTTCGCGCCGATCATGCGTGGCTCGCGGTCTGCGGCCTCTTGCGGTGTGTCCGACAACGGGTTGGTGGCGATCAGCGCCAGCCGGATCACCCGTTCAGGGGCACGGCGCAGGATTTCCAGCGCAATCGCACCGCCCATCCCGTGCCCGCATACCGCAAACCTGGACGGCAGGCACGACAGCAATTCTGACGCGATTTCCTCAATCCTGTCGCCGTTGCAGACCGGCGCAACCGTCACCGGACGCTCATAGCTCAAAACCGTCAGCTGGGTCGCCCAGACCCGCGCATCACACATCATACCCGGCAATAAAACGAGGGGTTCTGCCATAGGTGCCTGTTCCTCTTTTCGGGTGCAGTTTACATGCGCGGGTTCGGGATGATTGTCCATGCCTCCCGTCCGGACGCAACCCCTATTCACTGCGCAGAAACGCAATTGAAGGCATCAAACCGGACGCACACCGGTCCCCGCAATCCCACCTTTTCTGGCCGACCTTCTTTGGCTCATAAATACCTCGGGGGGAGGCGCGCCTGCGCGTCGGGGGGCAGCGCCCCCTTACCCGCCCGCCGCAGGCGCAGAGACGTCGTGGATCGCCGCAACAACCAACGGCAAACACAGCTCGCTCGAAAACGAATGATCCGCCCCGTCCACCAGCGTCAGCCGCATATCGGGACTTTGGGCGTGCTCCAGCAATTGAATGGCCGTCGCGGTGCTGACCGACGTGTCCGCCGTGCCTTGCAAGAACCGGACTGGAAACGGCAAGGAAAGCGGTGCACGCAGCACCAGCCGCTCCCGGCCTTCTTCAATCAATCGTTTGGTGATGATGTAGGGCTCGCCGTAATCGGACGGCAGGGCGACCTTGCCGTTGGCCTCCAACTCGGCCTTTTGCGCATCGCTGAACCCGGCCCAAAACCCGTCTTCGGTAAAATCCGGCGCGGCGGCGATACCCACCATCCCCGCGATCCTCTGAGGCATCGCGCGCGCGATCAGCAATGCAATCCAGCCCCCCATGGATGATCCGACCAACACCACCGGCCCGTCAACCAAGCCCAGCGCGGCGCAGGTATCCTCGAACCATTCACCAATGCAGCCGTCCTCGAATGCGCCGCCGCTGACCCCGTGCCCCGAATAATCGAATCGCAGGAATGCGCGCCCCACCTGCTTGGCCCATTCCTCAAGGAAAACCGCCTTCGTTCCGCTCATGTCGGACTTGAATCCGCCAAGGAACACCACCGTTGGCCCGGCGCCCTGCGTCAACTGATAGGCAATCTTGCGCCCCTGCGGTGTGGTGAAAGTATTCGTCATATCAACCCTCTAGCCATAATTCAGCTCAACCTAACCCAACCTGACAGGGACGTAAATCACGTACCCTATTGTCATGTGACCAAATAGTCACCTATAGTTCCCCCATGGACCAGATCTTCAAAGCCCTCAACGATCCGACCCGCCGCGCGATCCTGGATTCCCTTCGCCTGAAAGACGGCCAGACCCTGACCGACCTGTTGGAACACCTCGATATGACCCGCTTCGGCGTCATGAAACACCTACGCGTCCTTGAGGATGCGAACCTTATCATCACCCGCAAATCGGGTCGCTTCAAATACGCCTACCTCAACGCGATGCCGCTTCAGGATGTGATGGATCGCTGGGTCGCCCCGTTCCTGCAACCTCAGGCGAAAGCCCTCTCCGACCTCAAGGCCAGACTTGAAATCGACACCAGGATGTCGAAACCCGATTTTATGATGCAGACGTTTATCCGCTGCACGCAAGATGCGCTCTGGAGTGCCCTGACACAGGCCGACGATATGGCGCGCTACCACTTCGCCTGCAACACCGTGCAGGGCAATCTGGCGGTGGGCGAAGCCACGACCTTTATACTGCCCAACGGCGAGGCGATGTTGCGTCAGGTGACAACGACGCTGGACCCGAAAAGCAAAATCGCCATGACCTTCGAGCCGCTGTTCATGGGGCCCGATGCCCCGCCGTCGCACATGGCTTATCTGATCGAACCGCAGGGCGATGTCTGCATGCTCACCATCCAACACTACGACATAGCCCCTGGCCAGGACGGATTTGCGACCGGCTGGGCCCGCCTCGCGGCCTCCATAAAATCATACCTCGAAACCGGAACCGCGCTTAAAGCGGCAATGTAAGGACCCCGACCATGACACAGAAACCCAAATTCATGATGCAGACCTATATCCGCTGCACCCAGGACGCATTGTGGGACGCGCTGACCGACGAAAGTGTCTATCAGCACTACGATTTCCTGCAACAGACCGCCAAACGCGAAGACGACAAGGTCACATTTATGATGCCGGATGGCACAGTGACCCTGCACGCCCGTGATATCGAGGTGACGCCGAAATCCAAACTCGTCACCAGCTTCGAGCCCACGTGGGCGCCCGATGAACCGCCCTCGCAAATCACCTACGAAATCACGGTCGAAGGTGACTTCTGCTGCCTCACGGTGCTGCATGAAAACCTTGCCAACGATCCCTCGGACGGCACGGGCGACGGCTGGTATCGCAGCATGGCGGGCCTCAAGACCTACCTTGAAACAGGCACCCCCGCCCATTTTGGCGGCGCCTACCTTTTGGAAGACATGTAGTTTGGAAACCTTCCCCACCGAACTCGGCATCCTAACATGCCCCCTGATCCTCGCCGCCGGATGGGTGTGTTGCCTGATCATGGCCTATGCGGTTTTCGCCGCAGCCTGATTGATATTCAAGGTCCGGATACGGGCGGTGTTGACAGACGCCGCCCGTATTGCCATTTGAAGCCCACGACATAACCCGCAACCGGACGCTTCGTAGGCGTCAAACTGACGAGGAGCCCAAGATGGCCCAGCAGATTTCCCTTACATTTCCCGACGGCAATTCGCGCGACTACGATGCCGGCGTAACCCCTGCCGACGTTGCCGCCTCCATCGCGACGTCACTGGCCAAGAAAGCCATCAGCGCGACCGTGAACGGCGAACACTGGGATTTGCAGTGGCCCATCGAGGCTGATGCGCAAATTGCCATCAATACTATGAAAGACGACGCGCCTGCGCTGGAACTGATCCGCCACGACCTCGCCCACATCATGGCCCGCGCGGTGCAGGAAATCTGGCCCGAAACTCAGGTCACCATCGGCCCCGTGATCAAGGACGGCTGGTATTACGATTTTGACCGCGCAGAGCCGTTCACGCCCGACGACCTCGCCGTGATCGAAAAAAAGATGAAAGAAATCATCAACAAACGCGACGCCGTGCGCACCGAGGTGTGGGACCGCGCCGTGGCGATCAAGCATTACGAGGACAAGGGCGAGCCCTATAAGGTCGAGCTGATCAATTCGATACCTGGCGACGAGCCCCTGCGCATGTATTGGCATGGCGACTGGCAGGATCTGTGCCGCGGGCCGCATCTGCAAAACACCGGCCAGGTGCCGGGGGACAGCTGGAAACTGATGTCCATCGCCGGTGCCTACTGGCGCGGAGATTCGGACCGCGCCATGCTGCAACGCATCTACGGCGTCGCCTTTCAGAACAAGGAAGACCTGCGCGCGCATCTCAATATGCTGGAAGAAGCCGCCAAACGCGACCACCGCAAGCTCGGCCGCGAAATGGACCTCTATCACATGCAGGAAGAAGCCCCCGGTCAAGTGTTCTGGCACCCCAACGGCTGGCTGATCTACACCCAATTGCAAGACTACATGCGCCGCAAACAGCGTGCGGGCGGCTACGTCGAGGTAAACACACCACAGGTCGTTGACCGCAAATTGTGGGAGGCTTCGGGCCACTGGGAGAAATATCAGGACCATATGTTCATCGTCGAGGTCGACGAGGAACACGCGCGTGAAAAGTCCGTCAACGCGCTAAAGCCCATGAACTGTCCGTGCCACGTGCAGGTCTATAACCAGGGCCTGAAAAGCTACCGTGACTTGCCGTTGCGCATGGCCGAATTCGGGTCGTGCAACCGCTACGAACCGTCCGGCGCGTTGCACGGTATCATGCGTGTGCGCGGGTTTACCCAAGACGACGGGCACATTTTTTGCACCGAAGAACAGATCGAATCCGAAACACAGGCGTTCATCACCTTCCTGTCGGAAGTCTACAAAGACCTCGGGTTTGAAAATTTCTCGGTTAAATTCTCCGATCGTCCGGAAAAGCGCTCCGGCAGTGACGACGTTTGGGACAAAGCCGAGGCCGCATTGCTGTCAGCCACCCGTGCCGCCGGTATCGAACCTGAACTGAACCCCGGAGAAGGCGCGTTTTACGGCCCGAAGCTGGAATTCGTGCTGACGGACGCCATTGGCCGCGACTGGCAATGCGGGACGCATCAGGTGGATTTCGTGCTGCCCGAACGTCTGGATGCCAACTACATCGGCGCAGACGGCGAAAAACACCGCCCCGTCATGTTGCACCGCGCGACACTTGGCAGCTTCGAACGCTTTATCGGTATCTTGATCGAAGAACACGCCGGCAAGCTGCCGTTCTGGATTGCACCGCGTCAGGTTGTTGTTGCATCCATTATTTCGGACGCGGATGACTACGTCCATGAGGTCGTCGCCGCCCTGAACGCCGCTGGCGTGCGCGCCGAAGCCGACATCCGCAACGAAAAGATCAACTACAAGGTCCGCGAACATTCGCTTGGCAAGGTTCCCATTATTCTCGCCTGCGGTGGCCGCGAGGTCGAGGAGCGCACCGTGTCTGTGCGCCGCTTGGGCGAGAAGCAAACATCTGTAACATCTCTGGATGAGATCGTGAGCGAGCTGCAAAAATCGGCCACGCCGCCTGACCTTCTGTAACATTCCAGCGCTGTAACGTGTTACAGGCCCGATCGTGAAAAACGGTCGGGCCTTTGTTTTCAATAGATTAGGCTTGCCTACGTTCTGACAGGCGATAACGCCCACGCGATGCACGGTCCCGTGAATAGCCTGTTAGCCCGCCTTGGGCCTAGGGTTTGGAAGTCGCCAATCAAGGCGCACCTTTGAAACCCGAACCAACAGGAAGTGATCCCATGTCCAAAACAACTACATCCCTCGCCCTCGCCGCGTCCGTCGCAACAGCCATTGCCGGTCTGTCCACAGCCGCACACGCGCAGTCCAACGAGAAATGCTACGGCGTATCGCTCGCCGGTGAAAACGACTGCGCTGCAGGCCCGGGCACAACATGCGCCGGCACATCCACCGTTGACTATCAGGGCAACGCATGGACCTTTGTTCCAGCGGGCACCTGCGAAGACACGATGATCGAAGCCATGGACGGCGGCGAAGACCGCATGGGGTCCCTCGAGGAGCTGGACCGCGACCTGCCAGCATAAGCTGCCAATTTGCGAACGCGCCCACCCCGCCGTTTGGTGTAGGGTGGGTGCAACCCACCGCCGGAGACCACTATGTTTGACGCTCAAAAACCTACCCTCCCCAACCGTCCCGGCGTCGGCTATAAAGCCCAGCATTTCACCGATATCATGAACAATGCCGACCCCGTCGGATGGCTCGAAATCCACGCCGAGAACTATATGGGTATGGGCGGGCGTCCGTTGGCACAGCTGCGCCATCTTTCCGAGAAGTTTCCGTTTTCCGTCCACGGTGTCGGCCTCAGCATCGGTGGCGAAGGCCGCCTTGACGCCGATCACCTCGCGCGGCTGAAAACCCTGTGTGACTGGCTGCAACCGGCCAGCTTTTCCGAACACCTCGCGTGGTCCAGCCACGAGTCCGCGTTTCTGAACGACCTTTTGCCCCTGCCCTACACTGCCGCCACCCTCACCCGCGTGGCCGATCACATCGACGAGGTGCAGGACGTTCTGGGCCGCCAGATGCTGCTGGAAAACCCGTCGAGCTATCTGGCCTTTGCCGACTCCGAAATGTCGGAAACCGATTTTCTGGCCGGACTTGCCGCCCGCACCGGATGCGGATTGCTGCTGGATGTGAACAATGTCTTCGTCAGCGCCACCAACCTCGGCTATTCCCCGCAGAGTTACATCGACGCCTATCCGCTTGATCACGTTGGGGAAATTCACCTTGGCGGTCATGATGAAGACGAAGATGAAACCGGTGCGCCGCTGCTTATCGACAGCCACGGGCGCGAGGTGGTGGACCCTGTCTGGGCGCTGCTCGACTATACATTGGCCAAATCCGGCCCCAAGCCTTTGTTGGTCGAATGGGACACCGACGTGCCTGAATGGGCGGTGCTGGTCGAAGAAACACGGCGCGCCGACACAGCCCTTTCGGTGCTTGCATGACGTCACAATCGGCCTTCCGCACAGCCCTGCTTGACCCGTCCAGCCCACCGCCCGTCGGTGTGCAAAACCCTGATGGTGTGGCGGCGAGCAAACGGTTTGATGTCTATCGCAACAACGTCGCCGTGAGCCTGACCGAGGCGTTGGAGGCTGCGTTTCCCGTGGTGCGCAAACTGGTCGGGGATGACTTTTTCCGCGCTATGGCAGGGGTTTACCTGCGCGCGCATCCGCCCACCTCACCTGTGATGATGTTTTATGGCGATGTGATGCCGGACTTTTTGGCGGACTTTGCCCCCGCGCAATCCGTGCCGTATTTGCCCGACGTCGCGCGCCTCGAACTTGCCTTGCGCCACAGCTACCACGCGGCAGACGCGACACCGCTCGCCCCCGACGCGTTGGCGAACATTGCGCCGGACGCCTTGCCGGACCTGTCCTTCACCTTCGCCCCGTCCGTCCACCTGATCCCCTCGCGTTTCCCGCTCCATGACATCTGGGTGGCCAATACATCGGGGGGCGCGGTCGCAAAGTCCCCGCAACCCACCCTCGTCACCCGGCCGGAGTATGATCCGCAGGTCGACCCCCTGACCGCCGCGCAGGCCGCGGTCACCCGCGCGCTGATATCAGGTGATCCGTTGGGTCAGTCCCTTCGGCAGGGTGGCGCGGGCTTCGATCTTGGCCCGCTTTTGGGCTTGCTTCTCACCCGTAACGCGTTGATTTCAATTAATTGCTGAAGGATTACTTCATGATCGCCCTTTATGACCGCACCGCCCATGCCCTTGATCGCTCCGCCGACAGCATCCTGCCGACATTGGCCCGTTTTGTCTTCGCCGCGACGCTGTTGTTCTACTTCTGGAACTCCGGCCTGACCAAATTTGTCGGCACGCCGTTCAGTCCCGGTGTGGGCGGCTACGCGCAAATCTTTCCCAAAGCGATGGAGGCTGTGGGCTTTGACACCTCGCAAATGTCGATCTTCCATTGGGCTGTTGTCGTTGCGGGCACGCTCGCCGAATTCATCCTGCCGCTGTTGATTGTGATCGGGCTGTTCACCCGCCTTGCCGCCCTTGGCATGATCGGCTTCGTGATCGTTCAATCGTTAACGGACCTTTATGGCCATGGCGGGATCGCCCATATCGAAACCGTTGGCAAATGGTTCGACGGGCTGCCAAACGGCGCAATTCTGGATCAGCGGGCGTTCTGGATGCTGGCGCTGATGACGCTGGTGCTCAAGGGTGGCGGGCCGCTGTCGATCGATCGCCTCATTGCTAAACGCTAGAAATGCGCCTTTTCCTCGTCCGGTTTTCCGGCGGCAATGGCCAATAAGCCACCCAGCCCCGCGAACCCGATGGGGAACATCGTGCCGACGTTAAACCCGAACGCGAAGTAAAATCCCGCAGCCCCCAGCAGCATGGCGATGCCGCCCCACAGCGCGCGGGCCTTGGCCATGGCCCCGCCTGCGATGCACAACAGCGGTGCCACAAAACTCGCGAATTGCACGAAGCCCGGGTTCTGGAACATGCCCAATTCACCCGCCTCCGGCATTTGCTCGGTCAGTTCCACCCAGCCATAGCCAAACAGCCCGACGAAAATGCCCATCAGCCCCGCGATGAGGCCCATTATCATGGCTGCGTTGCGCATTATTCTACTCCGATTGCCTGTTTGGTGGCGGGGGTCCAGCCCTGATACCACGCACCTTCATACGCGATCACGGGGCGTTTCATCAATGTTGGATGTGCGGCCAGCAACACCGCCGGGTCCTGCGCGCGCTCGGCCTCGCTTAACCCGCGCCATGTGGTGGACCGTCTGTTCAGCGCCGCGGCCCCGAATGCGTTCAGTATCGCCGCGCGGTCCGCCGCGCTTACCCCGTCC
>CBFHGD010000045.1:0-15782 GCA_965655275.1 Octadecabacter sp. | reverse complement strand
AACCAGCCTCGGCCGCGATATTGACGCGGCGAGCCTGAAGCTGGCGTTTCGAATGCTGGAGGTAAACAGGGATTTGCGGCTGTCGGTCAATGTGTCGGCGCGCTCATTGGGTGATGCCGCATGGCGACGTGTGTTGGACCAGGAACTGACAAGTGCATCGACCCACGTGGACCGGTTGATACTCGAAATCAGCGAGGATAGCGCCATGAAACTGCCCGAGGTTGTGATCCGTTTCATGGAGGAGATGCAGCCGCATGGGCTTGCCTTTGCGCTCGATGATTTCGGGGCCGGGATGACGGCATTTCGCCACCTCAAGGATTTCTTTTTCGATCTCGTGAAGGTGGACAGTCATTACACTCGAAACATTCACCGTGATCCGGATAATCAGGTTTTGGCCGAAGCCTTGATAACCGTTGCCCATCAATTTGAAATGTTTGCGGTGGCCGAAGGGGTCGAAAGCCAGGCCGAAGCGGATTTCCTGATTTCAATCGGCGCGGACTGTGTGCAGGGCTACCATTTCGGAGTGCCGAAGTTTTCGATCTGAGCTTCGGTTTCGCGGAATTTCGCGTTTCGTATTGGCGGTGTGCATCGGGGCCGTTGCGCCTGCTTCCCCGACGTCATAAGATTTGAGCAACGGCGCCTGAGAGCCCCGTTTGCCTCGTGGTTCTCTGTGTTTCGTCGAAAAGATCGGAATTTACAGAGAGGATTCACTCCATGACCAACGTAGTTATCGCATCCGCAGCCCGAACTGCTGTGGGCAGTTTTGGTGGCGCATTCGCAAATACGCCCGCCCATGACCTTGGCGCTGCCATTCTGGAAGAGGTCGTTGCCCGCGCGGGTGTAGACAAGTCCGAAGTGTCCGAGACGATTCTTGGTCAGGTTTTGACAGCCGCCCAAGGGCAAAACCCGGCGCGTCAGGCCCATATCAATGCAGGCTTGCCTCAGGAATCAGCCGCTTGGTCGCTTAATCAGGTGTGTGGTTCGGGGCTTCGTGCTGTGGCGCTCGGTGCGCAGCACATCATGCTGGGTGATGCGTCTATTGTTGCGGCCGGTGGTCAGGAAAACATGACATTGTCCCCCCATGCGCAAAACATGCGCGCGGGTCAGAAAATGGGCGACATGAAGTTGATCGACACGATGATCAAGGACGGCCTGTGGGATGCGTTCAACCAATACCATATGGGCCAGACAGCCGAGAACGTCGCCGAAAAATGGCAGATTTCACGCGAGATGCAGGACGAATTCGCCGTCGCATCCCAAAACAAAGCAGAAGCTGCGCAGAAGGCTGGCAAGTTCGCTGACGAAATTGCGGCCTTCACAGTGAAGACCCGCAAAGGTGATATTGTTGTCGATCAGGATGAATACATCCGCCACGGCGCGACCCTCGAGGCCATGGCAAAGATGCGCCCCGCGTTCACCAAGGACGGTTCCGTAACAGCGGCCAACGCATCGGGGTTGAACGACGGTGCGGCTGCAACGTTGCTGATGTCTGCGGATGAAGCGGAAAAGCGCGGCATCGAGCCGCTTGCACGCATTGCGTCCTACGCCACGGCGGGGTTGGACCCGTCAATTATGGGTGTTGGTCCAATTTATGCATCGCGCAAAGCATTGGATAAAGCTGGCTGGTCTGTTGGTGATTTGGACCTTGTCGAGGCGAACGAAGCCTTCGCTGCGCAAGCCTGCGCTGTCAACAAAGACATGGGCTGGGATCCGGCGATTGTAAACGTGAACGGCGGCGCGATCGCGATTGGTCACCCGATTGGCGCGTCCGGGTGTCGAGTGTTGAACACCCTGTTGTTCGAGATGCAGCGTCGCGGTGCCAAGAAGGGCTTGGCAACCTTGTGTATCGGCGGCGGTATGGGTGTCGCTCTATGTGTTGAACGTCCATAATCCTGCATTCCCGCGGCGCAATAATGTTGCGCCGTGGGAATTCGATAGTTAACATCATTACCGAACAAAATTTTTGGAGGAGAATATTATGGGACGTGTTGCACTCGTTACGGGCGGTTCGCGCGGAATTGGCGAAGCGATTTCAAAGAAGCTGAAAGCTGACGGTTACACCGTTGCCGCGACATATGCGGGCAACGACGAAGCTGCGGCAAAGTTTACGGCCGAAACCGGCATCAAGACCTACAAATGGAATGTCGCGGATTACGACAGTTCCAAAGCGGGCATTGCGCAGGTCGAGGCCGACCTTGGCCCGATTGAAGTGGTTGTTGCAAACGCGGGCATCACCCGCGACGCGCCGTTCCATAAGATGACGCCCGAGCAGTGGAAAGAGGTGATCGACACCAATCTTACGGGTGTGTTCAACACGGTTCACCCCGTTTGGCCCGGCATGCGTGAGCGTAAGTTTGGCCGCGTTATTGTGATTTCGTCAATCAATGGCCAAAAGGGGCAGTTCGCACAAGTGAACTACGCCGCAACGAAAGCAGGCGATCTTGGGATCATCAAATCGCTGGCACAGGAAGGCGCGCGCGCTGGCATTACCGCCAACGCGGTTTGCCCCGGATACATCGGCACAGAAATGGTCCGTGCGATCCCCGAAAAGGTTCTGAACGAGGTTATTATTCCGCAAATCCCGGCCGGACGTTTGGGCGAGCCAGAGGAAATTGCGCGGTGTGTCGCGTTCCTTGCGTCTGATGAAAGCGGTTTCATCAATGGATCAACGATTTCCGCCAACGGTGCGCAATTTGTTGTCTAGATAGCGACCAACGAATGACAAAAGGGCGGGGTTATTTCCCCGCCCTTTTTCGATGGTGCTGTCTAAAGGGGTTGATGCTCGATTCTAGTCGCAAACATCGCCTCGTGTCACTCGACTGACAGTCGGTTGATCTCTTCTTTGAGGTGGAGTTTCTCTTTCTTGAGGCGTGCAACCTCAAGCGTATCAGCAGCGGGCGCGCGTTGCGCGACTTCGACAGCATTGGATAATTTCTCATGTTTCTTTTTCAGTTCCTGCAGGTGGGACGTCAAACTCATCGGGATCCTCCGTAACTGTGTAAATGATTTGTAAATTTGACCATAAATTTGCATGCCTGTCACGCCGCAGAGCAGCAATTGGGCGCGAAATCCAGCACACTCGCAAATCATTGCGAAACCGTTAACTCGGGAGGGTCAAGGCCGCCCCGCTGCGCAAAACTGCACTAATTTCAGGCCGGTAATCCTGAGCGTCGGCGCTGTGAACATCTCCGACGTGCAGTATGACCGGCGCGGTGAGGCGAAATGGTGCACGGCCACCTTTTCGGGCCAGCAACAAAACGCGGTCGGCGTTGCGGCCCGCACGTCCTGCAATCGGCGTGACGATGATGGTGCCAAGCCGGTCATCAATGGCGCGCAACAAGTCTGGCAGGCGGTCTGCCTTTTGAATCAGGGTTAACCAGCCTTTGGGTTTCAGGCGGCGGGTTGCGGCATCGACCCAATCGCTGATCGATGTATCACCACGAAAGGCGATGTCACGGTCGGGTTGCTCACTTGCATTGCCTGCGCCGCGATCAAAATACGGGGGGTTGGCAATGACGTGATCGTAAGTGCGGGCCCGTACATCTTCGGGCAAGGCGCGCAAATCGGAGGTCCAGACCATCGCGTCAATGCCATTGGCAGCGGCATTCGTCCGGCACAGGTTGGCGTATTCGGGTTGCAATTCGACCCCGTGCACAACCAGCCCCGACACGCGCGTCGCGAGGCAAAGCATCGCCGCACCGGTCCCGCACCCAAGCTCCAACACTGTTTGGCCCGCCGTCGCCTGAACACTGGCCGCCAGAAGCACTGGATCAACGCCCGCTCGGTACCCTTTCGCCGGCTGTTCCAGTGTCAACAGCCCACCGAGGAACGCGTCTTGTGTGGTGTCAGAACCCGAGGTCAATGTCATTTGCCTTCATGACAGATGTGGCGATGAAATGGTCTTCGCGGCGCACCATCAGGCGGCGCGGCAATATGCCAAGCGACCCATCGAGGATGCTCATATTTACGTCCAACTCGAACACCTCTATATCCTCGCCTTGCAACAAGGCTTTGGCAAAGGCGATGACAGTTATGTCATTGGTGCGCAGGAGTTCTTTCATATCCGTGACTAGAGGTGTTTTTTGCGCCTTTGTCGAGCGAGGACATGCCCATGAGTTTGGATCAGGCCGCAACGAAGCCACACGAAAGACTGGCCGCTGCATTGTCGGTGGAAATGGAGGCCGTGAACACGCTGATCCGCGCGCGGATGGCATCGCAGCACGCGCCACGCATCCCCGAAGTGACCGCGCATTTGGTGGAGGCGGGCGGCAAACGCTTGCGCCCGATGTTGACTTTGGCGGCGGCCAAGCTGTGCGGTTACGAAGGCCCATATCATGTGCATCTGGCCGCGACGGTTGAATTTATTCACACGGCGACACTGCTGCACGACGATGTTGTGGATGAAAGTGCGCAGCGGCGCGGGCGGCCAACGGCCAACCTTTTGTGGGACAACACCAGTAGTGTTCTGGTGGGGGATTACCTGTTTGCGCGCTCGTTCCAGCTCATGACGGAAACAGGGTCGCTGGACGTGTTGCGCATCTTGTCCAACGCGGCCGCGACCATTGCCGAGGGCGAAGTTTTACAGTTGACAGTGGCCAGCGATCTGGCGACGACGGAGGCGATTTACCTACAGGTGGTGCGTGGCAAGACAGCGGCCCTGTTTTCGGCCGCGATGGAGGTCGGCGGAGTGATCGCCGGGACAGACCCTAAGCTGGTGAAAGCGTTGTTTGATTATGGCGACGCACTGGGCGTGGGATTCCAGATCGTGGACGACTTGCTGGATTATGCAGGCACGGACGCAACAGGCAAAAACATCGGTGATGACTTTCGTGAACGGAAATTAACGCTGCCGGTGATACGTGCGGTGGCCTTGGCGGACGCTGGGGAACGCGAATTTTGGCAACGTACGATCGAAAAGGGTCGTCAGAACGACGGCGATCTGGAAACCGCGCTGGGCCTGCTGGCCAAGCATAGCACGCTTGAAACAACGCGCGACGATGCGTTGGCATGGATGGACAAGGCGAAGGCGGCACTGGCCCCTTTGCCTGACCATCCGATCAAGGGAATGCTGCTCGATTTGGCAGACTACGTTGTGGCGCGGGTCAGGTAGGGGCTTCGTCCGTCTGCTGGACCCACCAGGTCGGGTAGGCCGCTTGCAACGTATCCTTGGCCGCTTCGCAGGTTTCGAAGTCCTCAAATAACGCAAAGCACGTTGCTCCGGACCCGGACATGCGCGCCAACCGGCACCCTGTTTGGGTGTCCAGCGCGGCAAGGGCGGCCGCAATTTCGGGGGCTATTTGTGTGGCTGCGCCTTGCAGATCATTGCGTTGCGCCGCAATCCAGTCGATCCAGTTATCGGTATCAAACGGGTCCGGCATGGTGTCGTCCATGGGCGAGTTGTCTTTGACGTCCAGCGCTTTGAAGACCTCGGGTGTGGACACGCCAACGCCGGGGTTAACAAGCAGGATATCAAGCATCGGAGCCGGTCCGATCAGTTCGATATCCCCACCTATTCCACGCATGCGTGACAATTCAGTGGACAGACATAGAGGCACATCAGCGCCCAATTCAAGCACGTTCTCCCAATCGGGGAGGGGGAGGTGCCACAGCTGTGACAGGGCAAACATGGTCGCCGCTGCGTCTGCCGACCCGCCACCAAGCCCGCCAGTCACGGGCAGGTTTTTCGTCAGCGTTATCTCAACTGCGCGGTCCGGCGCCATCAAGCGGGCGGCGCGGACCACAAGATTATCATCGCCGCATGACAAACCTTTTGCGAACGGGCCGTTGATGGTCAGGTTGAAGCGCGGGGCATCTGCCACGGTGATTACATCGCCAAGGCCGGTGAACATCACCAGTGAATCGAGGAGGTGATAGCCGTCTTTGCGCTGCCCCGTCACATGAAGCGTCAGGTTGATCTTGGCAGGTGCGACCCACGTCACCGCGCCGTTAGTTGCCGTCATTTGCGACCTCGACGGCGGGGGCCGGCGTCTCGCCGTCTTCTGCATAGACCGCGTCCAATCCGATGTTCAGTTTACGGCGGATACGGGTCGCTTCGTCGTCCTCGGGCTCGAATGACAAGGCGCGCCGCCACTGGAAACGGGCCTCGTTTTTCCGTCCGACCATCCAGTATACGTCGCCCAGATGGTCACTGATAATCGGGTCGTTGGGCTCAAGCTCTGCGGCGCGCTCCATGGGGTCCACGGCGTCCTGGTATCGGCCGAGCTTATAATAAACCCACGCGAGACTGTCTGTAATCGCCCCACTGTCAGGGCGCTCTGCGACGGCCGTCTCGATCATACCCAACGCCTCGTTGAATTTCAGGCCGCGATCCACCAGCGAATAGCCAAGGTAGTTCAGAATAGACGGGTTGCCGGGGTTCAGCGCGAGGGCCGCGCGAAAATCGGCCTCGGCATCGTCCCATAGATCCAGCCGTTCGTTGGACATGCCGCGTGCATATAACAGCCACCAGAGGATGGGCGCTTCTTGTGGGTAAATATCCAAAGCATCACTGTAGGCGGCGACGGCCCGCGCATGATTGTCTTGTTGGCGATGGAGATCGCCAAGCGAGGCGAGCGAGAGCGGAAGCTCCGGGTGGCTGCGCGTCAGTTGGGTCAAAACCTCGATCGCTGACTCGAAACGACCGGCAGAGCGCAGTGCCTCTGCCCGCCCTGTTTCAGCGGTAAAAAAGCGGATATCGTTCGTTGCGACACGTGCGTAGGTTTGCGCCGCAGCGTCGTGTTGGCCAAGCGCATTAAGCAGCCGCGCCGTCGCGATATGTGCATCCGCGTTCTGGGGCGCAATATACGCGGCGGACTGTGCATACAGCAGCAGATAACTTTCATTTGCCTCGCCCTGAAGCACATCCGTCAACCCAAGGAATGCAGTAGCAATCCCGTCTGTCGCAGACGTCACCGTGGCGACTTCGGGCACGGTTCTGGCCGCAATCGCTTCTCGGATCGCAGTGATTTCAGGATCAGGGGTGGAGCCAAATGCCCGTTCCACGATCCCTTCGGCGCGTTCAAATTCCCCCATGCGGCACAAGATTTCCACATGCGCAACGACCGTCAGGCGGCTGGGGGGGATGCCTTGCTGGGGCGGCAACATGTAGATTTCATCTGCCGCCTCAAGATCCCCGAGGAGGGCCAGCGCCATAGCCTTATGGTGCAGCCCGAAAGCCCGCAACGCACCTGTAGCGGCGACTTCGTCAAAGCTCATCATGGCGCGTTCGGTTTCACCCTTACCGATGTAGGCCCAGGCCTGCGCCAACCCGTCCAGCAGCGGGCCAACTTCATGACCAGCCTCTAACATCTCGAAAATCGCATCCCAGTTTTCGGTGCGGGCCGCCTGTGCCATCGTTGCGATATTGGCAAACTGGCTTTCGCCGCCGGCGTTGATGAACATCGCCGCGATCTCAGCTGCGGGTTCAATCTGTCCGGTGCCCAGCATTGACGTAATGGTTTGATCCATCAGCGCAGTATTTCCGGGGTCGGCCAAGAGTGCCGCGCGAAAATAGCGTGTGGCGGATGCGAAATCACCATCCTGTCCAGCCTGTCGTGCCGCCAGATATGCCCCCGGGTTCGGGTCGGCCCCGGCGGGGGACATAAAGCCCAAAGTGGCGGCGACGGCGGCAAGACGAAGGGCGATAGTGAAATGCTTTGTGGACAATTGGGCCTCCGGCGAAAAGCGTTGATCACCAACCTAAGCGGCTAGATTCAGGGGGGCAAATAACAATTGTCATTCAAGGGCGTGATGGGCGGGATATCGCGTCGCTGTCTCAAGCAAAAAGGGCCCGGCAGTGCGAGGCCCTAAAAGGTGTGTCGTTACATGTTCGGATAGTTCGGGCCGTCGCCACCCTGCGGCACCGTCCAGTTGATGTTTTGACTGGGGTCTTTGATGTCGCAGGTCTTACAATGCACGCAGTTCTGGAAATTGATCTGGAACTTGCGGTCGGCCCCGTCGCCGACAAATTCATAGACTCCGGCGGGGCAGTAGCGCGCAGATGGTCCCGCATAGTCCGGATAATTGACGTTCACGGGCACGCCCGCGTCCTTGAGGTGCAGGTGCGCAGGCTGGCTTTCTTCGTGGTTGGTGAAACTGAACGCAACATTGGTCAGCCGATCGAAACTCAGCTTGCCGTCAGGTTTAGGGTAGTCGATGGGCGTATGTTTGGCGGCCTTTTCGGTCGCGTCCGCGTCGGTCTTGCCGTGCTTCAATGTTCCGAGGACCGAGAACCCGAAGGTGTTTGTCCACATGTCCATCCCGCCCACAACGAGGGAGGCAAGCAGGCCGCGCTTGGACCACAAAGGTTTGACATTGCGCACTTTCTTGAGGTCCTTACCGATTGCACCGGTGCGCACTTCGTCCTCATAATCGCTAAGCTCGTCAGACGCGCGCCCTGCGTTGATCGCGGCATGGGCGGCCTTTGCGGCAGCCATACCCGACAGCATCGCGTTGTGATTACCCTTAATGCGCGGAACGTTGACCATGCCAACAGAGCAGCCCAGCAATGCCACGCCCGGCGCCGTCATTTTCGGCATGGATTGATAGCCGCCCTCGGAGATGGCGCGCGCGCCGTACGCGATCCGTTTGCCACCCTCCAGCAGGTCGGCGATGACGGGGTGATGTTTGAACCGCTGGAATTCCATGTAGGGGAACAGATACGGGTTCTTGTAGTTCAGATGTACGACGAACCCGACATAAACCTGATTGTTCTCAAGGTGGTAGATGAATGATCCGCCACCCGCGTTCTTGCCCAACGGCCAGCCCATTGTGTGGGTGACGGTGCCTTGCTTGTGCTTGGCTGGGTCGATTTCCCAAATTTCCTTCATGCCAAGGCCAAACTTCTGTGGCTCATGACCGTCTGACAGGTTGTATTTTTCGATCACCTCTTTGGACAGTGATCCGCGCACGCCCTCGGACAGGAACACGTATTTGCCGTGCAGCTCCATCCCCGGCTCGGTGTCCGGCCCGATAGTGCCATCGGCCTCAAGGCCGAATACACCGGCAACCACACCTTTGACTTCACCGTTGTCGCCGTAGACCAGTTCGGAACAGGCCATGCCGGGGAAAATCTCCACGCCAAGGGCTTCCGCCTGCTCTGCCATCCAGCGGCACACGTTGCCCATAGAAACAATGTAATTGCCGTGGTTGGACATCAGCGGTGGCATTGGGAAATTAGGGATCCGAACCTTGCCCGCTTCGCCCAGCATGTAGAAATTATCGTGTGTCACCGGCGTGTTAAGCGGCGCACCTTTGGCTTTCCAATCGGGAATAAGCGCATCAAGGCCACAGGGGTCAAGCACGGCCCCTGACAAGATATGTGCACCGACCTCGGACCCTTTTTCGAGGACGACAACATTCAGATCTGCATCAAGTTGCTTGAGCCGGATCGCCGCGGACAGGCCTGCAGGCCCTGCACCAACGATAACAACGTCATACTCCATGGATTCGCGTTCAATCTCGGCCATCGGGGCCTCCCTGCATAAAGAGGTGAAAACTGTCGCAATCTGGATATATGACCCGCGCAGGCTCGGCAATCTCGCCACGACATAAAATTGCGCCACCGCGACGTTGTGCGCCGTAAACGTTACGTCCGCAAATAAAGGCCGACGCTGGTATGATGCCCCTTGAGACTGCGGGCAGGGGCGGGTTATGCATATGAACTTGAATAATTGACCCTTCAGGAATGACCCGATGGAAAAGATACCGCTGACACGCGCCGGATTCGACAAGCTGGACGCTGAATTGAAGCATCTGAAATCCGTGGAACGCCCCGCGATCATTCGTGCCATTGCGGAGGCCCGTGAACATGGCGATCTGTCCGAAAATGCCGAATATCATTCCGCGAAGGAAAAGCAGTCCTTCATCGAAGGCCGCGTGAAGGAGCTGGAAGGCGTAATCTCGCTCGCAGATGTGATCGACCCCTCCAAGTTGAGCGGGACAATCAAGTTCGGTGCGAACGTCACACTGGTGGACGAGGATACAGACGAAGAGAAGACCTACCAGATCGTCGGCGAATACGAGGCCAACATCGAAGCGGGTAAGCTGAACCTCAAGTCGCCCATCGCGCGGGCGCTGATTGGAAAAGACGAAGGTGACAGCGTTGAAGTGCGCACCCCCGGTGGTGTTAAATCCTACGAAGTCCTGACGATCCTTTACAAATAGGCCCCCTGCAAAAAGGTTCCCGGCGCATGGCGAACGGTCCAACTCAAAAAGCAGACGTTCCACTTCGTGCCGGTGTGCGCTCTGATGGTGTCCGCGTTACTGCCATCGAAGTTATTGCAATCGTCGTCAGCCTGATCTGGCTGGTTGGGGTCGCATTATTCTTCCTCGTGTTGCCTGGCGACGGGGACGGCGCAGCATCCGTTGACAGCCTGCGGTTCGTCATGACGCTGATGGCGATTTTTCTGCCGATCGCGATGATCTGGATCGCAGCAATGGCGGCGCGATCGGCGCGGATCGTGCGCGACGAAAGCCAACGGTTGCAGGCGGCGATTGACGCCATGCGCCAAACCTATGTCGCCGATCGTCAGTCAAGGGGGGCAGGGATCGAACCGACTGTGGAACGCAAGCTGAACGAAATTGCGCGCGCCACCCAAAAAACAGAAACCGCGCTGGCAACCTTTGCCACGTCGCGTCCGTCTGCGCAGATTACGCCCGCACCTGTTGTGCCCAAAGGCGATGATCAGCCAAGCCTTGCGTTGGGCACTACGGCCGAGGATATCGCGCCGCCGATTTCCAAACCCGACCTCGTACGGGCGTTGAATTTCCCCGACACCGAGGCTGACGAGGTCGGGTTTGCCGCCCTGCGCCGCGCCCTGAAGGACCGGACGGCCAAGCAGCTGATTCAAGCCAGCCAGGACGTCCTGACGCTGCTTAGCCAGGACGGGATATACATGGACGACCTTCGCCCGGACCGCGCGCGCGCTGAAATCTGGCGCCGGTTTGCCCATGGAGAACGCGGAAAGACCGTTGCCAGCTTGGGCGGTGTGCGTGACCGGTCGTCTCTGGCGCTGACGGCGGGCCGGATGCGCGAAGATGCGATTTTTCGGGATGCGGCGCATCATTTCCTGCGGAAATTCGACCAGATGCTGGTCGCGTTCGAAGTTGACGCAAGTGACGAGGACATCGCGGCATTGGCCGAAACACGCACCTCGCGGGCGTTTATGTTGCTGGGGCGAGTGACCGGCGCGTTTGACTAATCAGTCCGGCTGGATGCGGCGGATCATCGTGGTCGCGCTTTCAAATCCAAAAATGTACTTTAGCGGGCCCAGCTGGTGCACGCCCCCTGCGACGAAACCTTCGCGCTCATAAAGCGCGCGGGCGCGGGGATTGCTGTCAATCACATCAAGGCGGACTTCGGTGTAGCCGCGCGCAGCTGCCTCGGCGCAGATCGCATCCAGCAGGGCTGTCCCGACGCCTTTGCCGCGCGCGATGTCGCGCACAAAAATACCGTCCATCAGGAACCTCTGGTTCTCGGTTTCGCGTTCCAGAAGCGCAAGAATAGCCGTGCGCCAGCTCGCGCCGAACCAGCCGTAGTGACGCGTCATGTCCTTCCACGTGCCGCCGACAAGGGCACTATCAAAGGTCTTGAACCCCGCTACGCCCAGCAATGTCCCGTCAGTATCGCGGGCGCAAAGGGCGTGGGTCGGGTCCAGAACGCCTTGGATAAACCGCAACGCGCGGTCGGTGGGGCCCATCACCCGCCCGAGTTTTTGTCCGAACGCGGCCCAATACATATCGGCAACCAGCGCCCGTTCATCGTCTTGAAAACCGGCGGCTATATCCACTTCGCAGCCTCGCTCAGGTCTTCGGGCGTATTGATGTTGAAAAATAGCGCCGGTGTCGTGTCGGGGAACGGGGCGAGGGCCGCGTTGTGTTTTGTCGTCCAATCACGAATCTTTCTGCCGCCGTGGGTGAGGAACGCGGTCAAGTCTTCGCGCAGCGCGACGGGCCAGATGCCGAAAGTGCCGTGCTGACCATCAGAGGTTGCAGCAACGGCCAGACCCTGTGGGTGAGACTGCCCAGCTGCAATCAGATGCGGCACCAGATCACAGGGGAAAAACGGCGTGTCGACCGCGACGCTGACGACATGGGTTGCGCCGTTGTCAGCCGCCCAATGCAGGCCCGTCAGAACACCTGCCAGCGGCCCAAGATGGCCAGCCTGCGTGTCGGGCAGACAGGGCAGGGATGTTTTGACAGGTTCGTTGGCGTTTACGGCCAACGCGCGCACCTGCGGGTCCAGTCGCGCAATCGCGTGGTCCAGCAAGCGCCGGCCGCCAAGTTTGATTTCGGCCTTCAGAACGCCCCCCATGCGCGTGCCAAGCCCACCGGCGAGGATGATCCCGTGGGGTTCAAGCATGGGTGATACGGTCTTGAGATTGCAGGGTCACGCTGGTTTGATACAGCGTCGCTCTTTGCAGGGTCGCATGAATCGCGTGTTTCTGCGAGGTGCCTGCCATCCTTATTGCGCGCTGGTGGTCTTGCACGACATTGAAGTCAAACTCGGCAGGTGCGCGCATCATGCGTCCTCATATTGTCAAACGGGCAGGCCAGGGCTATGGCGGATCAAGTAACAAACGTAAGGCAACTTCATGTCCGGTGCGACCCAGAAATCATATTATTGGAGAGGCTTTCGTGCGGGCGTGCCGTTCTTGCTGGTGGTGATGCCTTTCGGGCTGCTGTTCGGCGTTGTCGCCACCGAAGCCGGGTTGACGACGTTTCAAACAATGGCGTTTTCGTCGGTCGTGTTTGCGGGTGCCTCCCAGTTTGCGGCACTGCAATTGATGGTCGAGGATGCGCCAATCCTCATCGTGATCGCCACAGCCTTGGCGGTGAACCTGCGCATGGCGATGTATTCAGCGTCCTTGTCGGTCTGGCTGGGCGAGGCTGCACTGTGGAAACGCGCATTGGTCGCCTATGTGAATGTGGATCAAAGCTATGCCGTTTCCATCAACCGCTATGAGGATGAACCGCACTTGAGCCTGTCGCAACGAGTAGCGTTTTTTTTCGGAGCTGTCACGCCCGTCTGTCCGATGTGGGTTGTCGCGACCGGATTGGGGATTTGGCTGGGTGACGGAATACCCGAGTGGATGGCACTGGATTTCGCCGTACCGATTTGTTTTCTGGCGATTATTGCGCCGATGATGCGCACCTTGGCGCATATGTTGGCGGCTGTCGCATCGATCGTATTTGCGCTGTTGTTGGCGGGACTGCCCTACAACCTAGGGCTTTTGATTGCGGCGGTGATCGCGATGGTCATCGGAGCACAGATTGAGGTCTGGATGACGCGTCGCATCGCACAAGGTGGCTCAACATGACCCTCACCTACATCTGGACCATCATCGTCGTGCTGGGCATCGGTACCTATATAATCCGGTTCTCGTTTTTGGGACTGATCGGCGGCAAGGACCTTCCGGACTGGGTGCTGCGACACTTACGCTATACCGCCGTGGCGGTGCTTCCGGGGTTGGTGGCGCCGCTGGTGTTGTGGCCTGCCGCCACGGGCGGCGAGGTTGACCCCGCACGCCTGAGCGCGGCCTTGGTCACCTTCGGGGTCGGGATACTGACGCGCAATGTCATCGCCGCCATCGCATTGGGCGGGGGCACGTTGTTTGGAATGATCTGGCTGATGGGCGCCTCGTGACCCAAGTCTACTGACTTGCGGTCAGGGTAGCGTCGATCTGGGCTGCTGCAACGTCTTTGTCTTCGCTGTCATTTTCACGATATTCCCGTGACCTCACACCGGGGATTTCGGCAAACCGGTCCGCCAGATTATTGGGGAACATAGTTCTGCGAATGTTGGAAAAGCCGGGCAGTTTCTTGAGCATAGATGACGTATGCGTTGTGCACATTGCCTTTGGGGTCGGGCCGTTCTCGGCTGCCAACCGAAAGGCCATCTCTGCCACCTCGGGCGAAACCTCAACCTCCTGGATCAGCGTGTAGAATGTGATCCGCGAGTGGAACGAAATGTAGAGTTGTTCAAGCTGCGGGGTGATCCCGAAATGCACATCGTTTCGCTCGGGGATCGAAGAATGGCCAAACGTGCCTGCCGGATCCCAAAGAACCCGCTGGCTGGCATTGATCATCAATCCTGTATGCGCCCCGTTGCCCGACGTTGTGTTCTTCATCGTCAGCAATGTCAGTGATTTGGGGCCCCGGTCAACATAGGCCACCCGATCAATTGCCGATTGCGTCGCGAGTTTTTCTTCGCGCAAAACAGCGCCTCCGCAACCCGCAAGAACCAAGGGTGCCGCCATAATAAACGTCCGGCGCTGCATCTGCGTGATCAGCCGTTGACCAAGTATGCGAAGATCAGAATGGCAACACAAATGATTGCGCCCTTCGTGACCATGCTTATGAAACCGTTAAAGGTTTTCTCTTGGACAGAGATGTCCATTTCGCCATGCTTATGTTCAGCCATTTTATGCTCCCTTCGACATTTTGAATGGGCTTAGATGATTCAGGGGGCTTTGTCAGCCCTTCTTGATCGGTTCAGACGTGACATCTTCGTCTTCCAACGCGGCCGCCAACCGGAACCCGATCCGCGCAGGCTCGGCGGTTTCGACTTGTTTTGGCAAAGCCCGCAACATGACGGACAATTGGCTGACGTGTTGAACCAGTTGGGTTTTGGCACCCGATCCATCCGTTCCATAAAAGGTAACGATGTCAGGGTCGTAGTATCCCATACCTTCGATGCGGATCACCCCCGAGTTGTCGCCGGCAAACCCCATCGCAACCTCGTGTTCGTTATCGAGCGCCTTTTCGAAGTTCTGGATATAGAGGATCATCCGCTCATGGGCCCATTGTGCCGCGCTTTTGCTCTCCGTGGTCTTAATCGCGCTGGGGTCGGGTGCGCATCTGTCCGGGTTCGTGTGGACCTCATGAATGCGGGGAATGGCGGTGGCTTCATAGGCCTCGGCAGAGGTGATGATTTTATCGTCCATGTGAACCTTTCGGGGCTAGAGCGGCAGGGCCGTTGTGTCCTTGATATCCTCCATAACGAAACTCGCAGAAATATCCGATACAGAAATCCGTGATGTCAGGCGTTTATAGAACAGATCATAGGCGGCGACATCCGCCAGCCGCACCTTAAGAACATAGTCCAGATCGCCGGTCATGCGCTGGGCGCTGGTGATCTCGGGCAAGGCCGCGACGGCGGCAGCAAAGTCGCGCCGCCACCTGTCTGAATGATGGTCGGTGCGGATCAAAACCAGCACCGTTAACGGGCACCCAACTTTGTTCGGGTCCAGCACTGCAACGCGCGCGCGGATCACGCCGCTGGCTTCCATCGCCTTGATACGCCGCCAGCACGCATTGCGCGACAGGGCCACCTGTTCGGTAATCGCGTCAATTGATAACGTGGCATCCCGTTGCAAGATATTGAGGATGCGGTGGTCGGTTGTGTCGAGAGAATCTACCATTTTGGGACCATATCCCAATATTTTGACTTTTTGCCACATAATTTGGGACATCGTATTACGCTGCTGGTTGTAGGCTGTCCTGGACACCACTCACGGGAGCCACCACATGTCTGACCAAAGCACGCCAAACCGTAACAGCCTGATCGACCGCTGGTTTCTTGCCCACCCTGCCACGGTGGACGAGACCTATTTCCAGCACATGCGGTTTGCGTTCGGATTTTCGTTCTGGTTGGGTCTGGCTGCAGGCGCGGCCCTAGTCCACGCCGTATTTCCGGCGCTATGCGAAACAACGGCGAGCCGTATTCTGGGAAAGCTGACGGCACGGATGCAGACGCGTCACTAGGTCGCCTGAAACCAATA
>CBFHGD010000044.1:0-15972 GCA_965655275.1 Octadecabacter sp. | reverse complement strand
ACCTGCGCCGCCGTCGATTGTGTTATCACCTCCCCCTCCCGCCAGTGTGTCATCCCCTGCGCGACCATTGAGCGTATCGTCGCCAGCGCGCCCCGTGAGCGTATCCATCCCCCAACTGCCGTCCAGCACGCTGCCGGCGTTTGACCCGACCAACGTGACCTCGGGCGCGTAAAAGCTGCGATTGATGTCGATGGTGATCGTGTCGCGCAAGGCATCCGTATTTATGGAATTCCCGTTGGCAGAAAGGACATTCAATATCTCGCCGCGCCATTGGATTGTGGCGCCTGTGCCGGTGACCGATATCGTAAGCGCATTCGGATCATAGAGCTGGGTCCATGAACTGAGGTCGATCGCATCCTGATTGACATTGAAGCCGGTGATGACATCGACCCCTCCGTCCACGCCCAGCACAAAAAGGTCGGCGCCATTGCCGCCAGACAGCGTATCAACGCCTGCGCCATCCATCAGGATGTCGTCTTTGTTGGTGCCGCTCAGCGTTCCGCCCGTTGGTCCGGCCACCAGCCCGACGCCAAAGTCAGATAAATCAGCCGTTAGCGTCGTGATGCCAAAATCTGCACCGGACGCCACATAAACATGCAAAGTATCCCCGATGATTGCGGTTTCGATCTCGCTAACATCATCAAGTCCGCTTTGTACGGAATCCGGCAGCGCGCCCAAATGAACGAGGCGCCCCCCCGCAAGAACGGCAAACAGGCTGATACCATCGTCCCCGCCGCCTGCTGCGGCAAATGCGATCCCGTTGTGTTGCACGACGGACAGGCTTTGAACCTGGGCAAACCGGCTGTCGAGGGTGTCCATAACATGATCGGTCGGCGTCAGTTGTCCGGTGCCGGACAGTTGCATCACTGTGATTGCCCCCGCCCCGAAAGACGCGGGTGCAGACGCCACGAGAACATATGTCTCGCCATCAAGAACAACAGTCGTGACATCTGTCGGGATCATCATCCCGATGCCATCGGACGGGCCCATATGGTCGCGTCCGAAGATGTTGGTAGTCGTGATTTCAAATGCGGAAATACCGGTCTCGGAGGTGCTGGCGGTGATGACAAAATCCGTGCCACCCACGGTCACGGAGGCAAGCGCGCCGATATCGCGGACATGCGTCGTGCTGTTATCAAACCGTTCCCTGACCAACGTCCAGTCGCCCGAAACGGTATGGTCATAGACACTAAACGACGTTCCGTCTTCGGTCGCCACAGCAATGCGGGTATCGCTGATTGCAGCGACGTGAGTCCAGTCCGCGGTGCCTATGTCACTCACGTTGCGGCTGACAATGCCGTTGTTGATTGACAGATTGTAGGTCACCACATGACCAGGGTCCAAGCCAATGCCCAGCAACTTGTTCCCCAGCGCCGTGAGGCTGGGGCCGTTGCCCGCATGCATATCCGCATGAAACGAGCGGGTTGTTTCCAGATCTGGGCTTGCCCCTTCGCTCAACGAATAACTGACGAGCCCGCCTCTGACCTTTGAGACGGTCACAAGCGCCGGACCATTCGGGCCGTCCATGACCAACAGGTCCGAAATGCCTACGTCAAAGGCGTCATTGCCTGTTGTGACCCGACCTTGAAAAGATAACCCCAGCATTTCCACTGCATCCCCATTCCCACACAGGAACGAAGACCAAACCGGCAGAGCAAAAATCGGGGTCGGATTGTGGCGCAGACGCGAACATCGCGCCCATTTCTAAGCAAGGTTAGCGAAAATTGGTCGGGTTAACTGTTAAGCTGCATGTGCAGGGCGATCGCATCTTCAAGGTCTTCGAAGACGCGCAGCCGGCCTTCATGTAATACGATTCCACTGTCGCAAAACTCGCGCACGGTGTTCATCTGATGGCTGACCATGATAGCACTGCTGTCGCGGACCCGCTCCAGAAACACTGCGCGGCTTTTGCGGTTGAACCGCGCATCCCCCACGGCTGTGGTCTCATCGATCAGGTAGGTGTCAAACCGGATGCCCATGGACAATCCGAAGCCAAGGCGCGCCTTCATACCTGATGAATAGGTTCTGACCGGATTGAAAAACTGCTCACCCAGTTCGGCGAAGTCCTGCACGAAATCCATCAGCGCATCGGAATCCACGCCATAGACCCGCGCCACAAAGCGGGTGTTTTGCGCGCCGGACATTTGCGGATGAAAGGTCCCGCCAAGGCCGACAGGCCACGATATCGTTCCGTCGCTGGTCACGGTTCCCGTATCGGCCGTCAACAGCCCTGCAATGATGTTCAGCAGCGTGGATTTGCCCGCACCATTGCGCCCCAACAGCGCCAGCGATGACCCCGTCGGTAACGTCGCATCAAGACGGTCGATCACGACGCGTTCCGTTCCGCGGACCCAAAAGCTTTTGGATATGTTCTGAAGCCGGATCATCGCGTTTAGCGACTGTCGCGGACGGAATAATAGACCAGCGCCAGAATGGCCCAGCTCAGCACCAGAAACATCGCGATCAGGCCCAGCAGCATTTGACGTTGAGGATATCTGGGTGTTTGCGACAATGTGGGTTCGATGAACGCGGCCAAATAGCGGCTTTGCCGGGCGGCATTGGCGCGGGCGACGTCAACAGCCGCGAGGCTTGCGCGGTAGCTTTCTTCGGCGAACTGCGTATCCACCAAAAGACTTTCATACTCGGCCAGCAACGTCGGGTAATCTTCGCCTGACGCCGTCGATCCTTCGCCGTTCGCGACATTGCTGCGTTCTTCAACCAGACGGGCGCGAATAACGTCAATCCGGCGGGCGGCCTGCTGAACGCGCGGGTCGCCATCATTGGTGGACAGCCGGAGCAGGTCATAAGCAATCAACGCTTCGGCCAATTGCTGCTGCAAGGTATTTACGACCCCGAGCCGCCCGGCCAGATCGGTCTCCGGATCGACCAGTTGCGTGCGTGTGCGAAACACCGTCAAGGCAGACCGCGCGTTGCGCACACGTTCCTGCGCCTCAAGCAATTCGGCTTCGGAATAGCGGATCGTGTCCCTGCGCGCCTGTTCATTCAGGCTGTTCACGACCGCTTGACTGTGCACCAGGATCTCGCGGGCGATGTCTTGTGCGGTTTGCGGATCAAACGCCAGAACGCGCATTTCCATCAACGACGATCCTTCGTCAAAAGAAACCCGCACAATCCGCTGCCAATACGCCACCAACTCTTCGAGCGTCGGGTTTTTCTTGAGGGAAAAGACAGGGTCCTGGTCCACATGAACCGAATACAACGCCTCAAGATCAAAGGTTTCGTTGACCTGCACCACAAGCTGTTGGCTCTGGATGAATTCATACAGGATCGCTGCATCCGCCCCGCCCGTTCCGCTGACCTGTGCGGCAAAGCCCGTCAGAAAATCGGACGCCCCACCTGCCTTTTCCTGACGCACCGTGAAGGACACAGTCGAATCGTATTGATCAACCGCGCGGTCCCACAAATACCAGGCTGACCCGCCGATCGGGATCACCACCAAAAGAAGGAAACTGAGGATCAACCCCCAATGACGCGTGCGCATACGGGCCGTCGTGGCAAGCGGTGCGTGTTCCACGACCCTACCGCCTGCACCCCCTGATCCTGGTGCTCTTGCGGATTGTTCCTGCATCGCCTTCAGCGCGACCTGTTTGGCTTCTTCAATGATGCGAGCACGACGTCTTGCCCGCAGTGCTTTCTTGCGGGCCTCTTCGTCGAGGTCATTTTCCGGGGGGGTGGTTTGATCCATGGTGTTCTTTAACGCATCCGGACCAGCCTTTCGGCATGGCTGTCGTGCGGATTGGGCCCTTAGCTGTTCCTTTGCGTTTATATGCAAGACCCTACATAGTCGTTAAAAACAATACCAGAGGCCGCTTTTTCCGATATGCCGTTGCCCCCTGCCCAATTACCCCAGCCCATCACGCGGCGCCGGTTCGCCCATGTGCGCACCATTGTTGCCCTGATGCTGCGCGAGATGTCGACACGATATGGTCGCACACCCGGCGGGTATATCTGGGCCGTGCTGGAACCGTTGGGCATGATCTTGTTGCTTGCGATCGGGTTCGCGCTGATGCTGCGCTCACCGCCATTAGGCAACAGTTTCTTGTTGTTTTATGCCACAGGATACCTGCCGTTCAGCCTGTTCTTGCGCTGTGCCAACGCGGTCATGGCGTCGATCAATTTTTCACGAAATCTGCTTACCTATCCAGCCGTCACGTGGATTGATGCCATCGCCGCACGTGCCATCTTGAACATACTGACCGACATGCTGGTCGCCTATTTGTTATTGTTCGGTATTCTGGTCGCGGTCGACGCCCGTGTGGTGTTGGACTTCCAGCCAATCCTGCTCGGGTTCGGTTTGGCCGCGTTGCTTGCGGTCGGCGTGGGCACCGTCAATTGTGCGATTATCGGGTTTTTTCCGGTCTGGGCCACGATCTGGAACATTCTGACGCGTCCCCTGTTTTTGGCGTCCGGCGTTATCTGGATCTATGGCGACCTACCCCAAGTGGCGCGCGAGATTCTCTGGTGGAATCCACTCGTGCACATCTCGTCAATTGTGCGGACCGGATTCTACCCGATGTATAAGCCGCAATTTGTGTCGGTTGTCTTCATTCTGATCTTGGGCATGGTGTTGCTGGCGTTTGGGCTAATGCTGCTGCGGCGTCACCACGTCCACATTATTTCGCGCCGCTAAGCGCCAGAATTTTCCCGTGAGGGCGATCAAGATGCCCCGCCAACCCATCCGAAATCGCAAGGTCCAGCAGCGCGATGTAACTGGCCCCGTCCGCGCCATAGGCCCGCGCACGCCTGCGCCAGTTTCGGCGCTGCACGGCCAGGATCGGGCGCACCATCATGCCGCCAGCCACCACGCGATACGCCAGTATTTTGTTGCGGTAGAAGTAATAGACCTTCCAGAGCGGGGTCATCGTGGCGTCAGAATTCAAGGTTTCGCAATCATGCTCGAACTTGAGCGTCGGATCAAATGCGATCCGCCCGCCTTTTGCGGACAACGCAAGGGTATATAAAACGTCTTCGCCGTACAAAAACAGCCGCCCGTCCGGAAAGCCCGCCATGGCGATTGCGGCGCGTGACAAAAACAGCCCGACAAACGACCCGCCGTCGATGTCGCGGATACCGCCCGAATATGCGGCGGCGCCCAGATGGAACCCGTCACGCCCCTTCCAGACGGTTCTTGCGAAGGCCGAAAGTGTGTTGAGCGGGTTGACCCACGGGCGGTTCATATCACTGATATTGCCGTTCGGGTCATAGACTGCTGCGGCCCATGCATCACGGGTCGTCCGGTCAATCTTGTGAAACGCCGCCAGCGTATGCACGGCCGGGCGCGCATCATCGTCCATCAAGACCATCCAGTCGGTGTCCAATGTGGCACCATATCGCATCGCCGCTTCGAAACCGCCCGCTCCGCCAATGTTCACCTCACTGGAAACACATATCACACGGGGGTCGGGATGGGCCGCCAACCATTTGCCCGTCTGATCCGTCGACGCATTGTCAAACACGACGATATGGGACAACACCTGTGCATCCGCGGCACATAAGGCCGCGACCGTGTCTTGCAGCTGGCTCAGGCGGTTGAAAGTCACCACCACGGCGGTGACGCTCGGGTTGTTCATCGTGTATCCTGTTGGTTGCGATGACCTATCGTGGCCTCTTGCCCACTTGTCAAACCGCGGCTTGCGGTATCGGGGCCCGCCTCATTCATTGTTTTTCGTTGCGGACCCTGCGTCACAGTGGTTTACAAAATGCCAACCAAACGACTGCCGTATTGGGGTTTTCATGGCTGACCGTCTAAATGACCTGCCGACACACGATCAAAATGATCGCGCGTCCGACGCCGACGGTACCGCGGGGCGGTTTGCATTTCTTCGACGCCCCGCCAAGCCCCGAAAAGACCAAAACGACCTGGCTCCGCCCAAGGCGATTGAGCCTGATGCGCCACAATATCTGCCCGACACTGTGGCGCGCCGCGCGGCGCTCACCGCAAACGTACCGTGGCCCAGCGGCGCAGACCAGACATACCATCAGGTGCGCGCGCATTTTGACCCTGCCTATTATGTCGCCATGCACGACGATCTGGCCCAAACTCACGAGACGTTCGACCTCGTGCGCCACTACATCCGCGCTGGCGACGCCGAAGGTCGCTCCCCCAACCCCCACTTTTCGCCACGTGCATACCGCCGGCGCTATGGTGACACGTTGAAAGACGGCACCAACGCCTATCATCACTGGGTTACCAAAGGCCGCAATGCAGGTCTGATCGGCCATCCGATGCCACGTTTCAAGCAGATGGCGAAGGTGCTGGGGATGGACCCCGCCGCCTGTCAGGAGAAACTGATTGCACTGAAGAACGACGTGCGTGCGCGGCTCGAACACGGTGCTCTGGGCGAGATGGTGCAGAAAGCCGCCGCGTTTGACCCCTTGATCAGTCGTACATGGCCGCGCGCCCTAAGGCCCAATGTCCAGCCGTTTCATACCGTGGAAGCGGCCCACCGTCTGCTGGCTATTCAAGCGCTGCAAGACGCCGCACAGTTCCGGCGCGCCAAGGCCGTCGTCTGTGTGGACGGGCCGCGCGCGGGCAGCAATAGCCGCCTTGAGGGACATGTGGTTCACGCCCTGGCGGCGCTCTATGGCGGCGAAAACGTCGTATTCATCAGCCTTGATGACGCCAGCGCAATTCCGGCGCACAAATACCCGCAGGGCGTCCGGCTGATCAACGTCGCGGCGTTGGCTGGCACCCTTCGCGAAGATCATCGCGAACGGGTCGTGCTGGAGTTCCTGCGCTCCCTTCGGGCCCACGCGGTGTTCAATGTGAACAGCACGGTTTTGTGGAAGCTGCAGACAACCTATTTCAAGATCATGAAGACCGACGTGCCTGTCGTCGGCTGTTTCTTATGCAATGACAAGAGCGTCTTCGGCACATGGGGCGGCTTTCCGGCGCAGCATTTCTATCGCCACTTCGCCAATATGAAAGCAGTGTGCACGGACAGTCACGCCCTGCGCTCCGCATTGATCGACCAATTCATGGTGCCAAGCGATAACCAAAACCGCATCCATGTGCTTGAGGCGCCAGTAGACCCTGACATTGCGGTGGTGCCATTCCCCCCCGCGCAGGGCGCGCGGCCACAACTGTTTTGGGCGGGTCGGCTGGATCGGCAAAAGCGGCTGGACCTTGTCTATGAAATTGCCCGTCAAATGCCCCAACTGGATATCCGGATCTGGGGTCAAACCACGGCCGATGGGCCGGACCCGGACATAGAGCGCCCAAAGAATGCAATCCTTGAAGGGGCCTATACGCGGTTCGAAGACCTGCCGTTGGCGCAGGCGGATGCGTGGCTCTACACCTCCGAATGGGACGGTGTGCCGTCGATCCTTCTTGAGGCGGCGATGACGGGCCTGCCCATCATCGGGTCGCTGGTTGGCGGCACCGGTGAGGTGCTGAAAGAGGGTCTATCATGGCCCGTTTCACCTATTGATGACGTCTCTGTCTATGTCGCGGCGATCAACAACATTCTGGCTGATCCCGAATCCGCACGGAAAAAGGCACGCTCACTACGCAGGTTGCTCGCTGCCCAGCGCACCCAATCACATTACCAAAACTTGGTGGCATCGGTGATGGAGGGGGTGGATCATGCATGACGCCCCGTCCTATGACATCACCGTGGCGATCACCGCCCATAACGAAACCGTCATCGCGGGCCCGACCGTCCGGTCCTGCGACGCGGCAATCACAGTGGCAGAGGCGGCGGGCTATCGCGTTCAACGCCTGATCGGACTGGACAACGCAACCGATGCAACGCGGCGCTACTTCAATCAGCCCGCGCTCGATCATTGGCGGAAGATACCCCTCGCTGTTGGCGATCTGGGCTTGGCGCGCAATGCACTTGTACTCGAAGCCGAAGGACGCATGACTGCCTTCATGGATGCCGATGATCTGTTCTCGGAAAACTGGCTGGTGCTGGGCGCACAAATGCTGGATCAAGCGCGCGCAAAAAACGCCAAATGGATCATGCATCCCGAAATAAACTGGTTCTTTGACGCCGCAAACGCCGTTTTGGTGAACCCCGATCAGGACAGCGATTTTTATGCCCCGCTGTATTGGCGCGTAGGCAATTGTTTTGATTCACTGGCGATGGCGCAAACCTCAACGTTTCTTGAGGTCCCCTACCGCGGCGGAGATGCGCACGGCGGGTATGGCTACGAGGACTGGGCCTGGAATATCCAAACCATCGAGGCCGGGTTCAAACACCGCACCGTGCGCGACACAATCATCTTCAAACGCCGCCGCGACAGGTCTTTGATGACCGAGCTCGGGGACAAAAATGCGGTGCTCTGGGAACTGGATGCGCTCGCCATCGACAAGCTCGTCGCGCTCGGACAGCACGCGGTTGATCCGCATGAATAGGGTCGCGCAATGACCGCGATTGGCCTGATCAATTTCAACCATGCCAGCGAAGATGGACAGATCACCTGGGCCGATATGGGCACCTCCGATTTGCGGCCGAATTACGGGGACATGTTGGTCTGCGCCGCGATCCTGCGCCACCTTGATCCGGCAGCTAGAACAGTGCGTACAAAATTCGGCAACGCAGTGCCTGACGATGTTGATATCGCCGTTATTCGCGGGTCGACCTATCTGAACCCTGCGTTTGATTACGCCGCAGCCATTAAAACACTGGAAAGCATCAGGGTTCCCGTCGCGATGGTCGGGTTAGGGGTGCAATTTCGCCGTCAGGACGTCTCGATCCTTGATGACATACCGGACGCCAGACGCTTCGTGGCCCTTCTGGCCGAGAAGTCCGTGTCGATTTCCGTGCGCGGCGACTACACCGCTGCTGTCATGACCCGTTTGGGGGCCAGGAACCTGCGCGTCACCGGCTGCCCGTCGCTGTTCTATTCCCGACGTATCCCGCAGGTCCGTTTGCCCGCCTTGTTGGGGACACCCCAACAGCGGTTGGGCGTGTCACTCCACACGGGGCTGCGCAATTCGATGTATTGCCGCGACGCCACGCAAGCACGCGCCAAACATGTGGCGGCGCTGCGTTATGCGGTGACCCATTGTGCGCAAGCGGCCTTCTTTGAACAGGGCGTAAAAATGGAATTCGATGTCGCTGACCAACGGTTAAGCATCGCCCGGCGCAACGCGGCGGCCACGTCGGTCATTGAACGGTTGGGCGGTGGGGACGAAATATCTCCGGATGATCTGATCGCCCGTATCATCAGCCCGTGCAACGTCGACGACTGGCTTATGAGTGTCGGCAAGCTCGATGCGACAATCGGGTTTCGCCTGCACGGAAATATGGCGGGGCTCTTGCAATCGATCCCGTGTTTCCATTGGACCTATGACAGCCGCATCAAGGAATTTTGCGACCTCTATAAGCTGCCTCACCAAGACATAGGGGATATTTGGGTCGACCCCGTTGACGCGATGCTGGCCCACGACTGGCACTCCGCGAACGATGCGTTTACGACCTGTTATCAGACGCTGCGCACCTTCTATGATGAAAACGGCGTGCCCCATTGCCTGCCATCGACGGACAACGCAATTTAGCGCCGCTCGGCTCAGAGAATGTAAATGGCGTCCGCCAGCCCCGACAAATCCGACACATTGTTCAGCATGATCGTGTCGCCGCCACCGAAATCAAACAAGACACCTCCCGACACCGTCAGAATGCTTTCAACAATCTGGCCCGCAGACCGGCCACCGGCGAGGGCCGTCGCAAGTTGCAGGGTATCCTCATCAACGTTGAAATCGCGCACACCATCCTGGCCGTGCCCAATGTCGAAGATGAAGACATCCGCGCCGACACCACCCTTAAGGTCATCCGCACCGGTGCCACCTGTCAGCGTATCATTTCCACCGCCACCATTTACGATGTCGTCGCCACTTCCGCCCGACAGAATATCATCGTGCGCATTGCCATAAATGCGGTCATTACCCGCACCCCCGTCGATGACATCGAAGCGCGTTCCGCCGGATAGAAAATCATTCCCGTTTCCGCCGGTTATCTCATCGTTGCCACCGCGGCCCTTGATGTAGTCGTTGCCATCACCGCCGTGTAAGAAATCGCTATGTTTTCCACCGTCGATAACATCATGGCCCGCGCTACCGTTGATGAAATCCCGGTCCAACCCGCCATTCAATATGTCTTCCCCGAGGCCGCCGTAGATCGTGTCATTGCCACGATCCCCCCAGACCTTGTCGTTGCCTGCACCGGCATCGATAACATCGCGGCCTTGCAGTCCATGGATTTCGTCAAACCCGTCATCGCCTGTCAGCACATCATCGCCCGTGCCTCCCACCAGAAAGAGGCTGACCACCCCGATCGCGTCATCCGCAATTGCATCGACTTTGACGTTGGCGCCGGATACCGTGACGATTTCGCTCACGATCCCGTCGATGCCGGCACCCGAGAACGTCACCGTGTAAACGCCGTCCGGCACCACCAACTGGTAGCCGCCCGACGTCCATGATGTCGTGACAAACGACCCGTTCGCGCCACTTGCCGAAATCTCGATCGCGCCCAGACCCTCGCCAATGTCATAGAAATCATCGCCGTCCGTATCATCAATCACCACACCCAGAATCTGGGCCTGGTAGTCGAACCGCGTGCCGAAATGCTGTGTCGTCAGATTGGGCCCAACCTGTGTGTTCGGGTCCAGTTCACTCGTCCATTCAACGCCGACCTCCGTGAACCCACCGTTCAAAATAGACTCGCGGTGGCCCGCCGGATCCTGAATACCGCCGGGGCCATTGCCCCAATCGATGTAGAATCCCGCATGGGCATATTCCACGTCATAGGCGAAGGCAAAAATGCTCTCTGCACCCAATCGCAGGTTTTCATACCCGCCATTTCGCATCCGATCCCCGATCCCTACTTCGCCGGGGGTGAAATGGGCCTGCATGTCATGTTGGATCATCAAATCGGTGTGCGTTGACGCCGATGTTGCAAGGTTTTCGTTCCACGCGAGCGGGGCAACCGCTGTATACCCAGACAGTTGGGTCAAAAACAAATCAAGGTCGACGTCGAAATACCGTAGCGCGGATGTGACCGAGCCCTGCACACCCTGCTGGGTTGCGGCATCGAGAATCAATGCATCGAACTCCGCCAAAGGATTGGCGCGGGCACGGTTCATGAGTTCAAGCGCGAGTTGCTGCTCTGCGTTTGTTGACATCGGATCCTCCAAGTTGTGGCCTGAAGGGTTAACGTAAGATAGGGGGCGGTTTTATGACTCGACTGCGACACAACCGTGCCGATGGCGGCAAATTTATGTCAGCGCTTGGTTAACGCCATTTCGAAACACATGGGATTTTGGACGTATCGCAGCGGTCGGCGTATTTCGTGGCGATGTCCATAACCTCCTCCATCAGACCTGCCGCAAGCCGCTTGGGGTCAAGTCCGTAGGCAAGCAGCCGGTCGTTGGACACATTCAAATCGTTTTCAGCCGCTTCGTTGCGCGGGTTGTCCAGAAAAGAAATCTCTGCGCCTGTGGTTTCATGGATCATCCGGGCCAGATCACGCAGGCGGTGGGTTTCGGTCATCTGGTTGAGGATGTTCACGCGTTCGCCAGTTTCGGGCGGGTTGTTCAGCGCAATCTCGATACACTTGCAGGTGTCCTGGATATGAATAAACGCACGGGTCTGCCCACCGGTGCCATGCACGGTCATCGGATACCCGATCGCGGCCTGCATAATAAACCTGTTCAACACCGTGCCATAATCGCCGTCATAATCGAACCGGTTGATCAGGCGTTCGTCCAGCTTGGTCTCATCCGTCTGGGTGCCCCAAACGATGCCTTGGTGCAGGTCGGTAATCTTGACCTGATCGTTCTTGTTATAAAACGCGAACATCAATTGATCCTGCGCTTTGGTCATATGGTAAATCGAGCCGGGATTGCTGGGGTACAGAATTTCCTGCTCGTCCTGCCCCGTCAATGTGTCGATCTTTACCTTCAAATACCCTTCGGGGATCGGCATGCCCGCGGTGCCGTAACCATAAACTCCCATCGTGCCAAGATGGATCAGGTGAACATCCAGCCCCGATTCAACGATTGCCGCCAGAACATCGTTCGTCGCGTTCAGATTGTTGGACACCGTGTAACGTTTGTGTTGTGCGGACTTCATCGAATAGGGCGCCGCGCGTTGTTCGGCAAAATGGATGATCGCATCGGGCGTTTCGTCTTTGATTAACGTCAGCAGGCGGTGGTATTGCTTGCCGACCGTGATGTTGTGAAAGGCGATGTCTTTACCGGTCAGATCTTTCCATGCGCGGATACGGTCCCTGATGGGGCGGATCGGTGTCAGGCTTTCGACCTCAAGTTCCACGTCAATCTCGCGGCGCGAAAGGTTGTCGACGATAATCACGTCGTGGCCCCGACTCGACAGGTATAAGGCATTCGGCCAGCCGCAAAAGCCGTCACCGCCAAGTATTATTGCTTTCATGTCGTGGCACCGATGCAATTGCGACTTCGTTTCATGCATCGCAATACGGCGTTGTGCACAAGGATTAAAGCCTGCCGACGTCCGCAGGCTGCCAACGCGTCACGGCGGCGGCGGAGTTTTCTTGTAGCCAAACGTTTCAAAATCAACATGAAACGCCGACTGCACCGCTTGCGTGGCGCGCGCCGTATAGGTCGGCTTGACCCGCGTCCAATCCGCCGTGCGCACCCCAGCAAAGGACAGTGTTTCAGGGAGGCCCGTTTTTGCAGAAACCTGCGCCCAGTCACTGGCAAGGTTCTCCAGCCGGCCAATGAAGTCATATGGCACCACCCCGACCGACAAGTTCAGCGCCTGCACGCGCCAATGTGGGTTCATGTCTGCGGGGTCTTGGGCACAGATCGCCAGCACGAAGTCTTCGAAACTCGGGCACTGGTCCTTGCGAAACCCCGCGTGTTCGCGCAAGCGCCCGCCGTTTTGCGGCACGACAATCTTGTTCACATAGGCCGATATCAAGCGGTCGAACGGGTTGCGCACAAACGAGAAGATGAACTTTGCATCTACAAGCGCCGCACAAACGTCGATCTGCGGAAACGTCAGCAACGGCGACGCTGCATGATCATGAACGGAGGTTTCCGGTTGATAGTCCGGTGCATCCAGTTCTGCCCGTTGCAGGGTCAACTTGATGGACGAACAGGCAACCTTGGGGTTGTTCAGATAAAGAACCCCGAACCTTGGCGACATATGAAGCGATCGCGCATACGTTCTTCCCTGAAGCGACAACACCGTCATGATACGCGAAACCGTGGCGGCGGTGGCGCGGGCGCATAACGCAACGCGCGCGGCGCATTGCGCCAATGTGCCATGTCATAGCCGAGTTCATTTTCCAGACGTGCCGCCGCCGGAAGAACCGCCTCGTCCTGCAACGCCTTATAGTCTTGCGCTGATACACTCGAGTCCCACTGCGCCTGCGCGTCCAACGCCATCCGAACTTTCGCCGCCTCCGGATTTTCCTCAACCCGTGAATTGCGTGGCTGGGCGCAAAACACCAACGTGTGCGGAGGGATTTCATAGGTTTCCGCCTGCGCATGAACCTGCACGGGCCCGTCTTCCGAAAAAATATAATGCGGCCGGACACCCGGGTTGACCCGCGGCCGCGCCAAGAATGGCGCGGCATTGTTTGTAGGTGACCGGGCAAGGTGATCCAGAATACGGGTCTCGAATGTCGGCGTGTCCCCCACAACGTCCCGTTCAAACATCAGCGCCAGTACATTGTGCGCGCCAAACAGATCACGGCACAGTTCGATCGCATCCACAGTTTTGCTAAGGCGCGCGGCCATCAAACGCGCATACCTCTCGAAACCATACCCCTTGGGTGCAGCGCACAGGTTTTGCATGTATCGCGAATACGCCTGCTCAATGGGGCGGCGCAGCACGAACCCTACCTTGATGTCACGCCCCAAGACGTCCGCAATCCGCGCTACCGCGTCCGGATCCAAATACGACGGTGACACCTCCCCGATATAGGGTCTGTCTTGCGGCAAATCGGCGAAATGCCCGTCATACCATGCCAACCCTTGCGCCATCCCTTTGTTAAAGAAATGCAGTTCCTTCTTACGTGGGAAGGCAATGTCGGGGTTCTCTCGCAGGACCCGCCAGATGAACGAGGTTCCGGACTTGCCTTGACCCAGAAAGACGAAATTGGGGCGCCTCATTCCAACGCGTCGCGCAAAATCGTGCGATGCGCCTCCTCTGTGCGTTCTGTTACAAGCGTTTTGCGCAGGGTCAGGGCCTTTTCGCGGGCTTTCGGGTCCGCCAAGGTCGCGCGGATCGCCGCGACATAATCCGCCACTGTTGCGGTTTCAGGCAATGCGGTCGCCAACCCGTCGCGCAGGACTTCAGGCGTGCCCCCCACACCAGATCCCACCAGCGGCACGCCTGTCATTGCGACCTCGAGCAGCATGCTCGGCACCCCGTCCCAGTCTGACGTGTAAAGCCACAGATGTGCCTGATCCATCGGTAGCTCGCTAAAGCTGTCATAAGCCCCGTTCAACGTCAGATTAGCGGGTTCGTCCGGCAAAGGCAGCCCGCCCCCTACAACGGGTTCGCCCCATAACCTGAAATCCGCGTCAGGCATCGCTGCTGCAATCCGGTAGACGAGATCCACCCGTTTTTGTGCATCAAACCGACCCGCCCAAAAAATCTGTGGCCGACCCGTCGGCATGCGGGCAACCGGAATCGTCGCATCAACCGGATTGGGCAAGACACGAACTGGCCCCGGCGCAATCACGTAGCGTTTTTTCAAATCATCGGCGAGGAACTTACTGTCCGTGAAAATCCCCGCCAGATCGTCAAAGTGGCGATAGACGCGGCGCAACGGATAGCCGGCTTCGTACCCCATCCGGTCACGGTCGTTGCACAACAAGACGGCGAAGAGCTTCATGGATGTGGACAGCGCCGCTCCGTAAGGCTCCATCGCCTCCCACAAACGCCGCGAATTGACGTTATAAACCGCGTCCGGCGCCAACGCCCGCAGGAATTCGATCAGGATGCGGCGTCGCCCTCCCGACCCGCGAATTTCTGTGGCCAGTGCCGCAAAATCAATAACCCGAACGCCGTTAGGCACCTTTCCCGCTGGCAACGCCCCGCTTGTATCCGTGATCAACACAACCACATTATCGGCCCCGTACTCCGCCGCAAGCGAATGGGCCAAATGCCCTTCAATACGGCGCGCACCCCCAAATCGCGCACGATTCACGCAGATCACATGCCGGGCGCGCGTTCGCCCGCTTGCCTCAATCAACCGCCAGATCGCACTGGTGCGCCCAGCGGCCACGTCGCTTTGAAACGGCGGGATGCGCAGGCGCAAAGCCTCTGTCCACGCCTGTTCAACCAGCGGATCGTGCTGCGCGGCCTGTCGCACCATCTGACCCAACGTGCCGCTCGCAAGCCGCGCGCGAATGTCACTGTAGCGCGCGTGCCAATGGTTGAACGCCTCGGCCTCGCTCATCCCGAGAACTGCGGCGAGGTCATTGAACCCGTCGATCGGTTGAGGAACATAACCATTGGCGCGCCCCTTGGTTAGCCAGTGATCAAGCGGATGTTCGCGGCTGCCCGCCACATCCGGATAACGTTTTAGATAGGCGTTGATGGAAAACCAATGCGCCGGATCACGCGGGTCACTGCGGGCCGTGCGCAGGTGATGTGCGACCGGGTCAACATCTTCAAGCTGCAAGATATCCTTGTTGCCCGAAAGGTAGAACGCATGGTCAAACACCGCGCGAATACGGCGATACTGGCCCCGCTTGAAAAACGGCACATGACCCATCCGCGCCTTTGCCCGCTGAACACGCCCGTTAAAGAACGGCCCGTAGTGCGGCGTTTGCCCGTCATCGGGCGCAGTCACATCGGGGGCCGGCGCGCGCACGGGGGGGTGCGCATCCCCCAGGGCATCAATCTTGTCGACGGTCATGGCATCCAGCGGCCGCAAAATCGCCATGCGATCACGACTTTCCGTCACCAATGACTGTTCCCGCCGCCGTTTGAAAATGATCGTGTCG
>CBFHGD010000043.1:0-16000 GCA_965655275.1 Octadecabacter sp. | reverse complement strand
CAGCCGCATCCTTGACCCATTCGTATGTCGCGCTGTCAAATGCGGGCTGTTCGGGCGTATCTTCATCCGCCGCCGGTCGCGTTTCCTCGATCACCGGCGCCTCAACGCCCAGCTTGTCGGAGATGCGTTTGACGATGGTGCGGAACTCCATCCGCGCAAGGAAGTCGAGCAGCACATCCGTATCAGGCTCGCGCACATCCAGATCGTCGAGGGTGAACGGCAGATCCATCGCATCATCCAAGGTAACGAGGCGTTTTGACAACTCGATTTGCGCGCGGTTCTCGATCAGGGTTTCGCGACGCTTGGGCTGTTTGATCTCGCTCGCACGATCGAGCAATTCTTCAAGGCTTCCGTATTCATTGATCAGCAGCGCCGCCGTTTTGACGCCAATGCCCGGCGCGCCTGGCACGTTGTCCACGCTGTCACCGGCAAGCGCCTGCACGTCGACAACACGATCAGGCTTCACGCCAAATTTTTCTTCGACGCCTTCGACGTCAATCAAGCGGTTGCCCTTCATCGCGTCCATCATCACAACGCCGCCGCCGACCAGCTGCATCAGGTCTTTGTCGGACGAAATGATCGTGCAGCGTCCGCCTGCCTCACGCGCCTGAACAGCAAGGGTGGCGATGATATCGTCCGCCTCGAACCCCTCGATCTCCTCGCAAGCGATGTTGAACGCGCGGGTTGCCTCGCGGGTCAGGGGCATTTGCGGGCGTAAATCCTCGGGCATGGCCTCTCGGTTGGCCTTGTATTGGTCATACATGTCGTTGCGAAACGTGTGGCTTCCCTTATCGAAAATCACCGCCACATGGGTGACGTCACCTCCGTGATTGCCCTCCACATAGCGTTGCAACATGTTGCAAAACCCCGAGACCGCCCCAATCGGCAAACCATCAGACTTGCGCGTCAGCGGCGGCAACGCGTGATAGGCCCGAAAAATAAACGCTGATCCGTCGATCAGATGCAGATGGTGACCTTTGCCGAATGCCATGTCGCGAACTCCCGTTTCATGCCCTCAAGATGTGACAGGAAATCGCGCGGCGTTCCAGCAACAAGACGCCCTCATTCGCGCGTTATCCGCGCAAGCCAGCAATTGTTTTTGGCCGAGCGCGCGTCAACAAAGGCTACATCCCGCCGCGCCAGCAACGTCGTAGCGTAGGCCGCAATATCACCCACAGGCGTAATCGCGCCCGTGCCATAGATAATTCGCTCGTCGCTTGAATAGGCTTTCAGTAAATAATCCGGCGAAGTCTTAAGCACCTGGGCCAGATCCCCGTCAGGCACATCACATTCATCAGCGCACAGAAATATCGGCCCGATTTCGGAATAGGGCTGGGTGGTTTCAAACGGTTTATGCGCGCAAATCAAGTAAGCCTCGCCCTCGGGGATCAAGCGCAGGCAATGGCGGCATGGCACGCCGTTTCCGTTTGAAACCGCAGGTTCGGCGGCATTGCCAAAGGCATCGCCGCCGCCCTCTCGCAGGCCAGTCGCATCTTGTGTGGATAGTCCGGAAAACTTCATGTCGCAGGTCCTTATATGTCGGGCCATTACCCGATCACACAACCACCCGGACGGGCGACCCGTTACGTGCGCATCTAGCTGTCAGCCTCGTCCCCGTGCACATATTTGCAATCGCAATAGGGGCACTCGACCCAACCGGTGTCGCGCGGAATTTGCAGCCAGACGCGCGGATGGCCAAGTGCACCTTCGCCCCCGTCACAGGCAATCCGCCACTCATTCACGATCTTGGTTTCCGGAGCGGTGGTTGTCATCTCATTGCCTCTGGGCTGGGCGCACGCTAGGTGCGTCGGTGGAACACGGTGGATTGGCGACATACTAGCGATCCCGACAGCACGGACAAGACGGGAAACACCCCATGAGTGAGAACGCCCTTGAAATCACCGGCCTGCGAAAGACCTACGCGGCGACCAAACGCAGCCCCGCCAAAGAAGCCCTTATGGGCGTGGATCTCTGCGTGCCGCGCGGGTCGATCTTCGGATTGCTGGGGCCCAATGGCGCTGGCAAATCGACGATCATCAATATTCTCGCAGGGCTGGTCACCAAGACCAGCGGTTCGGTCACCATCTGGGGGTTCGACCAGGACGAAAACCCGCGCCAGTCGCGCGCGGCCATTGGTATCATGCCGCAAGAACCCAACCTTGATCCGTTCTTTACACCGCGCGGCTCGCTGGACGTGCAGGCCGGCCTTTACGGCGTGCCCAAATCCCAACGCCGCACCGAAGAACTGCTGGAACTCACCGGCCTGACCGACAAGGCGGAGGCCTACGCGCGGTCCCTGTCCGGCGGCATGCGCCGCCGCCTGTTGCTGGGCAAGGCGCTGGTGCACAGCCCGCAAATACTGGTTCTGGATGAACCCACCGCAGGCGTCGACATCGAGTTGCGCAACCAGCTTTGGGCAAACGTGCGCCGGCTGAACGATGAAGGCATGACCATCATCCTGACAACCCACTATCTGGAAGAAGCCGAGGCCATGTGCGACCAGATCGCGATCATCAACCACGGCACGGTCATCGCCAATGACACCACGGCCAACTTGCTGGGCCAGCTGGATGCCAAGACCATGGTCATCACGCCCGACACGCCCGCCGATCTGCCAGACCTGCCCGCAGGGATAGAGGGCGCAAAACGCGACAACGGCACGCTGGCGTTCACCTATAAGACGTCACAGATCCGCGCGGATGAAATCCTGTCGCTGGTGCAAACCGCAAACATCGCCATCAAAGATGTGCGCACCGAAGACCCGCACCTCGAAGACGTGTTCCTTGACTTAACCAAGACCTGACGCGCGCCTTCTTTGGCTCGAAAATACCGCCGCCGGAGGCTCCCCCGTCCGCGGCACGCGACGACCGTCAGGTAGATAACATCGACCCAAAGGGGCGTTACGGCAACATCGACCCAAAGGGGCGTTACGGCAACATCGACCCAAAGGCGCGTTAGGACAGCATTCGCCCGAGGTTTCGGCCCGCCAGAATATGCAGGTGATAATGCGGCACCTCTTGCACGCCATCTTTACGCGCGTTCGCGATGGCGCGAAAACCGGCATCGACCCCCTCAAGGCGACAGACCTCGGCAACCGCCTGCATGAACCCCACCTGCTCGTCCGCCGATGCATCACGGGCGAAATGGTCCAGCGTCATGTAGGGCCCTTTCGGGATCACCAAGACATGCACCGGCGCCTGGGCGTTAATATCGCGAAACGCCAACGCGTGCTCGTTCTCGAACACGGTGTCATTGGGGATTTCACCCCGCAGAATTTTGGCGAAAATGTTCTGATCATCATAGACGAAATCCATGCACACTCTCCTTAGTCGGCAAACAGATAGGGGGTCTGGGCAATTCCGCGCGCCACATCTTCGGGCACACTCAGAAACTCAGCAATGGGCGGTGTGTTCTCGTCCGGGGTGGCGACTTCGCGGACGCGCAGGTGGTTTTCAAACCCCTGATCGCGGATCCGGTCGCTTTCATAGACCACATCATACCGGATCGTGGGCAGCAACTGGGCCATGGTTTCATCCGCTGTCTGCTCGCCCGCCAGTCCCACTCGTTTGGCATGCCCCGTCAGGTAGTCGTCGGTAAAAACACACTCCAGCTCCAACAGCCGCGTTGTGGAACGATCCGAAAAGAAGTCCTGCATCAGATCAAGGTTTGCGGTGTCCAGACAGATGATCAACCGGTCCGTTTCGTAATAATCAAACAACATCCGCATCAACGCACGACGGTGGCGGGTGCGTTTGCCCAGCGTCGACTGGATCCCCCCCAGATCGGGCATGGGCGTGTCTTCTTCGTTGAACAGATAATCAATGCACGGAATATTGGTATGATGTTTGATGGACCCGACCAGCCGTTTGGCGACGTGCCATTTCTTGCAGGCCACGATCAGCAACTCGCGCTCGCGCCCCAGTGATGTTTCCGACTCCCAGAAACGGGGTGCGAACCTCCGTCCGATCCGCCCGCGTCCCGTCAGAAACCCGAACAGCTTTTGTCCCTCGTCCGAGATTTTGAAATCAGTCCGCTCAGACGCATAAAGCAGCCCCAGCCGCTCTTTCAAATCAGCAGCCTCGGGGCTGATTTTGCGGGCAAACAGGAAATCCTGTGACAAAAGGAGATCGTAGTGATCGTTATAGAACGTCACCGGCATGCCGTAATCCGTGAACATAAGGAAGGTCAGCGTGCGGGTGCGAATCTCATTTTCGGGCACCAGATGGCGCACCAGGGTCTGGAAAAACGTCTCGTCCGGAATCCATGTGGTCTTGAAGAACTTCATCACGTCCTTGCGGGTGCGGACCATATCAAGGATCCATTCGATCGTGCGACGGCGCAAACACCACCACTGCGACCCGATCATGATCTGCAAATCTGCGGGAATTTCACGCTCCAGCTTCAGCTTTCGCTGCAACCACCATGAATTGTAAAACAACGTTTTGTGGGTGCGTTCGTTGAACCAGTGGCGATAGATCAGCCGTTCTTCCTTCATGCCGGTCTTGATCCAGTCGGACTCGAAAAAATCAAAGCTTTCGATGTAGTCGCAATCGTCGCCATCCAGCAGCTGTTTGGCATGTGTGGCGGATTTGATCGCCATACAGTCCCCTGACACCATGTAAAAATGCGTCGCGCGCGGAAACGCCTCTACCGCCGCCTCGACTGCATACAACGTCGCCTGCACAAGGCTCCACGCGCCCCAACCGCACTTGATGCGCTTGGTGGCATAGGTAACGTTGGGATTGTCTTTCAGGCTGTCCTGAATAAAGTCGTATGCCTCCTTGGGCGCACGCGCATCAAAGTGGATCGCAATATAATCACCGACCGCCGTCAGTTGTTCCGCTTGCTGCACGATGGCCTCAGGGTCTTTGTGACAGAGCAAGATGAAGGCGATTTTGGCCATATTAGAAACAATAATGTCCTATGAGTGTGATTGTTTTCATGTGTAAACGTGAAGACGCATTGAATAAACACGAATTATTTGCTTTTTTACGTAAAAGAAAAGCTGTCGCGGATAAAACGCGTATTTTATGAGGACGAGCGTTATGGGTTTCCCTGGAACTTGGATGACCGAGACTGAAAGCGTGGTCTACCGCGTAGTGCCAAAATGTGCCTGCTCGACCATTGGCCAGATCATGTATTATTCGGACCATGGCGAATTCTTCGATGGTGATATCCATGACGCCACGGGTGGCATGCACAAATGGGCGATGGACGACAGCCAGCCGCTGATCACCGACAACGTCAAGAGCCATTCCAGTTATACGTTCACCTGCGTTCGCAACCCCTACACCCGCATTCTGTCATCGTTCTTTGACAAAATCTGCGGCATCCAGCGCAACGGCAAACGCTATCGTGGCAACCTTGTGCCCCTGTTGATCCAGAAATACGGAATCGAGGTCGGTTCTCCGGAAGACAATTTCGATTTCGATCAGGTCAAATCGTTCCGCCGGTTCTTGTTGTTTGCGCGCGACACCATCAAATATCGACGCCCCATGGACCCCGACATTCACTGGTCCGCCATGTCCGGCCATATCAGCACGTTCATCGTCAACGGCGGGCGCTACGATAATATTTTTTGGACGGAAAAGTTTAACGACGGAATGCAAAAGGTACTCGAAGGGATCGAAACAGCCCATCCGATAGACCTTGAGACGATTCCGCGTTTCAACGAAAGCGAAGGCCACGGCCCCAAACGCGCCCATCCGGTCGAAGACTATTTTGACGATCTGTCGATGCACCTGATGTATGAGATCTACAAGAAGGACTTCAACCTGTTCAAATACGATTTCGAAAACCCGGGCAACAAGATGCCCGTGGGTGAGATCGATCTGGACGAAATCCATGCAAAACTGGGTGCCTAGCCGCATCTGAAATAACAACTGGTCAAACCGTGTCGCGCCGCTACCTGTTCGGTCCAAGACAATGAGGCCGGACATGATCGTATTAGTTCTGGGCAGCGGCCCCAACGTGACGCTGGCCGCAGATTGGCCGCGCGCGCCCTTTGATGCCATCGTCGCAATCAACAATGCGTGGCAGGTGCGCCCCGATTGGGATTATTTCATCCACCCGTCCGATTTTCCGGTAGCGCGTCAGCCCCACACTCAGGGACGCGGCCAGCAGATCATCACCGCAGATACCTATGTGCCCGCGCAAAACGCGTTCGGCGGGTTTGTCTATGGCGGTGGCACGATGGCCTTCACTGCCGGTTACTGGGCTCTGCATGCGCTTAAGCCATCAATCATGGCCTTTCTGGGGTGTGACATGACCTATGACAGCGCGCAGACCCATTTTTATGGCACGGGCAAAGCAGACCCGCTGCGCAAGGACGTCACGCTACGCTCGCTGGAGGCAAAATCAGCCCGCCTGCAAGCCCTTGCTGCGCGCCAGTCCTGCACAACGCTCAACCTGTCGACAAACGAAAGCCGCCTCGTCTTTGGGCGCGCCACGCAAGACGATCTAAGCCCGCGCGCATCACTGAACCAGAATGCCGTAGACCACGCGCTACATCTGGAAACTGCGGCCGATTACTTCGTGCCGTCCGGCAAATACTGGAAAGAAGAAGCGCGTTTCGACCCCGCCGTGATTGATGAAATCGACGCAGCCTGGCTGGCGACACTGGCCTAGATCAACCCGCAGTCTTTGAACAGCGCCGGAAGGTCTGCTTCGGGTCGTGGACCGATGTGGCCGATCACCGACCCTGCGGCCGTGTTGCCCATGTGTGCGCAATCCTCAAGGCTGCGCCCCTCGGCCACACCCCACAAGAACGCACCGGCAAAAGCGTCGCCCGCGCCGGTCGCATCCACGATTTCGGTGGGTTTGGCAGGCACATGCCAGCGGTTTCCGCCATTGCCCACATGGGCCCCGTTCTCACTGTCCGTCACGACAAGGATTTCAACCTCGCCCGCCGCCGTGTCAAACGCGGCATCAAATTCGCCGGTCTGATACATGCTCAACAACTCGGCGCGGTTGCAAAACAGCATATCAACGCCGTCCTGAATCATTGTGCGAAATGCGTCGCGATGGCGCTCGACACAGAACGGGTCGGACAGGGTCAAAGATACCTTGCCACCTGTCGCCTGCGTCGCACCGATTGCCTTTGCAAAGGCTGCATGGCTGTCGGGGCCGTCAAAACGATACCCTTCAAGATATATCCAGTCCGCCTGTGCCATCTGTGCGGGGTCGATGTCCGATGGCTCCAAAAACTCGGTTACGCCCAAATAGGTGTTCATGGAGCGCTCGCCGTCCGGCGTCACCAGCACAATGCAGCGCCCTGTTTCGGCCTCTGCCGCCTTAGGCGCCAGCGTGGTTTCATAATCGGCCCCTTGCGCGCGCATGTCATGGGCGAAAATCGCGCCCAGCTGGTCATCCTTGACCTTGCCCACATAGGCCGTCCGCCCGCCCAATGCGGCAATCACAGCAATCGTATTGGCCGCCGACCCGCCCGACACTTCCTTTGCAGGACCAATAGACCCGTAAAGCGACACCGCCCGATCCATGTCGATCAACTGCATGATTCCCTTGTCGATGCCGGCCTCGGCCAGAAATGCATCGTCGCACCGCGCCAGAATATCCACCATGGCATTGCCGATCCCGACGATCTGATACTTCTTCATTCTGTTTTATCCTCGAACAGGCACAAATCACGGATGTGACAGGCCTGGCATTTGGGTTTACGCGCGACGCAGATATACCGTCCGTGCAAGATCATCCAGTGGTGTGCGTGCAATTGGAAATCGGCCGGAATGTTATCTTCGATCGCGCGTTCCACCGCCTCCACATCCTTGCCAACGGCGATGCCGCTGCGGTTACCCAGTCGGAAAATATGCGTGTCGACCGCCTGCGTAGGCTGGCCCCACCACATGTTCAGCACAACATTCGCTGTCTTGCGCCCCACACCCGGCAGGGATTGCAATGCGGCGCGGCTGTTGGGCACAACGCCATCATATTCGTCGACGAGGATCTGGCTCATCTTCATGACATTCTTGGCCTTCTGGCGGAACAATCCGATGGTCTTGATATGATCGGTTAAGCTCTCGATCCCCAGATCAAGCATTTTTTGCGGCGTATCGGCGATTTTGAACAACGCAGCCGTGGCTTTGTTCACGCCTTTGTCTGTCGCCTGAGCAGACAGCGCCACGGCCACCACCAATGTATAGGCGTTCACGTGATCCAACTCACCTTTGGGCTCGGGGTCAGACGCCTGAAAGCGGGTGAAAATCTCCCGGATTGTCTTGTAGTCGAGCTGTTTGGTCAATTTCTGTGCCATGGCCCCTTTTGGCCGCTCACCCGAGGTCGTGCAAGACCCCGCTAGGCTTAACGCAGAAGTAACCACCCTTGGTTAAGCAGGCTGCGAAAGGGGCCGCAATGCCAACCTATACCTTCTACATCTACAGCGTCGATGTGCTCAGCTATAACAGCGGCACACGTGCATTCGATTTCGACGCCGGATATGACTACAGGGCTGATCGCTACCGCGTTGAAGTCACCGATGATGACGACACGATGGATGCCCGCGGGGACGCGACCCAGACCGCCATCATCTACAACATGGACAATAAAGTGGTGGATTCCGGCACGGTCTACGTGCCTGCCTACGCCGAACTCGACAACGGTTTCTACCTCGACCGGGTCGAAGTGAACGGCACGCACTATGGTTACGTTTCAAGTGATCCGCTCACTCCCGGCAAATCTTATGGATTCAATTTCAGCAACACCGACGAAATGAGCCATAAATATTACCAAACCAATTCTGTGCCCTGTTTCGGACCCGATACGCTGATAGACACGCCCAATGGTCCCAAACCCATCGCGAATATCTGCGTCGGAGATGAAGTTTGGACCCTTGATCGGGGTGTCCAGCCTGTGATCTGGGCAGGACAGCGATCAGTGTCGCGGATGCAAGCACTGGCCAATCGGCGCTTGCGCCCCACGTCTTATGCGGGCGATTTAGAGGGCACCGGACAGCCAACACATCCGCTGACCTTGTCACAAAACCATCGCCTGTTGATCGCCGATCCTATGGCAGAATACATAACAGGGCAGGCAGAAGTGTTCGTTAAAGCTGGATGGGTCAGCCGATCCCTGATGCCAAAGGCATCGATTTCATGGCACCATATCCTCCTGCCCCAACATGAGGTAATCCGCGCCAATGGCATCTGGGTCGAAAGCCTGTTTGCCGGCGGCGCCTTGGATGCCATCGCCACGCAAGGCCAGATCAACGCTATCGAAGCAGCGCTAGATGGGCGCGGCCACCTACGGACGGCCCGACCTTGCGTGCGCCGTTACGAAGCGCAAGTCTTGCTTTCGCATTTGCGCAAAACCAAGCCATTTGATTTGAGCAAAAAACGGGTCGCTTGAGCGCGGCGAGCGCCCTAGGTTGGCGGCATGGAACAGTCAGACCGATACCACTACCACGTCATCCGCCGCGCGCTGGACGAAATCGACGCTGCCGATGCGCCCATGTCGTTGGACGCCCTTGCGGAGCGAATGGATATGTCGCCCGCCCACTTCCAGCGGGTGTTTTCGCGTTGGGTCGGTGTATCCCCTAAACGTTACCAGCAGTATCTGCGGCTGGACCACGCCAAAGCGTTGTTGGCCAATAATTTTACCACCTTGGCGACGGCAGATGCGGTTGGACTGTCCGGCTCCAGCCGGCTGCATGATTTGTTTCTGAGTTGGGAAGCGATGAGCCCTGGCCGCTATGCGCGAGGTGCCGCGGGCCTGACGATCCGTTGGGGAAACTTCGACAGTGCCTTCGGTCCCGTCATCGCTATGACCACGGATCGCGGCATTTGCGGCATCGGGTTTACCGCTGAAACAGGGGCAGATGAAACCTACGCCGACTTGGCCGCGCGCTGGCCCAATGCGACGTTCGTGGAGGACGCGGATGCAATCCGTGCTTGGGTCGAGCCTGCCCTGCGCATGGAAGGTGAAACGCACCTCCACATGATCGGCGCACCGTTCCAGCTCAAGGTTTGGGAGGCGCTTTTGTCGATCCCGTCAGGCCACGTCACGACCTATAGCGAAATCGCGCAGGCTATCGGCACCCCCCGCGCCGTGCGCGCCGTGGGCACGGCCATCGGGCGCAACCCCGTCAGTTGGCTCATTCCCTGCCACCGCGCCCTGCGAAAGTCAGGGGGCCTGGGCGGGTACCATTGGGGTTTGCCTGTCAAACGGGCCATGCTGGCGTGGGAAAGTGCGCGCGAGGATGCAGGGTAGGCCGTTGCGGCCAAAACACAAATCGGCGGAACATCGCCAACGCCTTGCGCGTTATTGGATAACATCGACCTTTCCTCGATATAACAAACATCAAGCGCACCATGTCCGGTGCCCAAACTAGGAATTTGAATATGACCCTGTCCAAAATGTCTCTCGCTGTCGCGTTGTCCGGTGTCATGGTGCTGACCGCCTGTGACCAAATGCAAGACCCCAACAATCCCAACCGCAACACCCAGTCCGGTGCCGCTGTCGGTGCGGGCCTTGGTGCGCTTGTCGGGCTTGCCACTGGCGATTCTGCGCTTGAACGTCGTCAGGGCGCGCTGGCCGGTGCGGTTATCGGTGGTGGCCTCGGGGCCATCGGCGGCGCGAGCCTCGACCGTCAGGAGGCTGAACTGCGCCAGGAATTGGGGTCAAACGCCCAGATCGTCAACAACGGCGAGCAACTGATCGTGACCCTGCCGCAGGACATCTTGTTCGCGACGGATAGCGCGACCCTGACAGGCGGTCTTCGCAGTGACCTCACAGCGCTTGCAAGCTCGATCAACCGCTATCCGGACACGACGATCAATGTGATCGGCCACGCCGACAATACCGGCAGCGCGAACTACAATCAGGACCTGTCCGCACGTCGCGCACAGGCAGTCTCTTCGGTGCTGATCCAGTCGGGCGTGCAGCCCTTCCGCATCCGGTCCATCGGGCGCGGCGAGGACAGCCCTATCGCGTCCAACCTGACGCCAGAAGGCCGTGCACAAAACCGCCGCGTTGAAATCACGATTACGCCGAACTAAACGCACCAGCGTTAGATCGACATTTGGCCGCCCTGTGAGAACGGGGTGGCCTTTTTGTTTGTGATCAGCGGCAATTGGTCATAGCATTTGACCAATTGCAGGAATATCCCCGATGCCATTCGAACCGATCCAGCCCGAAAAAATATCGCACACTGTGGTGCGCCAGATCGAGCAATTGATTCTGCGTGGCATCCTGAAACAGGGCGAACGCCTGCCGTCGGAACGTGAATTGTCCGAACGCCTCGGCGTGTCCCGCCCGTCCCTGCGCGAGGCATTGTCCGAGCTGCAAGAAAGCGGCCTTTTGACGAGCCGCGCCGGATCCGGCGTCTACGTCGGGGATGTGTTGGGCTCCGCGTTTTCCGAAACTCTGGTGCGTCTATTTGCCAATCACGACGAAGCCGTATTCGACTACATTGCCTTTCGCCGCGATATGGAAGGGCTTGCGGCCGAACGCGCGGCCAAGGTCGGGTCTGACACGGACCTCAAGGTCATCGACACCATTTTCAAGAAAATGGAAGCAGCCCACACCAAACGGGACCCGACCGAAGAAGCCGCGCTGGACGCCGATTTCCACCTCAGCATCATCGAGGCGAGCCATAACGTCATTATGCTGCACATGATGCGATCCATGTATCAGCTGTTGCGCGAAGGGGTTTTTTACAACCGCTCGATCATGTTCAAACAACGCACGACGCGCGATATGCTGCTTGACCAGCACCGCGCCATCAACACGGCTCTTCAGGCGCGCGATGCTGCCGGTGCGCGGGCTGCAATCGAAACGCACCTCGGGTTCGTCGAAGACGCATTGTTCGATCAGGAAAAAGCCGATCGCAACGAGGCGATTGCCAAGAAACGGTTCGAACACGAACAGACCCGTTAGGCACGCATGAAAAAAGCCCGACGCATCACTGCATCGGGCCATTCATTGTCTCGGGCCGCGTCGGGTGGGTAAAACCCGCCAGAATTAATGCAGCTTTGCGCCGACTTCACCGATGGCATCATCAATCTGCTTGTTGGCGTCTGCCGCTGTGGTCTGTTTGGCCACCACGTCTTGCGCCGCAGCAATGGCCACGGACACAGCCTGATTGCGCACATCGCGAATGGCAGAGGCCTTGGCGCTTTCGATCTGTTCTTCAGCGGCAACCAAACGGCGCGCCACAGAGGTTTTGATATCCTCTTTGGCCACTTCCGCCGCGCGGGTCGCCTCCTCTTTGGCGTTCTCGACGATACGGTCCGCCTGTTCCTGAACTTCACGCTGCTTGCGCTCGTACGACGCCAGCAATGTCTGCGCCTCTTCGCGCAGGGCCTTGGCTTCGTTGAGGTCGGATTGGATGCCATCGGCACGCTTGTCCAGCAAGCCTGTCAGCATGCCCGGCACTTTGAACCTGATCAAAACGCCGATGAAGATGATGAACGAGATCAGGACGATCAGGTCCGTGTTGCTGAGCTTCCAGAAGTCGGCTGAAAACGGGTTTTTGCTGGCAGCCAGAACCGGGCTGGCGGCAAGTGTCATGACGGCGGCAAGTGCGTATTTCATGGCGTTACCCTTTCATTCGTGCTGTGACAGCGGCCGTGATCGACTTGGCGTCAGCCTTGCCACCCAAGGCGGCAACGATCTCTTTGGCGGTGTCTTTGGCCACGGCTTTCACCGCATCTGTCGCACCGGCCTGAATTTCGGAAATTGCCTTTTCGCTCTCGGCGGTCTTCGCGGCAATCTCGGCGTCGGCCTTTTGCATCTGCACATCAAGCTTGGCTTGGATGTCTGCTTTGGCGTCGTCAACGATTTTGCCAGCTTCTGCGCGGGCATCCACAAGGGCCTTGTCGTATGCGGCCTCTGCATCCACAGCCCGCTGCTTCAGCTCTTCTGCGGCAGCAATGTCGTTTGTAATCGTGCCCTGGCGTTCAGCCAGAACCGCCCCGATGCGCGGCAACGCCACGCGGGACAAAATAAGGTAGATCACGATCAACGTGACCACGAGCCAGAAAATCTGGTTCGGGAAGGTCGAGAAGTCCAGTTGCGGCATCCCTGCCCCGCCTGCTTCTGCTCCTGCTGGTGTATCAGCCATAGTTAACGTCCCTCTGGGAAATCTGGTGTGACGAAAGGCGAACAGCCTCAAGTCGGGGTCTTACAACGGTGGGCAACCTAAAATCACCCACCGCTCGTAAGGATCGTTATTCGTGTCTTAGACCGCGAACATCAGCAGAAGGGCGACGAGGAACGAGAAGATTCCCAGTGCTTCTGCGAATGCGATGCCGATGAACAGCGTAGCAGTCTGACCGGCCGCAGCCGATGGGTTACGCAGTGCGCCTGCGAGGAAGTTGCCAGCCACGTGACCAACACCGATTGCGGCAGCGCCGGAACCAATTGCAGCCAAGCCAGCGCCGATGTGTGCGAGTTCGCCTTCCATAGTGTATCTCCTTACGATTGGAAGTTTAGCATCCCGGGGCTTTTCCCCGAGGGAGCATGAGTAGTAATTAGTGTGACGGGTGAAGCGCGTCTTTCAGATAAACGCACGTCAGGATTGTGAAAACGTAGGCCTGAATGGCCGACACGAGGACTTCGAGAGCGTAGATCGCGACGACGCCGAGGATGGCGACGGGGGCGATGATCAAGCCCACCTGCGCAAAGCCCGCGAAAACCTTAAGCACGGCGTGACCGGCCATCAGGTTACCCGCCAAACGAATGGAATGGCTGACCGGGCGCACGAAATACGAGATGATTTCGATCACGGCGAGGATGGGGCGCAGGGCAAGCGGTGCCGACGACACCCAAAACAGCCCCAGGAAGGCCGCGCCGTTCTTGACGAAGCCAAGAATCGTAACCGTGATGAACACTGCAAACGCAAGGATCGCAGTCACCGCGATGTGGCTTGTGGTGGTGAACGACATGGGCAGCAGCCCGAGGAAGTTCGAAAACAGAATGAAGATGAAGAGCGTGAAGATGTAGGGAAAATACTTGATCCCGTCTTTGCCTGTCACGTCTTCGACCATTGTATAGACGAAACCATACAGGGTTTCCGCGACCGACTGTGTGCGGCTGGGCACGACGGCGCGCTTGCGCGTGCCCATCACCAACAACAACACGATGCAAACAACAGCAATCGCCATCCACATGGTGACGTTGGTGATTGTATACCAGTGCACCGGACCTTCGCCGAACAGACGATAAACCTCGAACTGGTCAAGGGGGTGAAACTCGAGTCCGCCGCCTTCGCTGTGTGCTTCGCCTGCCATCAGTCTTCCTCACTATTGTCAGCCTGTTTGGCCAACGCTTCATTCTGCATCTCGGCGGCGCTGCGCATCATGGTTTTCACACCAGCCGCGAGGCCAAAGAATATAAACAGCACCATGAAAATGGGCGTGGTGTTGAACAAGACGTCCAATCCGTACCCGATGCCGAAACCGATCCCCAGACCGGCCACAAGTTCGATCACCATCCGCCAGGCCATATTCGCCTGAGAGTAGTGCTCCTCGGAGTGGGGTTTGCGTTCTTCTCCCTTTGCCAACTTGATCCGATCCTCGAGCGCCTTGAGGCGGTCAGCAGCATCGGAATGATCGACGGGATCGGACACAGAAAGCCCCTTCCTTGGTTGCCGGTGAAATAGGCTGTGGTACCCGCAGAGTCAAGAACGCGAAAGTGGCGCGTAAAGCACTGGCAGGATTGAGTTTATTTAGCCAGATGAAGCGAGATCAAGGGCGCGCGCGGTCGCAAACACCGCTTTATGTTATTCAACCATTTGGTTGACGTTTGGCGCCTGATCCGCTCAATACCTTTTATGACCATACCCCAGACCCTGCAGCTAGATACCGTGTTCGCCGCCCTTGGCGACCCTACGCGGCGCGCGATCCTGACGATGTTGTTAGAGGATGATATGGCCGTGACCGACGTGGCCGATCCGTTCGAGATGTCGCTGGCGGCAATTTCAAAGCACCTCGGGGTGCTGAGCGCGGCGGGGCTGATTTCGCAAGAAAAACGCGGGCGGGTGAAGTGGTGCAAGCTGGAACCCGACACGATGCGCGAAGCGTCGATCTGGATGCAGAGTTTCGGGCAATTCGAAGCGGTCAATCTTGACGATTTCGAAAGGTTCCTGGCGGCAGAATTGCCGGATGGAGGCGACTCAACAACCCTCGAATAACCCAAGAACGGCCGCAGTTTCGCCGTGCCCTTGGGCAAGGCTTGGCGCATGACATTCTTGTCGACATATACGTCCACCCGTTTCACCCGGTCCGCACCTGCGCGCCCGCGGCGCTGGTTTGGGGCTCACCCAGTTGATGTTGCGCTTGGCGTCGTGGTGTTTTGCGCCATTGTGATGAGCACCGGCTTTGGCGGCGGCTTGATGACGGCCAGCCTGAAATCTGTCATCGGCGTTCCCTTTGGCATTTTGCTCGTGTTCGCCGTGCCGCTGGCTGCGTTCCTGCTCCCCCTGCGCCTGTCTTACGCCATATTGTGTGGGCGGGTATCAAACGCATTGGCGCTTTGCCTATCAGCAGTGGTGGCGGCAGGCGTGTTCGGGATGATCGACAACGCCTTGAAATCAGGGCCGGACGGCACGATGCAGGCCCGGTCCATAACGGCCGGCAACACGCCACTGGTGCACGTGAACCTGCCTGCGAACGGCACGATCGGCCTGTATCGCGAAGGAGCCATAGATGCGGCAGCGCAGTGCGATCACCTATGTCAGACCGTCCTGCAAGACGATCTGGCCCGTGCGGTTGTTGTTATGACCAGCCCCAGCACTGCCGGAGCGCGATATATCCGCCGGCCCGAGAGCGGCGCCTGCCCCGCAGGGTCCACCCCGTCCAGCGCGAACAGATCAATCTGCAGCAGCCCCGCGCCCGACGATCTACCCCGATTGACCTTTAGCCTACACCCGTCGCAGCCGCCCCGCAGGACCATCGATCTGCACGGCGTCTGGGATATCCGCATAATGACCGGCGCGATGACCCAAACCATTGCCGTCGCTCAGGCCTACATTCAAAGACGCGGCGGG
>CBFHGD010000042.1:0-16128 GCA_965655275.1 Octadecabacter sp. | reverse complement strand
ATCCAAGCTCGCGAAAAGTCCTTCGGGCGCTTCACGTCCGCTGAGCGCCTTTGTCATATGGCCTCATTAGGCCAGGTGCATCTTTTCTGGAACGGGCTGTGGGCCTCACTGCCCTGCCCGCTCTGCGCGGCTACTCTGTGCCGCTCAAGCGTGCGGAGCGGCGCCGCAGGGCTTCCAGCGTGAACAGCATCGCCGCCGAAATCACGACAAGCAGCGTTGCGACCGCAAGGATGGTCGGGTTGATTTGTTCACGCAGCCCCGAGAACATCTGGCGCGGGATCGTGCGCTGTTCGGGACCTGCGAGGAACAGCACCAGAACCACCTCGTCAAACGACGTCACGAAGGCAAACAAACCGCCCGAAATCACGCCCGGCCGGATCAGTGGAATAACAACATCCCAAAACACCTTTATCGGCGATGCCCCGAGGCTGAGACCGGCAACAAACAACGAGCGGTCAAACCCGCTCAGCGTGGCGGTGACCGTGATGATCACGAACGGAACCCCAAGCGCGGCATGGGCGATGATCAGGCCCGCAAACGTGCCGACCAGATTGAACTGCGTGTAGAAAAAGAACATGCCGGCCGCGATGATAATCAGCGGCACAATCATCGGAGACAGCAAGAGCGCCGTTATCAGACGTTTATAGGGCATCCACGGGGACGACAGGCCAACGGCGGCCAATGTGCCCAGCGTTGTGGCGATCAGGGCGGCGGCGATACCGATGATGAAACTGTTGCGAATGGCCAGAAGCCAGTTCTGATCGTCAAAGATCGCCTGATACCACCGCATCGAATAGGCGTCAGGATCCAGCGCCAGCATGCCTTCGGTAAACGAAAAGAACGGCTCGGAATTGAACGACAGCGGCATGATCACAAGGATCGGCAACATCAAGAACACCAGCACCACAAAGGCCGTGCCCCGCAGGCCGTAGTGCCCCGCTTTGTGCCAGATAGTGTAGTAGTCGGGAAAGCGCTGCTTCATGATCTATCCCAGCTTCAAATTATCTGTGCCGATAAACCGGTCGAACAACCAATACAGCACAAGGATCAACACCAGCAGGAGCGAGACAAGCGCTGCGGCCAGTTCCCAGTTGTTGGACTGCTGCATGTGGAACGCGATGATGTTGGAAATCATCTGCCCGTCCGTGCCGCCCACCAGGGCTGGGGTAATGTAGTAACCCACGGAAATCACGAAGACCAACAAGGCCCCCGCCGACAATCCCGGCAGGCTCATGGGCAGGTAGATTTTGTACCACGCCCCCACTGGCGTGCTGCCCATAGACATCGCCGCGCGCATAAAGCTGCTGTCGATCCCGCGCATCACCGCGTAAAGCGGCAGCACCATGAAGGGCAGCAAAATATGGGTCATCGCGATGATAGTGGAAAACTGCGTATACAGCATTTCGATCGGTTGATCGATAATCCCGACCGACATCAGCGTCGAATTCACGACGCCACCGGTTTGCAACAGCGCGATCCAGGCGGTCGTGCGCACCAGCAGCGACGTCCAGAACGGCAGCAACACGAACACCATCAGGAAATTCGCCAGCCCGCTGGATGTATTGGCCATGAAAAACGCCAACGGATAGCCAAGCAAGATCGTCAGCAGCGTGATGATCAGCGCCATTTTCAGCGTCTTGGTATAGAGCTGCACGTAGATTTGCGTGTCGCGCTGCACGATGGCCCCGTCCATATCTCTCTCCAGATCGACGGAGGTCAGATAGTAGTCGGACGTATAAATCGCCCCGGCGCTCTTGATCGCCCGCCATGTGGCGGGGTCTGACCACCGCGCGTTGGCGTCCAGCAACAAGGTCGCGCCATTGGCCGCAATCTCTGCGTCATCAAGGCGCCCCATCGCGCGCGCGGTTGCGTTGATCGTGCTCGACATGCCGGGCTGTGCGCGGTTTATTTCACTGGCGAGCTGACCGGATGCACGCGCGTTGGCAAGGCGTTTCAACTCGGCGGCAAACTGGGTCAGAACCGCGTCGTCCGGCACCGTCTCACCTGACCAGTCATCAAGGGCCGCCAATGTGTCCGGCACCAGTTCTGCGACAGTCGGATTGTGCACACTCTTGTAAAGCATCGTCGCGATCGGCGCGACGAAGGCAAAGAAAATGAACACCAGCAAAGGCACCACAAAGACGAACGCCTGCAAGCGGCGCTTGCGCACTTCGCGCGCAGCGTTGCGCGCATCTTCAAGGCTTAAGTTCTGGGTCTTGGTGTTCATGATATAAACTCAATGCGCCCCCCGCGCGCTGGACTGGCGCGGGGGGCAGTTTTCTATTGCAGAAGCCACTCGTTGAACTTCTCACCAAGGCTTTCACCGTAGTCGGCCCAGAAAATGCCGTCGGCCTTCAGGCCCACGTCAAGGTGCGCCGTCGGAAGGTTTTCCTTCACGCTTTCAGGCAACAGCGCCTGCGCAGACCGGCGGGTCGGGCCATAGGCCACGTCCTGCATGCCGGACAACGGAACGGTGCTGGTTGCGGACTTAATGAAATCCATCGCCAGATCAACGTTTTCGCTGCCCTTCATAATCGCCCAAACGTCAAGGTCGTAGACATGGCTGTCCCAGACGATCTCGAACGGTGCGCCATCTTCCTCGATGACAGCAAAAATACGACCGTTGGCAGATTGCACCATGGCCGCGCCACCGTCGTTCAGCAGAACGGGGGCCTGTGACCAGCTGTCATACCAGACGATATTTTCCTTGATGGTGTCGAGCTTGGCAAACGCACGCGCCTGCCCTTCTTCGGTCGCCAGCACCTCATAGACGTCTTCCCGTGCCACGCCATCCGCGATCAACGCCCATTCCATGTTCACCTGTGGACGCTTGCGCAGGCCACGGTTGCCAGGAAAGGCTTCGACGTCAAAGAATTCGGCCATTGTCGTCGGGCCGGGGCCATTGTCGGTGTTGGTCGCGAACACAACGGACCAAACGATGTTGCCGACGCCACATTCATTGGCCAGCGCCTCGGGGATGAAATCCTCAGCCGCGGCCACGCCATCGTCACCGGCAGGCAGAACGCTCTGGTCGATGACTTCAAGGTAGCCTTCCGCGCAGGCCCGCTCGAGGTCGATCACTTCGATATCGACCACATCCCACAGGATGTTGCCGGCTTCGACCTGGGCTTTCATCTCGGCGACACCGCCGCCGTAGTCCTCAAACAACACGTTCACGCCGGTTTCGGCCACGAACGGGTCAATCATGTGCTCTTGCTGGGCGGCACCATATGCCCCGCCAAACGATGTCACAGTCAGGTCTTGGGCCATCAGCGGGCTGGCAGTCAGCGCCGCGGTGGCCAGTAACGTCAGATGTTTCTTCATCGGTTTCTCCTTGTCATGTCCGGGTGGTTTGCAGGGCCCCGGTTTGCCCCATGTCGCCCAATCCTAAGGAAAGGCGATGCAATCTTTCGTCAGCGACAACAGCTGGGCAGTCGCGCCATCATCAAATTCCGGCGCGGATAAGTCGTTCAAAACCTTGACGATAATATCGGACCCGTCCGGCAGCTTGAAATAATAGCGGATGAAATCACCCACGTAGATCCGTGTGTTGAACGTCACGGTCAGGTCGTTGTCATGGGCGTGGTCTGTCGGGTGGATGAACAGCTTTTCAGGACGGATCGACACGCGACACGCGCCACCGACAGACAGGTTGTCCGCCGCATGTGCGGTGATGGTCCCCGCCTCCGTTTTCACCGTCGCGGTGTCATCCTGTATGTCGGTGACGGTCCCCGGAACAAAGTTATTCTCGCCAATAAAATCGGCGACAAAAGCGTTTACAGGCCGCTCATACAACTCCGCAGGAGGCGCGCATTGCTGCACCACGCCGTCGTTGAACACCGCAATCCGGTCGGACATCGACAACGCCTCGGTCTGGTCATGCGTCACGTAAATAACCGTGAATCCGATTTGCTTGTGGAGCCGCGTAATCTCGAACTGCATCTGTTCGCGCAGGTTCTTGTCCAGCGCACCAAGCGGCTCGTCCATCAAGATCAGCTCGGGCTCAAAAATCATCGCGCGCGCCAGTGCCACGCGCTGCTTTTGGCCGCCTGACAGCTGGCCGGGGCGCCGCCCCCCGAAATCGGACAATTCCACCAAGGCCAGATATTTCGCAACACGCTCTTGCACGTCCGCCTTGGACATTTTGCGCACATGCAACGGATAGGCGAGGTTTTCAGCCACCGTCATATGCGGAAACAAGGCGTAGTTTTGAAACACCATGCCGATGTTGCGCTTGTTGGGGGCCGTGTTGTTGATCGACTTACCGCTGATCGCGATATTGCCCGACGTCACGCTCTCGAACCCGGCCATCATCATCAACACCGTCGTCTTGCCAGACCCGGACGGGCCAAGAAGCGTGATGAACTCACCCTTCTCCACGTCCATGTCAAACCCTTTGACGACAAGGTTTTTTTGATCGTAGCTTTTCTTGACGTTGTCAAAACGCAGAAAACTATCTGTTCCAGTGTCTTTCATGAATACGCAAACTCTCCCCGGTTGCGGGGCGAGTTAAACAGGTGAATCGTGCGCTGACAACACCCAAACGCACAACCGCGGATTGGCCCTGCCCTGCGTTCAAATCGGGGCAGGCCCATCGCACCATACAGACCGAACAGCTGGAATGGCGCACGACGCGCGCGGCATTCGGGCCACGCTGGTCATCATTTAAATCGGGCTTATGTGCGCCGAAGACAATCAGGCTGGATTTGGCTTTTCTGGCCGGCTTGATGATTTCCTCATAGGCTGTGCCTGCCTTCTCCAGCCGTGCGATGTGCTGACGTGCTGCGGGGTATCCTCAACATAACGCTTTCCATGATTGAACGACATCGCCGTGCTTGGAATTAGGCATACCTAAGCCTAGTCAAGGGAGCGCTTGATTCCGGTCCGACCAAGGCAGAACATCGCCACACGTTTTTCCGCAATCTATGCGGCGAGGCTAATAGGTGACCTGAAAATTCAGGATTCGCCCAAAATTGTTAATTCAAAGAGTAATCTAGGATGAAATGGTGCCCCCACACGGACTCGAACCGCGGACCTACTGATTACAAATCAGTTGCTCTACCAGCTGAGCTATAGGGGCACTGAGCGGCGGTTTAAGCGAGGTTGCGCGACCGCGCAAGGGGGGGATTGCGCGAAATCGACACCAATTCATAGATGTCAAAGCGGTTCCACTGCGCGCCAATCACGCATATGGTCATTTCAAAGCAAATCAAACTTACACGGCAGGCCATATTACCATGCAGATCGTCTACCATATCGGCGCCAATTGCACGGATCAGGACCGGTTGCTGAAATCCGTCCTCAAGAACGCCGAAGGCTTTGCCGAACAGGGCGTCAAGGTGCCCGGCCCCGGCAAATACCGGCGCCTGCTGCGCGAAACGATCCAGAAACTCGACGGAACGCCACCCGCCGGCGACACCCGTGAAATCCTGCTCGACGCAATTCTGGATGACGAGCAATGCAACCGCCTCGTGATGAGCCACGCGCAATTCATGTGCATCCATCGCCGCGTGTTCGAAAGCGGAATTTTCTATGCGTTGGCCGAACACAAACTCATGGGGCTCGCAAACCTGTTCCCGCAAGACGAGATCGAGATTTTCATCGGCCTGCGCAACCCTGCTACCTTTATTCCAGCCGTGTTTGCCGGCAGCGGTATGGAGGATTTGGGCACGTTCATGCACGGGCTGGCCCCACAAAACGTGCGTTGGTCCGGCCTGATCGAACGGATCCAGGGCGTCTTGCCCCATGCCAGCGTCACCGCGTGGTGCAACGAAGACACCCCGCTGATCTGGGCCCAGCTTATCCGTGAGATGGGCGGGGTCGACCCGCTCACCAAAATCACCGGCGGGTTCGATCTGCTCAGCGCCATCATCAGCGCCGATGGTATGCGCCATTTCGTAACCTACCTGAAGGCCAACCCGCCCCAGACCGAAAGCCAGAAACGCCGCATCATCGCCGCCTTCCTTGAAAAATACGCGATCGATGACGAGGTCGAAGACGAGGTCGATTTGCCGGGCTGGACGGACCAGACCGTATCTGGCCTCACCGCGCTTTACGAAGAAGACATCTACAAAATAGAACGTATGGCGGGGGTGAATTTCATTGCCCCCTAGCCCCGCCCGCTCCCGCCCTTTCATGCAATGCGACGTGTTCAGCACCACGCCGATGGGTGGTAACGGGTTGGCCGTCGTTATGGACAGCGAAGGGTTGAGCGACGATCAAATGCAGGCGTTTGCCCGCTGGACGAACCTCGCCGAAACGACGTTTATCGCGCCCCCAAGCGACAGCGCGGCAGATTACGACATCCGCATCTTTACCGCCGCGCGCGAATTGCCGTTCGCGGGGCACCCGACTTTGGGCACGGCGACCTGTTGGCTGGCCGCCGGCAATACCCCCAAACAGGCAGGGCTGATCCGCCAGAACTGCGGCGTCGGGCTGGTTGAAATCGACCTGAGTGGTGAAACCCCCGCCTTCATCGCACCGCCGACGAAAATCACCGGCATGGCACCGGATATTCTGGCGCAGATCACCAGCCGACTGAACCTCGACCCGGCCCGCATCTGCCGCCATGCGGTGCTGGAAAATGGCCCCGTCTGGTATGCCATCGAAATGGCGGACGCAGCGGATCTGTTGACGCTGGATGCCAGCGCAATCATCCCGATAAACGGCATAGCCGTGGGCTTGATCGCGCCGCATACGGCGGGCGACGCCGATTATGAAGTGCGGATGTTTTCCATGTGGGCCGAGCTGAAAGAAGACCCGATTACCGGATCGCTCAATGCAGCCTTGGCGCATTGGATGCAGGCGCAGGGGCGCACGAAACGCCCCCATATCGTCACGCAAGGCACCTGTATTTCACGTCAAGGACGGGTGCATGTGATCCCGACCCCGGAGGACCCGGACCACGGGCCGATCCGCATCGGCGGGCATACAAATATCCTGATCGCAGGCCGCGTGACCCTGTGACCGCTTACATGCCCAAGGCTTCTTTATACATCTCCAAAACCGCTTCTTCTTCGGCGATGTCGTTGCTGTCGCGCTTGCGCAGCGCAATGACCTTGCGCATGATTTTGGTGTCATAACCGCGCCCCTTGGCTTCGGCCATGACCTCTTTTTGCTGCTCGGCGAGGTCTTTTTTCTCGGCGTCGAGGCGTTCGATCCGTTCAATGAACTGGCGCAATTCGTCTGCGGTGACGCGGTAGCTGGTGTCGGTGGATGTGTCGGACATATCGGGCCTCTTGTCAGGTTGGATCGGGCCTCTCCCTAACCGCCCCGGCTCGGCGCGGCAAGCGGTTGCGTCACCGATCAGTGCGCGTTACCCCCTGTTCACAAAATTGGAGAGAGTTATGGATATTCTGATCGGTTTGGGCGCGGTGATTTCGGTCATCGGCATCGCGGGGATTATCCTGAGCATCTTGCAGGTGCGACGCGCCAAACGCGACGCTAAAGACGACGCGGACCTCAGGGCAAAAATTCAGACGGCCCTGCCCCTCAACCTCGGGGCGTTCCTGTTGTCGGTGCTGGGTCTGATGTGCGTCGTGATCGGCGTTATTCTGGCCTGAGTGCAGACCTAGGCCAGCGCGTCAAATCCGTGCGAATCCTTGATCGCCTCATCCATCAAGCCGGGCACAGCCCAAATATCATTCTCTTCGGCCCAATCGCGCATATCGCGGCGCAACCCGATCAAACCCATGGTTTGCGCCGCCCGCATCGGCCCGCCTTCACGGCGCGGAAACCCGATGCCGTGAACCGCCAGCGCGTCAATGTCGGACGGGCGCTGCACCGCCTGTTCGCTCACGCAAGCGGCCCCTTCAACCACCAGTGCCGCCAGTATCTGACGCACAATCTGCGCGTTGCCTTCTCCGGTGTCACGCCCCCCGAACGGCCCTTTGCGAAACCCGAAGGCGACCATCGCGCCATCGACCTCGTCCTCACGCGCACCATCTTGCACCAGCGCTTCAGCCGCGTAGCGCATGGCATTGCGCAAACGCAGAACCGCTGCTTTGCCCATCGGTTCAACCGGCTTGAACGATGCACCATCGCGGGTGATCAAGGCATCGTCGATCTTGCGCTCGGCCATGAAAATATGGCGCAGAGCCGTTGATTGCGGATGATCCAGGCAGCGCTCGAACGCATCTGCCTCAAACGCCAATCCGCTCTCGAACGGCAAAAGGTCCGCCGCCTCGACACAATCGATCACCCGTTGGGGCGCATGCAACGGGTTGTCCGCCAGCGCATTGCGCGCTTTGACAATTGCGGCGTGATAGGCCCGCCCGTCTGCAAGGTTTTCGCGCCGCTCACGGGTGCGGCGCGGGCCGCGCCCCTTTGCCACAAGGTCGAGCGCGAACGCCACTGCACCAGACGTCAGATCGCCTTGCACGACGCCGTCAACCAACCCGATGCGGTGCGCGACACCAGCGTCGATGGTTTGGGTCGAGATCATCATTTCCAAGGCATGTTGCGCCCCGATCAGGCGCGGCAGGCGTTGCGTTCCTCCGGCCCCGGGCACAAGACCGAGCGTCACTTCGGGTAGCCCGATCCGCGCGTCACTGGCCGCCAATCTGTAGTGTGCGGCCAGCATAACCTCTGCGCCGCCGCCCAACGCCTGACCGTGCACCGCAACAATCACGGGTTTCGTGCAACTCTCTATGCGGTCGCACAATTGCGAAAGCGATGGCGGGCGCGTGGGCGCGTCGAATTCGCGAATATCGGCCCCCGCCGAAAACATCCGCCCCGCCGAGGTGATCACAGCCGCCGTGATGTCATCATTGGCATCGATGCGCCCCAAGACTTCCCAAAGCCCAGCGCGCAACGGCGCGGACAGGGCGTTCACCGGCGCCGCGTCCAGCGTCACAATAGCGATACCGTCAAGCACTCGAAACCGGACCAACCGCGCCATGTTCACCCTCACTTTTCGCCTGCACAGCTTTGGCGCAGGTTCCCTGACGGCAGTTTGAACGTCAGATCGAAAAAGGGGAACCCCTGATGCACCAAACCAGCGCCATTGGCGCCGCGATGCCCGCTGAAAACGCAGGTAAATCGCGACCCAGCTGCCGAATTAACTACAAAAAACGTCGTAGAGACGTTCCAGAATCGGGGTCACGCGCGGGTCCGACAGCTGATAGCGAATGGTGCGTCCGTCACGCTGTGCCGAAACCAGCCCTTCACCGCGCAATTTTGCCAACTGGCCGGAGACGTAGGATTGCGACACGCCCAATGCGTCTTCCAATTCACCCACACTACGCTCCCCTTCCAACAGGGCGCATAACAAGCGCAGTCGCTGGGGGTTGGACAATAATTTCAATACGCCCGCCGCCTCGCTTGCGGCGGCGTCCATGGCATCAACTGTGATGGGTTCTACTATCATGCCTTCTGATAATCGGTTCGCACCGTCATTTCAAGAGAACGAAAACAGGCAGGCCCCCGTATGGGCAGGCAACATCTGGACGCGCGCGCGCAGGCGTCCTAGACATGTCGGCATGGATATTCGCCCGATCACCCCCGCCTACGCCGTTTCACCACAAATAGACCCGGAGGACCTGCCCGCCATCGCCGCGGCAGGCTACACCACGGTCATCGATAATCGCCCCGACGCAGAAATTCCGCCGTCCCATCAGGCGCAGGCAATGGCGCAGGCGGCACAGGCGGCCGGGCTTGCCTTTGTCGTCCTTCCCGTCACCCATGCCACTTTGAATGCGGACACCCTGGCCGCGCAACGGGGCGCCATGGCGGACAGCGCGGGGCCGGTTCTGGCCTATTGCGCGTCCGGCACCCGCAGCACGATTGTCTGGGCGCTCGGGCAAGCCGGACACATGGACACCGACGCGATTGTAAAATCAGCCGCAGATCAGGGATATGACCTGCGCGGGTTGGCCGCCCAGCTGGACGCTTTGGCCAAATCGCCGCCGCAGGGCTAGCTGGCTGCCAGATCGGTTGGCGCAATTTCGGCGGGTGCAGCGTCAGGGGTAGCGATGTTCGCGTCCAGCCCTGCGTCAGCAGTTTTTTCAACATTTGTTTCGACGTCCGGTAACGAGGATGCCGTCACGTCTGCTGGCCGCCCCGCACTCGCGGCGGCCGGCGTTCGTGGTTCATTTGTCTTGTCATCGGCCCCTGCGCCGCCCCTGATCTTCGGGGGATCATCCTGCAACTCCATGTTGAGCGGTTGAACTCGCACCGCGCGCTTTCCCGCAACCTGACCGAGCTTCGCGTTCGCAATATCCCTTCCGTCCGGACCGCGCAGCATCACTGACCCAACCGTCGTGCCCGCCAGATGCAAAACCTGTCCAACCTCGAACTTTTCGACAGTGTTGATTGCCAAAGACAAGCGGCACAAGACGGCGTCCAGTTCTGCGGGCGCGGTTTCAACTGCGCTGCGCAATGACGCCGACCATCCTGGTGCGGTGTCGCTCTTTGCTGTTTCGGGTGCCTTCATGATCCGCATGGCGATCAAAATCTCCCCTTGTGCGTCACCGCCCCCCATCTGGATCGTGATGCGCCAACTGCGATAGCCCCCTTGGGTCATGACCAAACCGGCGGTGCGCAGATCATCCATCGGGCCCATGTCATAGGCAGTCGGGTCCAGTTCTTTGCCCCCAAAGCCCGCTTCCGCCAATTCAATCAACAGCCGGTCCGCAAACGGCATCGACATAACCGCATCCGTGCGCGTCACAGCCCGTTGGTCGGGCGTATTTGCCAACAGATTGCCCATGGTTTGCATCTCGATCAGGGAGGATCGCAGCGCAGGGTCAATCAAGAACAGCCCGGTCAGCCCGGGGTTCGATCCGTCCCGCAGGCCCAGAACGACCCATCCGTCCGGCCCGCTTTCAATGAGGTCTTCTGCATCCAGCTCCTCCTCCGCGATGCCCAGAACCAAGGCCGACAACCCCACCGCCTGATCCGCCGCGCGCGCCAAGGCACGGCGCATCTGGCGCATCGGTGTCGCCGCGGCACTCTCTTGAGCGGGATCAGGTTTGGCTGCGTTCAGGCCCAGCTTTGCGGCCAGAACCGGATTCACCGCGTGCATACCCAAGCCCTGATTTGAATGTTTCCGTCACTAACCATACGCCAAGCAATAGCGCATTACAGGTTACCAAACCGCTAATAACGCCCGCTTTTTCTATTGCGCAGCCAGTGCGACAGTGCGCGGCAACGTCACGCGAAACGCCCCGCCGCCCTGTCCGGGCAAATAGGCGATTTCGCCGCCAATCGCGCCCATGATCTGGCGGCAAATTGCCAGCCCCAAACCGGCACCGCCTGCCTTGCCCTCATCTTCGATCCGCATGAATTTCTCGAAAATCATCAACTGGCTTTCCGCCGGAATGCCGACGCCATTGTCGCAAAAATCAACCACCGTTCGCCCGTCAATCACCCGCACGATAATGCGCAACTCGGGCGTATCGGCGGCGCAGTATTTGGCCGCATTGCTGATCAGGTTGATAAACACCTGACTCAGGCGCTCCAGATCGGTGTGCAGCGTCACCCCTTCGTTGGCGGGCCGCCGTGAAATCGCCAATTGCCCCTTATCAACACCGGATGCGATCACCGCGCGGTCCAACACCTGCGCAAGGCTTCCGCTTGCCAGGTTCAGATGCACCTGCCCGCTTTCCAGCACACCAAGGTCCAGCAAATCATCCAGCAAACGTGTCAAACGGTTGGATTCTTCATGGATGATGCCGGCGAACCGTTTACGGGCCGCGTCATCGACTTCTCCGTCGCGCAAAATATCGGAAAACGACCGGATCGACGTCATCGGTGTGCGCAATTCATGGCTGATCTGGCTCAGGAACGCATCTTTCTGGATCGACAGCGCAGTCAGCTTTTCGTTGGCTTCGCGCAGGGCGCGCGCCGTGCGGTCGGCCTCGGCGCTTTTGGCTTCCAGTTTGCTGGAGTATTCCATGATTTGTGCAGTTTCATCTGCCACGGCGATCAAGTCATCCACCGATACCATCGCGCCTTCGGTCAACTGGCCGATCATCGCATGGGCCGTTGCCGCGCCAACGGATCCAGCCAGTTCGCGTTCCAACCGGTCAATGAAATCGGGGGTCACGTCAGGCAAAAACCCTTCCTTGCCCTGCGACTGCGCCTCTGCCTGAAACAGGCGCTGCGCCTCGCCGCCGCCCAAAATACGCTGCGCCATCACCAGCATATCTTCGGCCTGCGCCGCACTTTGTGACCAGACCCGTGCACCGGACGAATAATCATAGACGTTCACAAACTGCGCGCCTTGCAATCGCTCCAACGGATTGGGGAACGTCAGGATGGACACCAAGACAAAGGCACCCGTGTTCAACAGCATCGACCAGAACACCGCGTGCACGAACGGATCGATCCCCTCAATCCCGAACAAGGCGTAGGGGCGCAACCAACCGATGCCGAACGGCCCGTTCGCAAAGACCGACTGCGAAATCACGGCATCCACACCAAAGCTCGGGAAGAACTGCGTCCATGCCCACAAGCTAAACCCGATCACGATGCCCGCCCCCGCCCCCCAGCGGTTCGCGCCGCGCCAGAACACGCCGCCAATCATCGCCGGCAGGATTTGCATCACGCCCGTGAACGACACCAATCCGATGGCTGCCAGCGCAGTGCCGCCGCCCGACAGGCGGAAATAGATGTAACCGAACGCCAGGATCACCCCGATCGAAATGCGCCGTGAGGCCACAACCACTCCGCGCACATCGCCCGACACCATCGCGCCGGGTGTGCGTGAACTCAGCCAACTCGGGACAACGATGTGGTTGGAGACCATCGTCGCCAGTGCCAGTGTCGCCACGATCACCATCGAGGTGGCCGATGAAAACCCGCCCAAAAATGCAAGGATTGCAAGGCCCTGCCGGCCTTCGCTCAAGGGGACTGTGACCACGAACAAGTCAGGATTGGCGCCTGCGGGCATCAGATCAAGCCCGACCACAGCGATGGGCACCACAAACAGGCTCATCAACAAGAGATAACCCGGGAATGCCCAGCCTGCGGTGCTCAGGTTTGCTTCGTCGGCGTTTTCCACCACAAGCACCTGAAACATGCGTGGCAGGCACAAGAACGCCGCCGCCGACACAAAAATCAGCCCGACCCAACGGCTTGGGCTCGGGTTCCATTGGGCCTGCGCGGACGCGTCGATCAGTTCCAGCGTCGGGCCGATGCCCCCCGCCACGCCCCAGACGACGAACACACCGACCGACAACAGCGCAAACAGCTTCACCACAGCCTCGACCGCGATGGCCAGAACGATCCCGTGGTGGCGTTCATGGGCGTCCAGATTGCGGGTGCCGAACACCACGGTGAACACGGCCAGCCCGACCGCGACCCACATCGCCGCCCCCGACAGGTCGCTTTGCACCCAAACCTCCCCCGCACTTGCCGCAAACACCGCGAAAGACTGGGTAACCGACTGTAATTGCAAAGCGATGTAGGGCGTCGTTCCGACAACCGCCAGAATCGTCACCATGACCCCCAGCGTTGTGGACTTGCCGTACCGCGATGAAATCAGATCGGCGATAGACGTCAGACGCTGGGTGCGCCCGATCCGCACCAGTTTGCGCACCAACCACCACCAGCCGATCATCACCAATGTCGGCCCAAGGTAGATCGTTAGGAACTCAAGGCCCGACCGCGCCGCATAGCCAACCGCCCCGTAAAACGTCCAGGCGGTGCAATAAATACTTAACGACAGGGTATAAATCGTGGACGAGCGCAGCCAGTTCGTTTTGCCCTGCGCCGCGCGGCGTTCTGCGGCAAAGGCGATCGCGAACAAGAACACCACGTAGGTTAGCGACACGAAGACCAATAAGTTGAACGAAATCATTCGCCCGCCTTCCCGTCCCCTGCCAGCGTCTCCACCTCTGCATCCTTTGGCGCATTGAACCGAAGGGTGCGTGATAAGACAAACGCCATAACCACCAGTAAAAACCAAAGCCCAAACAGATACAGTATCCCGCTGCTGGTCAGGCTTTGGTCCGCGGTGTCACGGGGCCACATCAGCGGCAACACCATCAACACAGCCGCAAACATCGGCAACATGCGTGCCCCGTCCCGGATGCGACGCTGGCGGTAACTGTTGCGTTCCAGAAATTCGGTGCGGTTCGGGGGGGTCACGTCAGCCTCACGTCAGGATCATGGCGCAGCCAGCGCGCGCACGCTTTCCAACACGTCCGCGTTGGAAAACGGCTTGGTCATAAAACGCGTCACGCCCAGCCGCTCGGCCATCTCGCGGTCCTTGGCCTGCCCCCGCGCGGTCAACATCATAACCGGCACGGTTTTGGTCAGGCTTTCGGCGCGCAGGTCGCGCAGAATGTCATACCCGCTGCGTCCGGGCAGCATCACGTCGAGGATAATAAGATCGGGCACCGCTTGCAGCACCTTGTCCATCGCGGTTTCCCCGTCGGAATGGGTGTGCACGGTCCAGCCGTCCTTGGACAGGATATAGCTGATTGCCTCGATGATATTCGGCTCATCCTCGATCAAAAGGACCCGCTGACCCATCGTGTGTTCCTCCCCAAATTGCCCGACCTCCTCCAAGGCCGGACGCCAAGTATCGCGGGAATGCGGTGCGAAGTCAAAGCCTGCGCGGGGATACGTCCGTGCCTTTTTGCACAAGGCTCGGTTGGCGGCGGCTGGCGCAGTTTTCCACTGTGCAGACGCGACATCCCGGCCCGACAATGTCCGGCGTCTGCTCACTGCGGGCGGGGCGCACCAGCATGGTCGCGGCGATGCGCGGTTCCTGCCCGAACGTGACATCCCCGACGGGCCCCGCAATAGCGAAACATTCAAACGGAGTGCGCGCGGGCCCGGGCAAGCGCACCACACGGCGCAGGGCGCGCCCGGGTTGCGACAACGCCTGATACAAAGGCCACAACGGGCACGCCGCCCCCGACCGCGGCAGCCGGAAATCGAGGACCGGTTTTTGAAACGTCACCACCCCTGCGCCGTCACAGACCGCCAAGCCCATGGGCGGCGTGTCACTGTCTTCCGGCAAGCACGCCAGACGGCGCAACACGACGTCCAACGGCACCCCGAATCGCGCCGCCAGCCGCGCCGGATCAAACGCGCAGACGCGCGCTGCTTGCGTAAATTCATCCAGCGGCAAGCGCGCCGCATCTTTCGCGGCATCCCGCGCCCAGCCCTGCAGGATTTCGCGGGTGATGCGGTCACTCACATGTCCAAACGTCGCCGCATCACCGCTTTCGGACTGCGCAATATGAAACCCGAGCTGCCCCATCACCGCCTCCGCCTGCTCCATCGGCGACGCAAGCTGCCCGACATCCGCTTCCATCTCCATGTCCATGTCCAGAAACCCCAACAACGCCTGCGAACTGTTGGCCAGCCGTGCCGCATCGGTGTCGATGTTGGTGTGAAACCGCGATTGCCAATCCCGCTCGAGGTCCGGTGTTTCCACCAGAATGCTGGCGGTGGATCGAATGGCCGTCGCCGTTGAAATCACCTCATGCAGGGAACTGGCGATCTGCGTGTCATGGGCCAACCGGTTGCTAAGCGCCTCTGCGCGCTCCTCCAGTTGGGCGATGCGCGCCCGCTGCGCCGCGATCACCCCGGCCCATCCTGGGAAACGCGCGACAAGTTCCTCGGTGCGGCCATCCTCAACGCCCAGCGTTGGAAACGCCGTCGCTGCCTCTTTGAGGGGCGCCAGAACGGATGCCGCCGTTTCGTCTTCGAGCAGGTCGGCGTCGATATCCAAAACCCGTGCGAGGTCTTGCAGCAGTGTCGCGCCGATTCTGCGGCGGTTGTGTTCAATCAGGTTCAGGTATGACCCGGAAATACCGACACGCTGCGCCAGATCCACCTGCCGCAAACCGCGATCAAGACGCCGGTTGCGCACCCGTGTCCCTGTTAAAATCCGTTCCGGCATAAGGATTCCTTTAATAATTCCATCGACTTTCTGCACCATGCAGATAATTTATTTACAAAATACCGCATCGCCATGTCGATGTCTTTACAAAAATAATATTAGGTCCGCTCCTCTTATTGAGTAATTTTCAAATCCGCCGTTTATTCAGGCTACGCTAAAAAGCGCTTGCGGCAATGGGCGAGGAGGCCCGCCGCATTCAATAAGGGAGGATTATATGTCCAAATCTAACTTCACACGTCGCGGTGTTCTGAAATCCGGTGCCATTGCTG
>CBFHGD010000041.1:8053-16266 GCA_965655275.1 Octadecabacter sp. | reverse complement strand
CTGTGCGTATTTCTGTATCCTGTCGGCGTTGGGGCCTGTTGCCTTGGCGGTGACGACCAATTGTTCGATTGATTTCATGCGCAAACCTTCCACGGGGCGGCTGTTGTGTCGTATGGAGCTGTTGAAGCTCGGGCGCGCACTGGCGGTCTGCGAGGGGCGGCTGTTTTCGGAGGGGGCAGAGGACAAGCCCGTCGCGCGGGCGTCGCTGACCTATTCAATACCGCCAAAAGCAATGGGGTAAAATAATACCGTTTTTGCAAGTCATTGAAAAACAACAAATAACAATCAATGATGGCGCTTGAACGCGGCTTCAAACCCAGTATAAGCGCGCTATCACATGTCGGGCCGACCTTTGCGCAAGCAGGGCGGTCCTTGTTACTTAGGAAGAACCGATGAAAACCTTTTCTGCTACTCCGGCGGACATCGACAAGAAATGGATCCTGATCGACGCTGAAGGCGTTGTTCTGGGCCGTCTTGCGTCGATTATCGCTATGCGACTGCGCGGCAAGCACAAGCCGTCCTTCACGCCACACATGGACATGGGCGACAACGTCATTGTCATCAACGCGGATAAAATCCAGTTGACCGGCAACAAGCGTGACAAGCCGAATTACTGGCACACAGGGCATCCGGGCGGCATCAAGTCGCGCACAACCGGTGAGATCCTCGAGGGCAAATACCCCGAGCGCGTCGTGACCCAAGCCGTCAAGCGGATGCTGCCCGGCAACCGTTTGTCCCGCGTTCAGATGACACACCTGCGTGTGTTCGCTGGCACAGAGCACGGCATGGACGCCCAAAAGCCCGAAGTTCTGGACGTTAAGTCCATGAACAAAAAGAATACGAGGACCGCATAATGGCCGATCAAGTGAATTCCCTCGAAGAGCTGGGTCAGGTCGCTGAAGGCGTCGAAGCCGCGGCACCTGCGATCGAAACAATCCACCGTGAGCCTGTCAAAGACGCGCTTGGCCGGTCCTATGCCACTGGCAAGCGTAAAGACGCTGTTGCCCGTGTCTGGATCAAGCCCGGTTCCGGCAAGGTCATCATCAACGGTCGTGACCAAACGGTTTATTTCGCACGCCCCGTGCTGCGCATGATCCTGTTGCAGCCGTTCGAAGTGTCCGGCGTTGCCGGCCAGTTCGACGTGATGGCGACTGTCAAAGGTGGTGGCTTGTCTGGTCAGGCTGGTGCGGTCAAGCACGGCATTTCCAAAGCCCTGCAATTGTTCGATCCGTCCTTGCGCGCGGCCCTGAAAGCGGCCGGTTTCATCACACGCGACAGCCGTGTGGTCGAGCGTAAGAAATACGGTAAGGCCAAAGCCCGTAAGAGCTTCCAGTTCTCCAAGCGCTAACGCCGAAACGATACCAATTGAAAAGGGCGCGCCGTATCCGGTGCGCCCTTTTTGTTTGCCGTTTGCCGCAGGACCCTAGTTCAGGGTCATACTGTATTGGATGGTGAGGGTTTCCAGCCCCGGATTGACCTCCCGGAAATCACCGTTCGAGCGATGGTCAAAGCTCATCAAAACGGAGCTTCCGTTGTCAAAGGCATAGCCAACCCCCAATGCCGAGCGGAAATGAATGTTGCCGCCCAATTCAGGACCATCACCGCGGATATGCACCCCCGGCTGGAACGAGCTTTCGACAAAGAAATTCGTATATTCGGGCTGAAAGCGTAGTTTTGCGCCAAACCCGGCCCAGACATCACCCTGGTCTGTCACGGCAAGGGACATCATCGGCTGGAAGGGGCCGTAGTTGCGGTCAAAATCATAGCCGACCATCACCTCGGACCCGATCCAGTCCTCATTAAACAAGACGTTGCCGCCTTGAATTGACAGGCGCGTGTCCGCGTCACTGCGCGCCAGACAACCTGTGGGGCAGTCGTTCACGGCCATGTCCGAAAAACCGGCAATAGCAAAAATAACTGCAAGAATTCCGTCCATAAGCGCATCCAATTCGTGAATTTTCCAAGTCTATAAGACTTCTAGCCGACCGGGGCGGCTTTAGAAATCCGAAGCAACCAAGCCAAGCCCACGTAAATATATTCCGATGCCCGTTTCCAACAGGTCTTCGGGGGGGAACGAGGATATCGTGCCGGGGGACCCGCGCGCAAACAGTTCAACAACGCCGTGCGACATGGCCCATATATGCGCGCTGAACATCTGCGGCGGCGGACGTTTTTCTTCGGGGATATGCATGGACAGTTCAACCGCGGCCTTTTCCAACACGCCCATGGCGCGGGTGGCCGCGTCATTCAGCTCCGGTGTGCGCTGGACCGAAATGCCGGATTCAAACATAGCGACATAGTGGCCCGGATACTTGCGCGCAAAGGCAAGGTAGGCGCGCCCCGTCGCCTCGAATGAGGCGAGCGCAGACGGTTGGCCCTTGTCATAGGCGTATTCCATCAAATCGGCGAAGATGACGTAGCCTTGGCGTGCGGCCTCTGCAATCAGGTCATCGCGCCCGTCAAAATGGCGATAGACAGCCGCCGGGGTGACGCCGGCTTCGCGCGCGGCTTCGGACAGGGTGAAGCCCGTGGGCCCCTTGTCCTCGATCAAACGCAGCGCACCGTCGACCAGTGCGCGCTTCAGATCGCCGTGGTGATACCCGCGTTTAGCCACCCAAATGCTCCGGTCCGGCAACGATCAGCGGGTCAATATCGCCGAGTGCGCTGGCGTTCTTGCCGGTATAATCTAACTGGCGCAGCACCGCGCGGATCGCGCTGACGCGCGCGCGGCGTTTGTCCGCGCTGCGCACCACGTGCCATGGCGCGACGTCTGTGTGGGTCTTATCCAGCGTTTCGGTTATCGCGGCTGTGTATTCATCCCATTTCTTCAGGCCCTCAACGTCGATCCAGCTGAGCTTCCATTGCTTCAACGGGTCAGCCTCGCGGTCCAGAAACCGCTGCAATTGTGCGGCGCGATCAACCGTCAGCCAGATTTTGAAAAGCTTGATCCCTTCATCGACCAACATTTGCTCAAACGGGTTCACCTGTTCGAACCATTTGTCACGCTGCTCGTCCGTGCAGAACCCGAACACAGCCTCAACGACGCCGCGGTTGTACCAAGAGCGGTCAAAAAACACGATTTCACCTGCGGTCGGAAGGTGATGGATGTATCGTTGAAAATACCACTGGCCGGCTTCGGCGTCTGATGGCTTGGACAAGGCGACAAGGCGCGCGCCACGCGGGTTCAGGTTTTCGCGAAACCGTTTGATCGTGCCGCCTTTGCCGGCCGCATCACGCCCCTCGAACACAATGGCAATGCGCTGGCCTGTGTCCTTTGCCCAGCGGTGCATTTTGACCAGTTCGACCTGCAAGTCCTCAAGCGCTGTTTCGTAGTCCGACTTTTTCCAACGCTTTTCATACGGGAAATCGGTGGCAAGGATTTCACCCTTCTTTGCGCCTTCAATTTCTACGCGCACGGGTGCTGGCGCGTCTTCTTTGAAGTAGCGGCTGATTTCACCGTCAAAGGGCAGGTCGCTCATGGTCATGGCCTCATGGTCTTTGGTTTTGGTTACTATGCGGGCAGCGGGGGCCTAGTGCAATCCGGCCTGCGCCGCGATCCTGTCAATCGCGGCTAGGACCAGATCGGGTGCAGCATGGTGGGGCATATGGCCAACCCCTTCGAGGACAGTCAGGTTGGCATGGGGCACAGCCGCGTCGAGAGGAATGGAATGGATGGCGAGTGGCACAGTGGTGTCGCGGTCCCCGTGCAGGATTTCCAGCGGCACTGTCAGCTCCGCCGTGTAGCGCGGGGCCATGTCCACGATATGCGGGCGCAGCGTGTTCACCTGCCGCGTATTGGCGCGCAGGCTGTCCGGACGGATCGTCAAGGTGGCACCGATGTACCCTATATAGCCTTCGGGCACCGGTTGGGGTGTGAAAATGCTACTGATCGCGCCTTCGAGTTGCTGATCGCTGGCATAGGCCGAAATCAGCGGAGGAAGCAGCGCGCCCCCGATAGCGGACCCGTTCACCCAGTAGTAGGCCCCTAAATTTCCCGGCCAGGGATGCGACGGACCGGCAAGGTTGACGACTCCGGCGACGGTGTCGGGATGGTTGAGCGCCCACGCCAGCGCGACGGAACCGCCATAAGAATGACCCAAAACGATAGGCTTGTCCGCCCCCAAAGACGCGGCGGCGGCTTGCAAAAGCGCGGCCTGCTCCGCGGGGCTTTCGGCGCCGTTGTTGAATGCGCTCTTGTAGACGTCTGTCGTGCGGTCGCTATATCCCAGCCCGGGGCGGTCAAAGACGATGACGCGGTAGCGATCGGTGAGGCGGTTCATGAAATCAAAGGTAAATTCGCGTGTATTGCCGCCTGCACCGTGGATCAGCACCACATCGGGGCCCGTGCCACCGACAACCGCGTGCACGTTGCGGCCGTTGACCTCGATCAACTGGCCTTCAGGGGGATAATCCTGTTCGGCCTGCGCAGCGCGCGCATCCGATTTTCGATCCGTTAGAACGGCGCCGCCCGCAAGGGCTGCTATCGACACTGCAGCGATGATTTTAACAACCAAGACAAACTCCTACGCAAAGTATTGATCTTTAACATAGGCGTTCGCGAGAAAATCGCCAGCCCACGGCCTGCAAACGGGCTATTCCGTTGCGGAAGTCGCGGTGCGCAGGTCGGTGCTCGACAGGCCGATCTGGTCGATGTCATAGGGCGTGGTCAGATAAATTTCCGATATCCAGTTACCGTACAGCAGGTGCGCGTGGCTGCGCCACCGGTTGAGCGGCGTGCGTGACGGGTCGTCATCGGGGTAGTAATTCACCGGTATCTGAATCTCGGCGCCCTCGATCTGGGCAGACGCCAAATCACGTTGGTATTCCTCGTTCAGGGTGCCGCTGTCGTATTCAAAGTGGTTGAACACATAGATCGCGCGGTGGGCCGTGTCTTCGACAAGCGCGGGGCCAACCTCGTTAGAATGCAGGAGGACAGTCAGGCCAGCGGCATCGATCTCGTCCTTCTTCATCTCTGTCCAGCGGCTGACCGGCATTGCAAATTCGTCAGAAAACCCTCTCAAATAGGGGCTTTGCGGGGCGAAGTTCATGTGGCGGTAGCACCCGAACAGTTTGCTATCCAGCAGGTGTTTCTTGACGCCATGGAAGTGATTGATCATCGCCATGCCGCCCCAGCAGACGCCAAAGGTGGAATGGACGTGGGTTTGCGTCCAATCCATGATCTCGCACAGCTCGTCCCAATAGGTGACGTCCTGAAATTCAAGGTGTTCGATCGGGGCGCCGGTGATGATCAGCCCGTCGAACTTTTGATCCTTCACGTCCTGAAAGGTGCGGTAAAACTCCTCCATATGCTCTGTGGCGGTGTTTCGTGCCTCGTGGCTGGCCATCCGGATCAAGGTCAGTTCGATCTGCAGCGGTGTGGCACCGATAAGGCGGGCAAACTGGGTTTCCGTCTGGATCTTCTTGGGCATCAGGTTCAGCAGGCCGATGCGCAACGGGCGAATGTCCTGTTGATCAGCCGCTGTGCGGCCCATCAGCATCACGCCCTCTTGTGACAGCACATCATAGGCGGGCAGGGATCTTGGAAGGCGGATGGGCATTGATTTGGTCCTGTGTCGACGGGGCGGGTTGGGTTAGGTCTGCGCGCCAAGCGCGGCGGCGATCACAGCATTGAAATCCGCCTGATCGCGCACTGTGGCGATATCACTGGCCTGAACCGTGATCCCCCAGTTCCTGGCGATGGCCTCGTATCGGGGTTGGCGGTGCGCAAGGGCGCGCGCAAAGGTGTACCGGATGAAATCATCAGGATTAACATCGCCCTCTTGCAGATTGTTTTTGCTCAGATATTCAGACCAGACGTTGAGCAGGAAGGCCGGTTCATAGGCCATCGGCTTTGGTGCTTTGTCAAACCGCGCAATCAGGTCCTGGGTGTGGGCGTCACTGCCTTTGATCCAGACCATCAGGCAGGCGTGTGACAAAAGTTTCAGCGTGGGGTCGTCTGGGTCGTTTGGATCAACCCATTCACAAATGGAGCCGCCCGTGTCGCAGACGAAATTGGGATAACCATACAGCGCCTGTGCACGGTCGATAAAATACGGCGTGTCGCGCAATGCATCCAGTTCGGCACGGTGAAACTGATCCTGACGGCGCTGGTATTCCTGCATCGGCAATCCGCCAAGCGCAGGATCGCCCGGTTTGCCCAGATAGGTGCTGACGGGTGTCAGATTATCAAACGTAATGTTGGACCCGATATAGATGCTGTCGCGCATCAGCAGATCACGCAGAAACGGCACTTTCATCGCCTCGGCCTTGGCGTTATCCGCGATGAACTCGCCCATATAGCGCGTGCCGATACGGTAATCTATGGAGTAGTGAAACCAGTCACCTGTATCGCGCAGCATGTTGGAAACATGTGTTTTTCCAAGACCGGACATGGAAAACAGAAGAACGCGCTTTTGCGTGGCGGCGGACCATTGGGTGGCGTTGGAATACATCATGGCCAATCGGTAACGCGCCTGCGCGTGCGGAGCAATGTTTTATGTCCGCCTGCGGTGAAACGAAAAAGCCCCGACCGTTTCGGGCCGGGGCTTTCGAATGCGGTAAGGACCGGATCAGAATTCGTATTTGACCTGCATCCCGATGGCGAGCGCGCTGCTGTCCTCGAACGAAGCGGCCGCAACGCCACCGACCCCAGCATCCGCATCGCCAAGCATCGTATAGTTGATGCCTCCGGAAATCGTCATGCCGTCGCTTTCGTATTGGCCGCCAATAGCCAGACCAAGCTGGCCGTCATTCGGGCCAAGCGGCGAGACCGGGCCGTCATCGGCGGCCTTTTCGTAGGTCATGGTGATCGAGCCTGCGAATTCGTCGCTAAAGCGGCGCGCAACACCCAGTGACCAGCGGTAGCTGTCATCAAGGTCGGCCAAATCAGAGCCCAGACGCGTTGGAGTAACATCAAAGTCGCCCCAATTCGTCCAACGCACACCGGCGTTCAGCAAGGTGTCTTCCGCGATTCCTGTCTGGAATTCGAGGTTCACAGACTGCGGTGTAAAGAAATCAAGTGCGCTTTCTGTTGGAACTTCGCCAGCAATGTTTTCCGTCGTTGCGTTGTCGTGATCAACTTCAGAATGATACGTCAGCGCCGCACGCAGGGCGATATCGGGGATTTCATAGGCAAGACCAACCGAATAGCCGACGCCCCAGTCATCTTCGATTTCAACTTCATAGCCGCCCGTTGCCTGGATGGAGGCAGTGGCAGCTGCCACTTGTCCACCAATCGCCGTCAATGTAGCGGAGATCGCGGCAGGCAGTGTGCCGGTTGCCGCGGCAAACGCGGCGACAGCGTCCGGATCACCCTGCAAAGCACCTGCCAGTATTTCCGTAGATACACCCACGCCATCCGCAACCGCGCCAAGCGCCAAGGCCCGCTGATAGGCTGTTCCGTTCAGAGCAATTTCACCGCTGACGCGTTGCATGCGCACACCACCAAAGACACTGAAGCGTTCGTTCAGCTGGTATTTACCGATCGCGGAAAACGCATCGCTTTCAAGCGCGGCCTTTGTGCCGGACAATGCACCGGCGGTCGGGTCGCCGTTATAGAAAATATCAGCGCCGAAGGGTTGGTCATAGATGATCCCGAACGAGAACGTATCACTGATCTCGCGGGTATAGGCCGCGCCCAGCTGGAGATAGGATTCGCCTACATCGTAATCGACCGTGCCGTCGGTGCCGGTGAGGGAGGGCATAATATACCCGAGGCTGAATTGAACTTCGCCGTCTTCGTTGAAAATCGGCTGTAGCGTTTGGCCAGACCGGTCAAGGCCGCCCGCGGCCGCGATGCTTGTCGTCATAAGCAGGGCAGCGCCTGCGGTTGTAAAACGTTTCATGATAATCCCTATCCCTTATCCAACGTTGCTGGATATCTCCTGACGCTACCGTAGGGAGGGTGCGACATTTCGGTCAATCGGAAACGTGGGGTAACGTAGCGTCTTTGTCGTAACGTTACTTTTGGGCGACGTTGGGCTGGCCGTGGTTAATATTCAGGTAATTGGCCGCAAAGATGACCACGGCCCCGACGAAAACCCATGGATCAAGGGTTTCGGCGTAAAAGGCGGCGCCGACGATGGCGATGACGGGCAGGCGGATGAAATCTATCGGCATGACGATGCTGGCGGGGGCAAGGGACAGCGCCGTCGTCAGACAAAAATGCGCCAGAAGCCCCGCGAACCCGATGAGAATGATCCACGGCACCGACG
>CBFHGD010000041.1:245-8043 GCA_965655275.1 Octadecabacter sp. | reverse complement strand
ACAGGCCTGCATGACAGTCAGCCAGAACAGGATGCAGGTGATGGTCTGGGTGCGCGTGAGTTTGCGGGTGAATATCGCGGTGAGCGCAAAGCCGATTGCGGCAGCAGCAGCGGCGATGACACCCGGTGATATGTCCGTTCGCCCCGGTTGGGTGACGATCAGGACCCCGACAAACCCCAATGTGGCGGCCACCGCGCCGATCGGGGTGACCCGTTCGCGCAGCAGCAAGGGCGACAGTAGAATGACCCAGATAGGGGCGGTGAATTCAAGCGCGAAGACCTGCGCCAGAGGAATCGCCGTAAGTGCGTAAAACCACAGGTTCTGCCCTGCAAAATGCGCCAAATTGCGCACCCCGTGCAGCCCGATCTGCTGGCGGTTCACCTGTTTGAACGTCCCCAGCGCAAAGGCGACAGTCAGGACGACACCCAGTCCGGTCAGGCTGCGAAACAACATGATCTCGAACGTGTCCAGTTCAAAGCTGACCGCGCGGCCAGCGATTGCCATCGCGGTGAAAGACACGATTGCGCCGATCATCCAAGTGGCGGCCTTGAGGGTGTTGGTCATCGCGGTATCCGAATGGTGTGGGGTAGTGCTGGCAGCTTGGCGGGGCGGTGGCAAGGGGCGCGAGGGTGTGCGGCGCATAGGAGACGTCGCGGGTCTAGTGCAGCCAGTCCACCGGCTTGCTGGCTGAGAGCGAATAGGCCGCCGCACGCGCGCCATTGAACCAGATGGCAAGGCTTTCGCGCATCAGAATGGTCCAGTTGACGTGGCCGGTGATGGGGTCACGGCGCACGCCCTGCGACATCACCAGCTGGATATCGGGGGGCGTTTGGCCCAATTCCCAAGCGGCCCATTTGAACGACGCCCCTGAACGGGGCAGATGGAACGCCTCGCTCACCACGATGATGCCTGCGGCTTCCGGTATAAGGTCCAGCGTAAATAACGCGTTTTGCAAGGTCGATTGGGCGCGGCCTTCTGCGATCACCGCATGTTCCGGCAGCCCGAGGGTCTGCGCGAACCGGCCCATTTGCCCGCCCGCGCTGGGGCCATTCGGTGCGGCCACGCCACCGGTAAAGACAATCACCGGCGCGAGGCCCGATTCATAGAGTTGCACGCACCGTTCAACGCGTTTCAAACCCGGCTCTGCCAACGTGCCGCGCGCGGCCATTCCACCGCCCAGACACACGATCGCATCGGCCTGCTTGAGCCCGCGCACGTTGGGTTCCGGCCACAAGAATGTCCACGCAAGCATCGCCAGCGACATTGCCACAAATGCTGCAGCGCCCAGTTTGGCAAGCCAGCCAACCCATCGCGCTACCAGCATCAACCGCGCAAACATGCCTTTGGCGCGCTTGGGGTCATGCGGCCCGTCGCTTACTCCCACTCAATCGTGCCGGGGGGTTTGGACGTGATGTCGTAGGTGACGCGGTTGATGCCCGCGACCTCGTTGATGATCCGCGTCGCCGTTTCGCCAAGGAACTCGTGGGTGAACGGGTAGTAATCCGCCGTCATCCCGTCCACCGAGGTCACAGCGCGCAATGCACAGGCGAAATCATAGGTGCGCCCGTCGCCCATGACCCCCACGGTGCGCACGGGCAGGATGGCGACAAAAGCCTGCCAGATTTCATCATAAAGCCCGTGCTTGCGGATCTGGTCGATGTAGACGGCATCCGCCTGACGCAGAATTTCAAGCTTTTCGCGGGTGATTTCGCCGGGACAGCGGATCGCCAGACCGGGTCCGGGGAACGGATGGCGGCCGATAAAAGATGCAGGCAAGCCAAGTTCGTGACCCAGCGCGCGCACCTCGTCCTTGAACAATTCGCGCAGCGGTTCGACCAGTTTCAGGCCCATCTTTTCGGGCAGGCCACCGACGTTGTGGTGGGATTTGATGGTCACGCTTGGCCCGCCGGAAAACGACACGGATTCAATCACATCGGGGTAAAGCGTGCCTTGGGCAAGAAACTCTGCACCCTCGATCTCGTTGGCATATTTCTGGAACACATCGATGAACAACCCGCCAATGATCTTGCGCTTGGTCTCTGGGTCGCTTTGCCCCTCCAGCGCGCCGAGGAACAATTCGCGCTCGTCGGCGTGAATGACCTTAAGGTTCATATTGTCGCGAAACATTGTCACGACGTCTTCGGCCTCATGCAGGCGCAACAGCCCGTGATCCACAAACACGCAGGTCAGCTGATCGCCAATCGCGTCATGGAGCAGCGCCGCCGTGACAGAACTGTCCACGCCGCCCGACAGCCCGCAAATCACCTGTTTGTCGCCGACTTGTTCGCGGATTTTCTCGATCGCTTCTTCGCGGTAGGCGCCCATCGTCCAATCGCCGCTAAATCCTGCAATGCGCACGAAGTTTTCGAAAAGTTTCGCGCCGCGCGGGGTGTGATGCACCTCGGGATGGAACTGCACGCCGTAAAAATGACGCGACGCATCCGCCAGAATCGCAAAGGGTGCATTGGGCGACGTCCCGTAGACTTCGAAACCCGGCGCGATCTTGGCCACATGGTCGCCGTGGCTCATCCACACAGGTTCGGCGCCCGCGTCAAACCAGCCGTCCAGAAGGTCCAGTTCACCGGCCTCAGTCACCTTGGCGCGGCCGAATTCGGCGGTGCCACCGCCACCGGAAATCTTGCCACCATGCACAATGCCCCCCAGCTGAACCATCATGGTTTGCTGGCCGTAACAGATGCCAAGCACCGGAATACCCATGTCCCAAAGGCTTTCGGGCGCCCGCGGGCTGCCGTCGCGCGTTACCGAATCCGGACCGCCCGACAAGATCACCGCCTTGGGTGCCATGTCCGCCAGCATCGCGTCGGTGACGTTCTGGTAGGGGTGGATTTCGCAATAGACGTCCAGTTCGCGCAAACGGCGCGCGATCAGCTGCGTCACTTGGGAGCCAAAGTCGATGATGAGGAGGCGGTCGTGTGTGAATGTATCCATGATGCGTCGTAAATCGGGCGCGGCGCGGGTGCAAGTGGGCGCGCGGCATATGTCGCTTTCGCCTCGCAAAGGACGCTTTGTTTCGAAATATAGACGGGGAGGCAGTGTAGCTTTTGCACCAACAGGATTCTAACGGGGTGAACCACCATGACCGATGCAGCAGATCAGGCACCAGCACGCGCAGGACGACGGGGGCGCGGGGGCGGCGGGGCCGCGCGGCGGGCCGAGCGCACGGCGGTCAGTTTTGACACCGCGCCGGTGATCGAGCGCAATATACCTAACCTCGAAATGCTCAGCGTCGAGGCGCTCGAGATTATCGAGGCCAATGCTGAAACGGTGCTGGAAGAGATCGGCGTCGCATTTGTTGACAATCCGGCGGCGTTAGAACGTTGGAAAGCCGCGGGCGCAGAGATTACCGGCGAGCGGGTGCGCATGCCCAAGGGTTTGGCGCGCAAATTGTGTGCCACGGCGCCGAGCACATTTACCCAGCACGCCCGCAATCCTGAAAAGTCTGTTGAAATCGGCGGCAACAAGCTGGTGTTTGCGCCGGTCTACGGCCCGCCGTTCGTGCGCGACGCGCAAGGCGGACGGCGCTACGCCACGATCGCGGATTTCCAGAAGTTCGTGAAGCTCGGCTATATGTCCAAGTGGCTGCATCATTCGGGTGGCACTGTGTGCGAGCCGACGGATGTGCCGGTCAACAAACGCCACCTCGATATGCTGATGGCGCATATGACGTTGTCGGACAAACCGTTCATGGGCTCGGTTACGGAACCCAGCCGCGCACAAGACAGCATCGAGATGTGCGAGATCTTGTTCGGCAAGGATTTCGTGCGCGACAATACGGTGATGACGTCGCTCATTAACATTAACAGCCCGTTAACCTTTGACGCGACCATGATGGGCGCACTTGAGGTATTTGCGTCACACAACCAGGCGGCGATCATCAGCCCGTTCATTGTTGGCGGGGCCATGGCGCCGGTGTCTGTTGTGGGCACGCTGACGCAGGTCTTGGCGGAAGTGATGGCCGGCGTCGCCTACAGCCAGTTGGTGCGTCCCGGCGCGCCGGTGATCTTTGGCACATTTGTCACGTCGATTGATATGAACTCCGGCGCGCCGACCTTTGGCACGCCAGAAGCCGCATTGATCACCAACGGGGCAGGGATGCTGGCACGACGCATGGGGCTGCCCTACCGGTCGGCCGGGTCGTTCTGCGGGTCCAAACTGCCTGACGCACAGGCCGCCTATGAAACGGCGAATAGCCTCAATATGGGCCTATTGTCCGGTGTGAACTTTATGCTGCATTCGTGCGGCTGGCTCGAGGGCGGGCTTGTCGCCGATTTCGAAAAATTCGTGATGGATGCAGACCAGCTCGGCACGTTGCACCATATGGCGCGCGGCGTCGAGATTGACGAAAACGCGCAGGCCATGGATGCCATCCGCGAAGTCGGCCCTGGCGGGCACTACCTCGGCTGCGCGCATACGCAAAAGAACTTCAAGTCGGCCTTCTGGCGCTCGGAAGTGTTTGATTTCAAACCGTTCGAGACATGGGAGGAAGAGGGCGCGCGGGATACGCAAACCCTTGCCACCTCCCGCGTGGCCAAGCTGCTCGATACCTATCAGGCGCCCCCACTGGACCCCGAAATTCTGGGTCGTCTTGAAGCCTACGTCGCGGCGAAAAAGGCCTCGATGCCTGACAGCTTCATGTAGCGTTGGTCGGCTTGGCAAACGCCGCCGCGTCCATCCGGGTGCGGGCGGCGTTTGAGGCCTTTAGAATGCTGGCCTCGCTCATCAGGGCGACAAGCAGTTCGACGTGGCGCGCGACGGAGTATTCGGCGCGCTGCGCACGGCGCGCATCGTTCGCTGCACCTTCCAATTCCATCAATCGCATGATGGCCTTTCCCGGGCTTGGCGGTGTTTCGGTTTTCAGGAGGCGGCGCAGGTGCTGTACCCTGTTGTAATCGGCAAGTCCGTGGCGCGCCGTGCGCACCAGAAGTGTCGGGCGCTGAAGCCGTGAAACCAGTGTCAGAATATCTTGCATGTTATCATTCCCCATGTTGCTGCCATCAAAATGACACAACCTAAGCGGGTGTTGCGTGTGGATAACTTCCTGCGAACGGTATGTTTATCTTTATTTATCATTTGGAAACAATTTTGGACATCTGTGGATAAAGTTAACGATTAAGAAACAATTGCACGCAAAGGTTGTGCTGCTTTCAGACCATGCTGGGGTCGAAAGATGGGAAATGGGATTCGATATGACCGAAAGGAAACACGCGCCACATTCGGTGCCGTCGTGGGTGCCGATTGACGTGCGCAATTACGTTTTTCACACTGAACTGGGGCAAGCCATCCGTGTTTTGGCCCGCTCGCAAGCGGTGCATGCCTCTACGATCATGCGTCAGGTTCATAAGGTCGAACAGCGCCGCGATGACCCGCTGGTGGACCGTGCGATAAAGGCCCTGTCTGACAAAACAGTCAGTGTCCGGACACCGTCCGCGATCGAAGTGATGCAGGCGTTGCGTAAACTTGCCGTTCCGTCGGCGATGCTGGCTATCGCAATCGGGATGGAACAGGGCGTGGTGGTCCATGATACGGCCACGACCGCCGATGAGGTCGCGGACGGCCAGGGCGGTGATCGCGCCACAACATTGGCGGCTGATATTGCGATGACTCTGGCGCTGCGCGGCTGGATTTCGGCGGCCCCTGCGGCGGGGCGGGTGTTGCGTTACCGGATCACACCGGCAGGCCGCGTGGCGCTGCGTGAACTGATGGCGCAGTCCGAAAATCAGGCCCGTGCTTTTGCCGAAGCGCCGGCGGGCTACGTAGGGCCCGCCAAACAAACCGGAACATGGGATGACAAACCGGTCTCGTCGCGCCCCGTCACGCAAGACACGCCTGTCATGGGCCTGTCGCGCCGCCGCGACAAGGAGGGGCAGCCGTTTTTGAATCGCACCATGGTCCGTGCGGCGGAACGGTTGCGCGAAGATTTCGAGCTGGCCCATGTCGGGCAACGCAGCGACGCAGCTGACGATCTGGATTGGCGCAAACTGCTGGCGCAAATTGAAACCTCAGAACCGATCGCTAAAGCCAGCGGCGCGCGCGGCCAGTTAAGCGCTGCCCTTATGTTTCTGGGGCCCGGACTGGCCGAAGTGGCCTTGCGGTGCTGTTGCCTGCTCGAAGGATTGGAAACAACGGAGAAGCGGATGGGCTGGGCCGCGCGGTCCGGCAAAGTGGTGTTGCGCATCGCGTTGCATCGGCTTGTCTTGCATTATGATCAAACCGGTTTGTTGGGTCCCCGGATCGGATAGCCATGCGCAGGGCGCAATTCCGACGCCCGTCGCATCAAGACCCTTGGACAAATCACGCCTTACACCCTAAATATCGGGCAAGAGGAGAACTGATATGGCCCCGCGCGATCTGAAAATTCCGGCTCAACGCCACCCTGAAAAGCAGCGCCGCCCTGATGCGCCGCAGCCCAAGAAACCGGACTGGATCCGCGTCAAGGCGCCTGTCAGCGAAGGCTATAAGCAAACGCACGAGATTATGCGCGAACACAAGCTGACCACAGTTTGCGAGGAGGCAGGGTGCCCAAACGTGGGGGAATGCTGGTCACAGGGTCATGCCACCATGATGATCATGGGCGAGGTCTGTACGCGGGCGTGCACGTTCTGCAACATCGCCACGGGCAAGCCGCCAGAGGATCTGGATGTGTTTGAGCCGGGCCGCGTGGCCGATGCGGTCAAGAAACTGGGGTTGAAGCATGTTGTGATCACCTCGGTTGATCGCGACGATATTGAAGACGGCGGCGCGGAGCATTTCGCGCAAACCATCCGCGCCATTCGCAAACAATCGCCCGACACGACGATTGAAATTCTAACGCCGGATTTTATTCGCTGTGATCCCAGTGTGTTAGAGATTGTTGTCAAGGCTAAGCCGGATGTGTTTAACCATAACCTCGAAACCGTGCCGGGGCTTTATCCGCAGGTGCGGCCCGGCGCGCGGTATTTCCATTCGCTGCGCCTGTTGCAGCGCGTAAAGGAGCTGGACCCGAGCATGTTTACCAAATCCGGCATCATGGTCGGCCTTGGCGAAGACAAGCAGGCGGTGACCCAGGTGATGGAAGACATGCGTGCTGCCGACATCGATTTCCTGACCATCGGGCAGTATTTGCAGCCCACGCCAAAGCACCACAAAGTGGACCGTTTCGTGACTCCGGAAGAATTCGCCGGATACGAAAAAACCGCCTACAACAAGGGCTTTCATATGGTATCCGCCACACCGCTGACGCGGTCAAGCTATCACGCGGGCGATGATTTCGCGAAATTACGCACCGCGCGTCAGGCAAAGCTGGGAATGTAACGGCTAAGGCAGGCGCACCAGATAGGTCGCAATCGCTTCGCGGTCCGCGTCCGTCAGTTTGGCCATGTTTTCCACCACATCGACCATTTCACCACCCGCTGTATCGAATTCGGGGGTGAACCCGCTCTTGAGGTAGATCGCGATGTCCTGCGCGGACCAGTCCAGATCATCAGGGTGAATGGATGGAATGCGTCCGTCACCGGACGGGTTGGCAGCACCGCGCATCCATTGGCCGGCCTGCAAGCCACCCAGCGCATTGCGCGACGTATGACATTCGGCGCAATGCCCGAGGGCCTCTACCAGATAGCGGCCGCGCTCATACGTCGCATCAAGATCACCCTCTATCACCCAGTTATCATTTGCAAATAGCAACTTCCATCCCCCTAGGGAACGGCGAATGTTGAACGGAAAACCAACTTCATGGTCGCGCGACGGTGTGGCATCTGCGGGCAGGCTGCGCAGATATTCAATAAGGTCTTGGGTGTCT
>CBFHGD010000041.1:0-235 GCA_965655275.1 Octadecabacter sp. | reverse complement strand
TCCCTTCTGGCGTAGGTCGTGTAGGGGAATGCGGGGTAGTAATGCGCGCCGTCCGGTGACACGCCCGCCATGATCGCGTTTTGCAATTCGGTATCGCTCCATTGGCCGATTCCGAATTCCGGGTGTGTTGAGATGTTGGGCGCATAGAACGTCCCGAAATCGCTGCCAAAGGCCTTGCCGCCCGCCAAAGCCTGCGTGCCTTCCGCGCTGTGGCATGATCCGCATCCGGCGGCGT
>CBFHGD010000040.1:0-16919 GCA_965655275.1 Octadecabacter sp. | reverse complement strand
AGTGCGGAGATGCCGAGGCCCTGCGCATCCATCCCCAACATGGTCAACGGGTTGCGCGAGGTCAGCCCACCGCGCAGCGCATAGGCGGTGGCCGCGCAAAAGGCGACCGCAAACAGCAAAAGCATCGTCGAACTCACACGCGCTTCAATCGAGGTTATCGAGTGCCGGCATCATCATCGTGTGCAGGCCGGAATCGACGTGGATAATCTCTCCCGTCGTGCAGGCCCCTGCATCCGAGGCGAGGTAAACTGCCGTGCCGCCAACCGCTTCCAACGTCGCGTTGTGGCGCAAAGGCGCGTTGGCTTCGGCGTATTTGAACGTGCGGCGCGCACCGGCAATGGCGGCGCCAGCCAGTGTTTTCATCGGACCGGGGGAAATGGCGTTGACGCGGATTTGCTGCGGGCCGAGGTCCGCTGCGAGATACACGGTCGCCGATTCCAATGCGGCCTTGGCGATGCCCATAACGTTGTAATTGGGCGTGACGCGCTGACTGCCCTGATAGGTCAGCGTCAACAGCGTGCCACCATCGGGCATGATTTCGGCGGCGCGGCGGGCCACGTCGATAAAACTGTAGCAGCTGATGGCCATTGAATTGGTGAAATTGCCGCGGCTGGTGTCTGAGACACGACCCGTCAGCTCGTTCTTGTCGGAATAGGCGATCGCGTGGACGACAAAGTCGATCTTGCCCCAACGGGATTTGAGTGCGTCAAACGCCGCGTCCATGCTGGCGTCGTCGGTGACGTCGACATCGACCATCAAATCGCTGCCGACGCTTTCAGCCAGCGGCGCAAGGCGTTTGCCAAAGGCTTCGCCCTGATAGGAAAATGCCAGCTGTGCGCCCGCCTTGTGCATGGCGTTCGCGATGCCCCAAGCAATGGAGCGATCATTTGCGACGCCCATGATCAGCCCGCGTTTTCCGTTCATGTCGATGGTCATGGCCTGCTCTCCAATTGTTAAGACAGGTTTGCGCCGGAACGGGGGGCGGGGTCAAGGTTGGCGGGTTTATGCAGACGCAGCGAATGTCTGCAACGAGCCCATTGTGTAAGTTTGATTTTCTCGCTGCGCGCGCTCGCAGCAAGGACAATGCTGCAACGGCTTAGATTTCCATGCAGCTTCGCAGCAAGAAAAGCGGGCATTCAAACAAATCGCAGCGAGGACAAGAACCGAAAGGATCAAGGCTGGCTCCTTGGGGTACGATGCTGTCTCAGCAATGCCGCGCGCGCCTCGAACTTGCAGGCTACCTTCGCGACCTTGCGCTGTTCAACGTAGCGATTGATAGTAAGTTACGGGGGCAGCGACCTGGTCAAACTCATCGTAACTGAGTTGGTCAAAGATGATCGTGTTCGCGAACGAGTTTCGGTGATTTAAAGCAAGGCCAGAAAGCCGTTTCAAAGCCGCGGAGATATACCGCAAGACTGGCAACCTCCGCGCTGTGCAGCTTTTGCTTGGCCATACGAAGGTCGATAGCACAGTGCGCTACCTCGGTGTCGAGCTTGAAGATGCTTTGAGTATTGCGGAGGGGATCGATATCTGAACCATGTTGGCGAACGGCACCTTTCGTTCGCCGACTCAGAGCAGACCCACGACTTCGCGGCGCAAAAACGAATCCAGCCCTTCAGAAGAGCTAAATTCTCGCTGCATGCGTGCGCACGCAGCACGGAAATGGCCGCAACGGCACAAGTTCGGTCGCGGCGTTGCAGCCGAAAAAGCAGTCGTTGCGACAAACCACTACGCTCAAAAAGCTCCAGAAGGCCAGGTTGCGACTGAAGATCACCTTTCGCAAAGGTCTTGGTTGGGTCGGTCTCTCGGGAATAGGAACATTAGGTCGTACTTGATGCACAGATCTATTGCTTCAGTCGATCATAGTCCGTGCATCATCAGCCCTTGGTCCAAATCCCAAACGCCTGTCCACAGAGCCAGGTGCGTTCGGGACAGTACCGCGGACCACCGGGGTACTTCTCGAATCGTTAAATGTATTTTAGCGTCACGAAGTAGTTACAGACTGGAGGCTGTGAAGCTATGGACAGATATATTGCCGAAATAGATGAAGCGAACAGCATTACTGCATTATGGATCATGAAAGAAACGGCACGCGGGCCAAGCGTTTTTGATCCAAGAAAGCACAAGTTTGATCCTCAACGACCTGCCGAGTTCTCAGGTGCGCCCCGCGAAGAGATCGTCAGTTGGCTGGATACTAAAAACCAGAGAAGCTAGTTTTCCAGCCTTATGTCGCGCAGCTGCAACCAGCGGAAACACCCATAGACCAGATCACCTAAGAACGCGCTGCCACCAATCTTCACAGCGCTCCTCTCAGGCGAACGCCGGACGCAGTGTTACAAAATCTTCACTTGCTTCGATCCATAATTCAATTATTCATGAATTATGGACAAACAGATTCCCAGCCGTCTATCCACACTTGGCCATCCGCAACGGCTCGCCGTGTTCCGGCTGCTTATGCGGCGCTATCCGGACCGCGTCCCCGCGACGGAGCTGGCGAATGCTCTCGACCTAAAGCCCAATACGCTGTCAACCTATGTATCCGCGCTGATGCAGGCCGGTCTGATCAGCCAAGAGCGGGTTGGCACGTCGCTGCGTTACGCGGTGGATATGGAGGCAACGCAAGCGACGATTGGGTTCCTTCTTCACGACTGTTGTCGGGGGCGACCCGAAATTTGTTCTCCTTTTTCTAATGATGCCTCGCATAGGATTCCTGAAATGACAGATCAAAAGTTCAATGTCTTGTTCATCTGCACTGGCAATTCGGCGCGCTCGGTCTTTGCCGAAGCCATCCTCAGAGACCTCTCGCCGGATCGTTTCAACGTCTATTCCGCCGGCACCAAGCCGAAATCAGACCTAAACCCCTTCGCCTTGGAGGTGTTGCAGAACAACGGACACGATGTGTCAGTTCTGCGTGCAAAGAACATCGGAGAATTTCAGACCGAAGACTCTCCGGCGCTTGATTTCGTGTTCACCGTTTGTGACCAGGCCGCCAACGAGGAATGCCCCGCGTGGCAGGGTCAGACGATCAGTGCCCACTGGGGTCTGCCTGATCCGGTCAAAGTTCAGGGCACGGATGCAGAAAAGAGCCTCGCGTTCCGTCAAACCTACGGCGCGTTGCGCAACCGTATGACCGGATTTACCGCCCTGCCGATTGCCGCGCTTGACCGCATTTCCCTGCAAAAAGCCGTCGATGAGATCGGCCAATCCAACGAAGAAGGATAACATCGAATGACTGTTTACGCCCTGAACGGCCTTGGCCGCATCGGCAAGCTGGCTTTGAAGCCCTTACTGGCACGCGGGGCAAAGATCGCGTGGATCAACGACGCGGTTGGTGACCCGGAGATGCACGCGCATCTGTTGGAGTTCGATACGGTGCATGGGCGCTGGGACGCCGCATTTACCCATGACGACGACAGCGTCACCATTGATGGCACGCGCCTTCCGCTTATCGGGACGCGTGACGTTGCCGATCTGCCGCTGGACGGTGTCGACGTGGTGATCGACTGTACCGGCGTCTTCAAAACCGAAGCTAAACTCGCGCCCTATTTCGAGGCAGGCGTCAAAAAGGTCGTCGTCTCTGCTCCCGTGAAAGACGGCAACACCGCCAACATCGTCATGGGCGTCAACGACGCCATCTACGATGCCGACCGACATACCATCGTCACCGCCGCCAGCTGCACCACCAACTGCCTTGCCCCCGTGGTCAAGGTCATCCACGAAAACCTGACCATCAAACACGGGTCGATCACAACGATCCATGATGTGACCAACACCCAGACCATCGTTGACCGCCCCGCCAAGGATTTGCGCCGTGCGCGTTCGGCGCTCAATTCATTGATCCCGACGACGACAGGCAGTGCGACGGCGATCACGCTGATCTACCCAGAGCTCAAGGGGCGTCTGAACGGCCATGCGGTGCGGGTGCCGCTGCTGAATGCCTCACTGACCGATTGTGTGTTTGAGGTTGAACGCGCAACGACGGCACAAGAAGTCAACGCCCTGTTCAAAGCCGCGTCCGAGGCCGAGTTGAACGGCATTCTTGGTTATGAGGAGCGTCCGCTGGTGTCGACGGATTACACCAACGACGAACGCTCCAGCATCGTGGATGCGCCATCGACCATGGTGATCAACGGCACGCAGGTGAAAATCTACGCGTGGTATGACAACGAAACGGGCTATGCGCACCGGCTGGTCGATGTGGCGTTGATGGTCGGGAACAGCCTGTGAGCGACACGTCATCACGGCCTGAGGGCTTGTCGGCCTACATTGCAGTCACGGCGGCCTATTGGGCGTTTATGCTGACCGACGGTGCATTGCGCATGCTGGTGCTGTTGCACTTTCACACATTGGGCTTTTCGCCGGTGCAGCTGGCCTATCTGTTTGTGCTGTACGAGATCGCGGGCGTCATCACCAACCTGAGCGCGGGCTGGATTGCGGCGCGGTTCGGGCTGACATCGACGCTCTATGCGGGGCTGGGCATTCAGGTGCTCGCCCTTCTGGCGTTAACGCAGCTGGACCCGGGTTGGGCTATCAGCGTGTCGGTTGTTTTCGTAATGGTCGTCCAAGGGGCGAGTGGCGTTGCCAAAGACCTCGCCAAGATGTCGTCGAAATCGGCGGTCAAACTGCTGGCCCCGACCACAGACGGCGGGCTGTTTCGCTGGGTCGCCCTGCTGACCGGTTCCAAAAACATGGTGAAGGGCGCAGGCTTCCTGCTCGGCGCTGCCCTTCTGGCGACCTTTGGCTTCGTCTGGGCGGTGCTGGGCATGGCTGCGATCTTGTTCGCGATTCTGCTGGCAGTTCTGATCGCCATGCCTGCAGGTCTTCCCAAAGGCCGCAAAGGTGCGAGGTTCTCCGAGGTGTTTTCAAAATCGCCAAATGTGAACTGGCTCAGCCTTGCACGCGTGTTTCTGTTTGGCGCGCGGGACGTCTGGTTTGTCGTCGGCATCCCGATTTACTTCTATGCGGTCCTGTCGGACGGCACCACGGCAGGGAACCGCACGGCCTTCTTTATGATCGGGACGTTCATGGCGATCTGGGTCATCTTGTACGGCTTGGTGCAGGCCAACGCTCCGCGCATCTTGCGGGCCAAGACGCGGCCAGAGCATGAGTTGATCACAGCCGCCCGCAAGTGGGCTTGGGGCCTCGCCCTTGTGCCTGCGGCCCTCACCTCTGCCGCCCTTGCATCGGACGTGTCACAAACCTGGCTGACGGTCACACTCGTTGCGGGCTTACTGGCTTTCGGGGCAATCTTTGCGGTAAACTCATCCCTCCATTCCTACCTGATCCTGTCCTTCACCAAGGCGGAACGCGTCACGATGGATGTGGGCTTCTACTACATGGCAAACGCGGCGGGGCGCTTGATCGGGACGCTGCTGTCCGGCTTCACGTATCAAGTCGGAGGCCTGCCCCTGATGCTCGGGATCGCCGCTGCAATGGTGGCATTATCCGCCGTCGTGGTGAGTTTTCTGACACCTGAAGGGGAGCAAGCGGCATGATGCATCTTGAAACACTTGGCGGGGCGACGCTGTCGCCTTTGTGTTTTGGCACCATGCAATTTGGCGGCACAGCGAATGCCGGGGCCAGCCGCGTCATGTATGACGCATGTCGCGAGGCGGGTGTGAACCATTTCGATACAGCACATGTTTACACAGGTGGTACGTCCGAGACCCTGTTGGGCCAGTTCATCAAGGTTGAGCGCGACGATATCTTTGTGGCAACCAAGGTCGCCTATGCGGGCGGTGCGGGTAGAGAGAACATCAACGCGACCTTTGAGGCATCACAAAAGCGGCTTCAACTGGATTGCATCGATCTGCTGTACCTGCACCGATTCGACGAAGATACCCCGTTAGAAGAAACATTCGAGGCGCTTGCGCGGTTCCAGCAGGCTGGAAAAATTCGCCACATCGGTGTGTCCAACTATGCCGCCTGGCAAGTGGTGAAAGCGCAAGGGGTGGCCGCAGCGATGGGAACCCGCATTGATATGATCCAGCCCATGTATTCATTGGTCAAACGTCAGGCTGAAGTTGAATTGCTGCCGATGGCAAAATCCGAAGGCATCGGTGTCGCCGCCTATTCTCCGCTTGGGGCGGGGCTGTTGACGGGCAAAGACACCCGGTGCGGGGACGGACGTCTTGCCACGGACAGCCGGTATGCCACGCGGTATGGACAGCCGTGGATGCACAAAACCGCGCAGGATTTTGCAGCCCTTGCCACACAGATGCAGGAGGACCCCGCGACACTTGCCGTCGCGTGGGCCGCGCGTCATCCAAGTGTGACCTGTCCCATCATTAGCGCGCGAACGGTTGATCAACTGCGACCATCGCTGGCCGCGGCGCAAATATCACTGAGTGATGAGGACTACGCACGGATTACGGCTCTCAGCCAAACACCGGCCCCTGCGACGGACCGCCTCGAGGAGGCCTAGCCGCGTCTATGCGGGCGCGGGTGTCAAATCCTCCCAGTGTTCGCCCATCGCAATAATGCAGGATGTGCCATTGGTGTAGGTCTGGACCAATGTCCAATCCTGCGTGCGCGGGTCAATCCAGACCTCAAGCAATGTCTCTGGCCCACGCAAACCGAGGGCTCGGCGCTCGGCCCGCATCACTGTGCTGAGCATTCGCTCTAAGCCTGCGCTGTCATCGCATGTCACATCCGCCGTTTGCGCCTGTGCCACGGCGGGAAAGGCCATAAAGCCCGCCAAGAAAGGGAAAACATAACGTTTCATAGTCACACATTAACCGCAGGTGCGTTAATGTAACAAGTATGTGACTGAATTATCCACACGTGTGTTGCGATGGCAGTATTGTTGAGCCGAATGAAGTCGTGAACTTTTCAATTGCCAACTGACCGTCATGTAACCTTCAAGAAACCATCAACGAACTGATTCAAAACTGTCACCCAAGTGTTGAAATCCACACCTATCCATCTCCCATATTCATCGGGGGATGACATGCTGAGTATCAATGGACTGACGAAACGGTTTGGCGACAAGATCGCCGTAGATTCTGCAAATATCCAGATTGATGAACCCGCAATGATTGGCATTATCGGGCGGTCAGGGGCAGGAAAGTCGACCCTTCTGCGGATGCTCAACCGCCTCAGTGATGCGTCGAGCGGCGAAATACTGTTTCAGGCCGAAGATGTGACGGCGATGCGCGGTGCTGCGCGACGTCAGTGGCAATCCCGCTGCGCGATGATCTTTCAACAGTTCAATTTGGTGCCCCGCATGGATGTGGTGTCGAATGTGCTACACGGAACGCTGAACCGCCGCTCAACCTTCGCGACGATGTTCAACCTCTATCCCCAGTCCGACATCCACAAAGCCATTGATATTCTGGACCGGCTTGGCATTGCCGAACAGGCGCCCAAACGTGCCGAAGCCCTGTCAGGCGGACAGCAACAGCGGGTCGCGATTGCGCGGGCACTCATGCAAGACCCCGCAATCATTCTGGCAGATGAACCAATTGCCTCGCTTGACCCGATGAATGCGCAGGTCGTCATGCAATCCCTCCGCGACATTCACGAAGAAGATGGCCGGATGGTAATCGCGAACCTGCATACATTGGATACCGCACGCCGCTATTGCGACCGCGTGATTGGCATGCGCGACGGGCGCATCGTGTTTGACGGCACGCCCGAACAACTGACCACCGGTGTCGCACGAGACATCTACGGCGCAGGTTCGGATTTTTCCGAGGCCGCCACATCAACCGAAATCGAAACGCTGGACAGACCCGAAGCGCCCAAAGTCGAGGCCTTCGCCTGAGCCAGTTTACCCGCGCCAACGGGCGCTTAATTCCTCCATGGAGACACTGATGAAAAAGATTATCGCAGCCGCTTTGGCGACTACAGCACTTGCTGCCCCTGCCTTTGCAGACGGTCATGAAATCACCGAATTCCGCATCGGAATCTTGGGCGGTGAAAACGCACAGGACCGGATGAACAACTATTCCTGCATGCAGGATTACACCACCGAAGCGCTCGGTGTTGAGACAAAGTTGTTCGCGCCTGCTGACTATAACGGCGTTATTCAGGGTCTGCTGGGCGGCACAATCGACATGGCATGGCTCGGCGCATCCGCCTATGCCGCCACCTATCTGCAGGATCCAGAGGCGGTTGAGCCTGTTTTGGTCAAGCAGAACCTTGACGGCTCCATCGGCTACCACTCCATCGGTTTTGCCCGCGTGGACAGTAGCATCGAGAGCCTTGAGGACGTTCAGGGCAAGGTCTTCGGTTTTGGTGACCCGAACTCCACATCCGGCTACCTGATCCCATCTATCGAAATCCCACAGGCGACTGGCTCGACGATGGAATCCGGCGACTATTTCGGTGAAGTTAAATTCACTGGCGGCCATGAACAGACCATCATTGCCGTGGCAAACGGTGATATCGACGCGGGCGTAACGTGGGCTGACGCTCAGGGCGAATGGGAAGACGGATATAACTCGGGTGCGTTGCGCCGTGCGGTTGATGCGGGTCTTGTCGACATGAACGATCTTCAGCAAATCTGGATATCCAACGTGATCCCTGAAGGTCCGGTTGTTCTGCGCGCCGACCTGCCAGAGGACGTCAAAGCGACGATGGCCGAACTGGTCGACACACTTTATGAGCGCGATCAGGAATGTGCCTACGGGGTTGCTGCGGGTGACACGCTTGGATTTGTGCCGGTGACCCATGAAACCTATGAAAGCATTGTAGCGGCCCGTCAGTCTGTGATCGGCAACTAAGATATTTTCATGACGGCACCGGTCGCCTTCGCTTTGGGGGCGGCCGGTATTTTTTTGCGGGGGCATCATGACAGTAACAGAAACGGCAGGCGCGCCAAGCGTCGGTGGCATTCGTGAAAGCTACATGGCCCAAGTGGGACGGCGCAGGCTTTACAGCGGCTTGGCGCTGCTGATCTTCGTGGTCTTGATGGTGTCCGGTTTCAACATCGCGGATGATCGCAATGCAGGCGGCTTCTGGGAGGGACTGCACCAAATCGGCGACTACCCCGGCGAAGTGCTGGCCGAAGCGTGGGAAAAACGCGCCGATCTGCCAGGCCTGATTGCCAAGTTTTTTCCCGCCCTGGTCGAGACAATCAATATTGCTGCTGTGTCCACAATTATCGGGGCTGTGTGCGGATTAATCCTGTCGCTGCTCGGAACGCGGGGCCTTGCGAAATGGCCACGCTTGATCCCGCTCTTTCGCCGGTTCTCTGACATTCTGCGGGCGATCCCCGAAATCGTAATCGCGCTGGTGCTGATCTTTATTTTGGGCGGCGGCCCTGTGCCCGCGATGATCGCGATTGCGCTGCACACCGCTGGTGCGCTGGCCAAGATGTTTTCCGAGGTCGCCGAAAATGCCGACCTCAAACCCGTCGAAGGTTTGGCCTCAACAGGGGCCACATGGACCCAGCGGATGCTGCTTGGCGTGTTGCCGCAGGTCGCGCCCAATTACGTGAGCTACACGCTGCTTCGGTTTGAAATCAACATCCGCGCCTCTGCCATTCTGGGCTTTGTCGGTGCGGGCGGCCTTGGCTACGAGTTGCGCAATGCGATGGCATGGGGGCCGGGCCGCTTCGATGAGGCAGCAGCGATTTTCATCCTGCTGTTTGGCACGATCGTGTTCTTTGACCAAGTCTCAAGCCGCTACCGCAACCGTTTGACCGAAGGACAGGCCCAATGACCGCTGTTGATATACAAGTTGCGAAAACCCACGCTGAAGGTCTGTTTCGTCGTAAGCGTCTATTCGCATTTGCTCTACCAGCAGTGATCCTGGCCTATTTCGCCTACATCTTCTTTGCGTTTGATGTGCCGGGCTTGGTCCAGCGCGCCAACATGGACAACGCGCGCACGCTGACCTCCGATATCTGGTCCCACAAGGTTCACGTCACCCGCGACAACCGTAACGGTGAAATCACTTATGCGGTCGAGGGCGAGCGCAAGGGCGAATACCCCGAAAGCGAACGCCCCGTTTGGGTCAGTGGCGCAGACGTTATCACGGTTGATCTGGGCGGCGGCACGGTTGTGCGTTTCTTGCCTGACAACCGCACCGAAGTGGAGATTCCGGACTTCGGACTGGTCGAGGCGCAGGCCGAAGGCCGCACCGTCGCGACCAATCTACCGTCCGAGCTGCCCGATTGGATTAACGCGTCCGACCGCCGTGTCGCGATCACCACTCCCGAGGGTCGGATCACGCTGACAGGGTCCAAAACCGAAGTCTTCAACTATTTCGCAGGGTGGGAATTGTTCTGGTTCACGCTCGACAGCCCCTATCACGGGGTCGGTTTCGGGCAGATCGTGTTCGGTGAACAGATTGACGCAGACCGTAGCAATATCAGCGGCGCAGTGTCGGACTTTTGGAACAACAAAATGTGGCGTCACAAGGATATCGCATGGGCCCTCGGTGAGACGATCCTGATGGCGTTCCTTGGGACTATGGGGGCGGCGATGATCGCGCTGCCATTGGCGTTCATGGCTGCCAAACGGTTTACGCCGATCCTGCTGCTGCGGGCCGCCACCCGCCGCTTGTTTGATTTCGTCCGCGGCGTGGATGCGCTGATCTGGACAGTGGTCCTTGCCCGTGCGTTCGGACCGGGCCCGTTGACCGGTGCTTTGGCAATTTTGATTACCGACACGGGAACATTCGGCAAGACGTTCTCTGAGGCGCTTGAAAACGTTGATGATAAACAGATCGAGGGCGTGACATCGACGGGGGCCAAGCCTCTCCAACGGTATCGCTTCGGGGTTATCCCGCAGGTCGTGCCAGTTTTGCTGGCGCAAGTCCTGTATTTCCTTGAGTCCAATACCCGTTCCGCGACGATCATCGGCGCGATCACGGGGGGCGGGATCGGCCTGATGCTGACGCAGGCGATCCAGACTCAAAAAGACTGGGAGGAAGTCGCCTATTACATCATCCTCATCATTGTGATGGTCATGCTGATGGATTGGCTGTCGGGTTGGTTGCGCGGTAAACTCATCGGAACCAAAGAAGGATGACGACCTATCTGATTACAGGCGTGAACCGGGGGCTAGGGGCTGCATTGTCGGCAGGTGCCACGGCGCGCGGACATACCGTGATTGGCACAACGCGCGACGGGCGGGACGGAACCGTGCCGCTTACCTTGGATGATCCGGCCCGCATCGCCGCGCAACTGGCAGAAATCCCGCCCGTTGATGTCTTGATCAACAATGCAGGTGTCATTGGGCCGGCTACGGATCAACAAACGCCGCTGAATATGGATTGGGGCGGGTTTGCCCATACCTTGACGGTAAACACGATGGCCCCTTTAGCCGTGGCTCAAGCCGTACTGCCGCGTCTGCGCGAAAGTAGAGCCCCCAAAATCCTGACTGTGTCGTCTCAGATGGCCTGGATGGGCTATCGCAAGCCGACACAAATCGCCTACCGCGCCTCAAAATCCGCGCTGAACAAAGTGATGCAGGGCCTCGCCACACTGCTGGAACCAGACGGAATCCCTGTCGTCCTTGTGGATCCGGGTTGGGTGCGCACGGACATGGGCGGAATGGACGCAGACGAAGACGCAGGAGAGGTCGCTGCGGGCATCCTCGATATTTCCGCAGGACTGACCCTTGCCGAGACGGGTAAGTTTTTCCGCTTTTCCGGCGAAGAAAGAGAATTCTGATCATGCCAAGACTGAGCGCGACCGACCCTTTCATCCACCCTGATTGCGACATCACCGACAGCACCTTTGGCGCCTATGTCGAAATCGGGCGTGGCAGCAGGCTGAATAACGCGACTTTCGGGGATTACTCCTACTGCGACCGCTACGTCGACATCGCCAACGCGCGGATTGGCAAATTCGCCAACATTGCCGCATTCAGCCGGATCGGTGCGACGGACCATCCCCTCGACACCGCCGCCTGTCACCATTTCCTCTATCGGTCGGCGGATTATTGGGATGACACAACGCGGGACGAGGCGTTTTTTGAACATCGCCGGTCCCGGATCGCCCACATCGGGCACGACACCTGGATTGGTGCAGGTGCCATGATCAAGCCCGAGGTGACTTTGGGCGACGGTGCAGTCGTGGCAGCGGGGGCCGTGGTCACAAAGGATGTCGATCCCTACGCAATCGTCGCTGGCATGCCCGCCAAACCCTTGCGGTTGCGCCATCCTCGCAACATCGCGGACCGCCTTATTGCGCTGGCGTGGTGGGATTGGGACCATGATGCATTGTGCGCGGCATTGGACGACTTTCGGGCCATGAAGGCCGAGGCGTTCTTGGACAAATATGAAGGCTAGCCCCGTCGCCCACCGCTTTCATAAACTTTTGACGTTTCTGTTATGCGCCAGTCATACGACCCGATTACCCCGAACCGGTATGAGCACCAAAGGGGGATATCATGCTTCGTATCATCGCACTCACAACAGCCACGCTTGCTGCGGCACCTGCCGTTGCACAAACGCTTGACCGCGTGGAATACGGCCCGCGTCCGTTCTATCTGATTGACCGGATGGAAGACGGTCCACTGAAAGAGCAGTTGCAGTCTTGCCAAAACCAAGAGGCATCCATGTCGCTGTTTTCCATCGGTCACCGAGGTGCGCCGATGCAGTTTCCCGAGCATACCGTTGAATCCAACCGCGCGGCGGCACTGATGGGGGCGGGCATTCTGGAATGTGATGTGACGTTCACCGCCGACTTTGAGTTGGTGTGTCGTCACGCGCAGAACGATTTGCACACGACGACCAATATCCTCGCCACGCCATTGGCCTCAACCTGCACAACGTCGTTCACGCCAGCGAATGGCGATACAAGTGCCACTGCCGAATGCCGCACATCCGAAATTACGCTGGACGAATACCGCACATTGACGCCAAAGATGGACGCCGCAGACGGGTCCGCCACGACTGTCGAGGCCTACCTTGGCGGCACCGCCGGTTGGCGCACCGATCTCTATTCGACCGAACCAGCGCTGCTCATGACACACAAGGAATCCATTGAATTGTTCCGCGATCTTGGTGCGCGGTTCACGCCCGAATTAAAATCGCCCTCCGTCGAGATGCCATTCAACGGGCTTACGCAAGAAGACTACGCGCAAAAGCTGGTCAATGAATACGTGGCCGCTGGTGTTCCTGCATCAGATGTTTGGCTGCAGTCGTTCAACCTCGACGACGTGCTCTACTGGATCGAGGCTGCGCCGGAGTTCGGTGCGCAGGCTGTTTACCTGATGGATGAATACGACATCGACGGCTATTCGCCGATGGATGCGTCTACATGGCCAAACACCATGCAAGAGCTGAAGGCGATGGGCGTCAATTACATCGCGCCTCCTACTTGGATGCTGGTTACACTAGAAGGAGGCGAAATTGTTCCATCCGAATTGGCCATTCAGGCCAAGGCTGCGGACATCAAGATCATTACTTGGACGATCGAACGTTCTGGCCCGCTCGCGAATGGCGGGGGTTGGTATTACCAGTCCATCGCAGATGCGGTGAGCAGCGACGGCGTGATGTACGAGTTGATCGACGTTCTGGCGCAGGACGTCGGGGTTGAGGGCATCTTTTCGGATTGGCCTGCCACCGTGACGTATTACGCGAACTGCATGGGGCTTGAATAGGTTTAAAGCCTTTCGCTGATGCACCAGTTGTCCCCTGTTTGCATCATACTGCCCCTGGCCTGCGCCCTTTCGGGCGTGGGCCGTTTTTTGCCAGAACGACCGTCCAGCGGGGGCAGATGTTTTCAATCTGTCACAGGCCTGTTTCGATTGTGTGGGGATACAAAGATATGAAAGATCGCATTGACCCATTGATCGAGGAACGCGCCAATTGGCTTTCGGCTGATCGACTACAGGTGCGGCTCGCGCGCGCTCTTCTTGATAATCTGTTGAGCTATGAGAAGACTGTAAAGCTCGCAGCCGAAATGCAGGATTGGCCTAGCGAAAAGATCATGGACCGCATGGGACGACTCTTGGCCCAGTGTGTGACCTGTACAGGATTGGAACACATTCCCGCGTCTGGTCCTGCTCTGATTGTTGCCAATCATCCGACTGGAATAGCGGATGGCATTATCCTGCATCGGCTGCTTGCCGCAAAACGGCCCGATGCCTACTTTTTCGCCAACAGTGACATTTTGCGCGTCCTTCCCCAAATGGAGGATATGATCGCAGCAGTGGAATGGCGCCATGAACGCCGCAGCCATACCAAAACGCGCGCGACTATGGGCTACACAAAACAGGCGGTTCATGAGGGACGGATCGGTATCATCTTTCCGTCAGGGCGATTGGCAAAACGGCGTGGTTTGCGGCTTCATGAGCATCCTTGGATGTCGTCGCCCGTAACCTTTGCGCGCAAGTTCGATTTGCCGATTATTCCTGTGCGCATTGAGGCGCGAAATTCCGCGCTATTTTACCTCTTTGAGATGATCCACCCAAGCCTGCGCGACATCACTTTGTTTCACGAAACGCTCAACAAGAATCGCCAACCCTTTCAAGTCCAAATTGGCGCGCCGATTTTGGCAGCTGACCTGCCCGCCAAACCGGAAGACGCGCTTGCGCTGCTGTTTGAGACTACACTTTCGCTCGCGGGCAAGGACAATGGGCGTGCATTGGGGGGCACGGTGCCGCTGTTTCCCAAGTGGCCCACGCGGCCCCTTGGGACATAGCACTCTGCTCAGCGGGCGGCAAAAGCCCGAGCTATACCTCAAGTGTGAGTGTAACCCGATCCCCGACAAACCACGTGCGCCCATATTCGATGGGATTGCCGGCCAAATCAACATTCACGCCAGAGGATCGCAGCAACGGGTCACCTTCAATGACTTGCAAATGAAGGGCTTGCGTCGCGGTAGCCCGCACTGCCGTCAGCCGCGTAGACGCACGGGTGTAATCTGGCACACCTACGGTGGCCAAAGCTTTCGTGACGCTGCTTTGCGCGCAAAAGGCCGCCGAAATGTCGGGGGTGCGCGCCAGTGGAAAAACGCTTTCGAACACTGCAATGGGCTGACCGTCAGCCAAGGATAGACCGTGGTAGGAACAAACCGGATCACCCGCATTGATGGCGAGCGCCTGTGCTTCGCCGTCTGTGGCAAACCGGTCTTCGACCAACAGAACGCGTTTTTCGGGCAACCGCCCCGCTGCAATCAAATTGTCGTGGAACCTGACCTTGCGCCCGATGGGATAATCGGTGGGTGTTGAGGCCACAAAGGCCCCCGCACCGCGCCGCGTGCGGATCAATCCTTCGTCCACCAACGCAGAAAGCCCATGGCGCACGGTGTGCCGGTTGACGCCGAACCGCTCGGCCAAGGCGGCTTCGGTTGGAAGTTTGTCACCTGCCGTGTAGCGGCCTTCGGCCAGATCACCGCGCAAGGCTTGAGCGATGGCCTGCCAGATTGGCGTCTTGGGGGATGTGTCACGCAAAATTCACAAATCTCCACTGGGGGAATCGATCAGACATGTTATGATGTGTATAGTTGTATAGAAATTGAAAAAGTTGTCGAGATGAAAGACATCAGCGAAGATCTTGCGCCGCGCCAGCACTGGCTCGGCCTCATGGCCAAAGCCCCCACGGGGCGCGTTGCCGCGCTGCTGGACGAGGCCGTGACGCGCCCCGCGTTCACATGGCTGCGTGCGCCCGAGGTGGGCAGCACCATGGTGCGCGCCCGCGCCGGCGCAACAGGTGGCCCGTTCAATTTAGGCGAAGTCACCGTGACGCGCTGTGCGCTGACCCTTGCCACAGGCGAGGTCGGCCATGCCTACATTCAAGGGCGTAGCAAGGCCGATGCAGAGGCGGTGGCCGTGGTGGACGCCCTGATGCAAACGACGGCAGCAAAGACGTTGCAGGCCGAGGTGTTGGATGTGCTTGACGCAGAACAAACTGCCAAGAGGGACGCGCGTGCCGCCAAAGCTGCTGCCACAAAGGTTGATTTTTTTACAATGGTGCGAGGAGAAGATTGATGCAGGCTCAGACTCTTCGCGGAGGATTTGCCGATCCCGCCATCGCCTCTGCGGCCGCGTTCCGTCAGGTTATGGAAGCGATGGCGCGACCCGGCACGATCCAGAGGGTAACCGGCGCCGCCCCGCCAACGCCCCTCTCCCCCGCGACGGGGGCCGTTTTGCTGACGTTGTGTGACCCTGATACCCCTGTGCATCTGGCCGGAGCGCTGGACTGCGATGCGGTGCGGGCTTGGGTCGCTTTTCACACAGGCGCGCCGGTTGTTGGGCCTTCTCATTGCATGTTCGCGGTGGGGGCCTGGGATGACCTTTCGCCGCTGAACGCTTATCAAATTGGCACGCCGCAATATCCCGACCGCTCCGCCACGCTGATCGTTCAGGCTGAGCGGTTAGAGAAGACTGGCACCACTTTGTCTGGCCCCGGCATCAAGAAAACGCACGCCTTGTCACTGCCTGAGATAGAGGCGTTTCAGCATAACGCAGGGCATTTCCCTCTTGGTCTTGATTTCATCTTTACGTGCTGCGACCGCGTGGCGGCCTTACCGCGCACCACAATAGTCACGCAAAAAGGAGACGTCTGATGTATGTGGCTGTCAAAGGCGGTGAGCGTGCGATTGAGAACGCTCATGCGTGGCTTGCCGAAGAACGCCGCGGTGATACCTCCGTTGCCGAACTCAGCGTCGGGCAAATCCGCGAACAACTCACCCTTGCTGTCAATCGCGTCATGGCCGAAGGGTCGCTCTATGATCCTGATCTTGCTGCCCTTGCGATCAAGCAGGCGCGCGGTGATCTGATTGAAGCAATCTTTCTCATTCGCGCCTATCGTACCACGCTGCCCCGTTTTGGTGCGTCCTTGCCAGTGGACACGGGCAAGATGGCCTGTGATCGGCGCATTTCGGCGACCTTCAAAGACTTGCCCGGCGGTCAGATTTTGGGGCCGACGTTTGATTACACGCACCGTCTGCTGGATTTCAAACTCGCTGCCGACGGAGAGGTGCCAGAGGCCGCGATACGCGAGGCTGTGCCCGGCGA
>CBFHGD010000039.1:0-16979 GCA_965655275.1 Octadecabacter sp. | reverse complement strand
CATCATCGGGCCGGCCACCAGCTGCACAGCTGGAAGGTCGGCAGAGGCCGCCCCCATCAGTTGCGCAGGCACCGTCTTGTCGCAGCCCCCCATCAGCACGACCGAATCCATCGGCTGCGCCCGCACCATTTCCTCTGTGTCCATGGACATCAGGTTGCGGAATTTCAGACTTGTCGGACTCAGAAAAACCTCACCAAGAGAAATCGTAGGGAACTCGATCGGAAGCCCGCCACCCAGCAAGACACCACGTTTGACGGCCTCGACCAGTTCAGGAAAATGCCTGTGGCAATTGTTGAAACCGGAAAAACTGTTGGCGATCCCGACAATCGGCTTCTTAAGAACTTCGCGCGAATACCCCATGGAGGAGGCAAACGAATTGCGCAAATAGATCGAAAAATCCTTGTCGCCGTAGTTCGTAAGCCCGCGTGAAAGCCCCGTCGCTTTATCGTCACCCATGTGCCATCTCCGATAGTTTGATTTTCACATATTTTGGATCGAGGTAATCCTGAATTCCGAAAGATCCGCCTTCGCGGCCCATCCCGCTTTCCTTGACACCGCCAAAGGGTGCTTCTGCCGTGGCAAGCAGCATCTCGTTCACGCCCACCATGCCGACTTCAAGGTCTTCATAAGCGCGTGTCGCCAGCGAAAGGTTGTTAGAGAACACATACCCCGCCAGGCCAAAGGGCAGCGAATTGGCGCGCTTCATCACGTCGTCATAGTCGGTAAACGTGGTGATAGGGGCAATGGGGCCAAATGGTTCTTCGTTCATGACCTTGGCATCATCAGGCACGCGGCCCAGAACTGTCGGCTCCATGAAGAACCCTGTGTTTGATCCGGACGGTGCCTGCCCACCGGCAAGGAGTTGCGCACCGCGACTGATCGCGTCCTGCGTCATATCCTGAATCGTCTCTAGCCCGCGTTGATTGGCCATTGGCCCGACCTGAACGCCCTCGTCCATCCCACGACCAACCTTGAGCGACTTGGCAATCTCGGCAAAGCGTCCGGCAAACGCATCGTAGTTGCTCTCGTGGACGTAGAACCGTGTTGGTGAAATGCAGACCTGCCCGCAGTTGCGGAATTTGGTCGGCGCACAGACGTTGGCCGCCTCGATCGGGTCGTAATCCTCGAAGATGACGACGGGTCCGTGCCCGCCCAACTCCATCGAGACTTTCTTCACGCCTTCTGCCGCCAGCGACAGGATCTGCTTGCCGACAGGAACAGACCCCGTGACGGTCACCTTGCGCACAATCGGGGACCGGATCAGTTGCGAAGCGATCTGCCCGGAACTCCCCGTCACGAAATTTACCACACCTTTTGGAACGCCTGCATCATGACAGGCCTGGATCAGCGCCGCACAAGACGCCGGCGTCTCGCCTGCTGGCTTGATGATAATCGAACAGCCCGCCCCGAGTGCCGCTGCAATCTTGCGTGCCGGCAAAAGCGCTGGAAAGTTCCATGCGGAAAAGGCGGCAACCACTCCGACGGGCTGCATGATGACGGCCATGCGGCTGTCCTGCGTGCGTGATCCGATGATCTGACCGTAGATGCGTTTGGTTTCTTCGGAATACCATTCGAACTGATCGGCTGCCGCACCGGTCTCGCCTTTGGCCTCGGCCAGGGGTTTGCCCGTCTCAAGGGACATCGCGACCGCGATTTCGTCCACCCGTTCGCGGATCAAATCAGCCGCTTTGCGAATAATGGCGGCGCGTTCCCACGTGCCCGTCTTGCGCCACACCTCAAAGCCGCGTTGCGCCGCTGCAAGGGCCGCATCAATGTCAGCCTCCGTCGCCGCTGCGATCGTTCCCAAGGTGTCCTCGGTCGCGGGGTCGGTTACAGGCTTGGTCGATTTGTCGGACGCATTACGCCATTCCCCGTCGATATAGAGGTTTAGGTCATCATACATAGGATGTTCCTTAGATTTTGGATTTCAGGTAGGATGCTTGAACGTCATCGACCCAGTTGCCGACATTCCATGACCCGTAGGCACCCATTCCAGCGATCGGGTCTCGGCCGGCATAGACCGGAATATGAACAAGCGACAAACCATCGTGTGCGTAGGCTTCTGCCAAGGCGGATTGCAGTGTTTTCTTGGTCGTTCCGGCGTACACCGCTTTGACCCCGCTTACGGACCCGGCCATCGCGACATAGTCCACCGCGACGGAGTCACTGGTTTTGAACTCATGGCCATATTGGTCATATTGCAGGCCGGTAATAGCGGCCATCCGTCGATTGTCGAACAAGGCGATCATGCCGCGCACACCGTGCTCGACACCATCAATCAGGATCTGCGGATTCATCATGAACGATCCGTCACCGGTAAAGGCAATTCCGTATTTTGCCCCGTCAACATAGGCTGACCCAAGCAGCGCCGACCCCGAAAAGCCCATGAAAGAGGCACCCGTTTCCGTGTAAGTCTGGCCCGGCGCGTCATCTTCGACGATCTGGAACCCGTTTGCCTGCACGTCACCGGCATCAAAGAACTTGATTGCGCCCTTCGCGTTGGCAAAGGTCGACACCGTATGAAGTGCCGTGGGTTGGGTCAGAACAGGCTGCTTCCAAACCTCGTCCTTGATCGGCGCCGCATCAAGGCGCTTCTGCTTGAAGGCCATCCATTCCTCCTTGGCCGCCGCACAATCGCGCAACCAGTCTCGGCGCAGCTCTGCGCCCGTGTCTTCACCCATCGCAGAAACAAGGCCATCCAGCACCGACGTAATGTCACCCGGCAAAGCGATTGTATTTGCATAGTGCGCCAGATCGTCCAGATCACCGTTGATGTTGAGAACAGCCGAAGCATTCGGATACCCGACGCCGGAACAATCCGCCTGACAAACACCACGGCTGCCAATCACGATGACGCCTTCGGCTTCGCGCATTGCAAAGTTGCCACTGATCGACCCTTTTGATCCGCCAACATGCATATTCTGAACATGCGCATCTATCATCACACCCGAAGAGCCGGGTGACAGAACAACAGGCAATCCTGCCTTGAGCACGAAACGCCGCAACGCCTTGTAGTGGGCCCGCGTTCCGCCGCCCGCCTTGACCACGATTTTCGCGTGGCTGCGCATAAAGGTGACAGCCTCGTCATAGGCACTGATGTTCGCAGGGGCCTGCACCGGGAATTTCTGCGGCGGCGGCAAGGTGGCCATGTTGACGTGAGTCACCTGCGGCTGGGTGTTGATCGGCAGCATGATAAAGAACGGGCCGGCCTTATACGGGTGATGCACGCAGGCGGTGCCCCGGCGCATGCAATCACGCAACGCGCCCGGCGTTTGCAGCGTATAGGATTGCCCGACGAGCGCACCAAGCTTGCCAAAGATGGCCTGCTCGCGCTTCGGGATCTGCTGCATGTTGTAGCCTTCGCCGTTGGTCGTTTCATCGCCATAGATATGATAGACGCCAACCCCGTTAGACGCAGCCGCCAGTGATCCAGCCATCGCTTGCAATCCACCCGGCCCGATGGACGTCACGACAGCCGGCGTCTTGCCATGCACCCACGCATACGCTGTTGCTGCGTGGGCCATTTCAACTTCGTTGCGGCAGTTGATGACGCTCAGGACACCTTCTTCATGATAGAGCCGAAGCACCTCGCCAAGATCTGTCGAACCATGGCCGAAGATCGCATAAAACTGCGTCACCTTCTGCTTGAGCAGTGCCACGACCAATGCCTCGGAAAGTGTCAACTCTATGATGCCGCCGTTCTTTGGCGTGGCCAACACATCGACGGTTCCGCTTGCCATAACCTTTGCAGCGCGGGCGCGTATCTCTTTTTCGACTTGTTCAGGTTCTTGGGATTTATCAAGCATCGGAAACTCCAGCATTTTGTTTGTTGCGTCGACTGATTTTCAGTTCGCTCAAGCCCTGGAAAAGGATGACCAATCCAGCAAGACCGAAGAAGACAAGGACAGTCGGAGATGTGTAGAAGATTTCGGCGCTGCCTTCGGAGAGCATCATCGCGGTGCGGAATTCGTTTTCCAAAGTCGGGCCCAGCACCATTCCAAGAATAATCGGTGTGATCGGGATACGAACAGCGACGAGGACATAAGCGGCGACACCAATCACAGCCATCGAGTAAATATCGAAGGGTGAGTTTCTGATGGAGTATGCGCCGATTGTGCAGAGGACGAGAACAACCACCGCAAGGATGTCCCTGGGAACGCGCAACACATGCACAAACACACGGATTCCCAAGAGCTGCAGCCCCAACACCCAAACATACGCGATAACCACAGCGATATAGACGCCGTATACTTCGGCGGCGTTGTTCATGAACAATGCCGGCCCGGGCACAAGTCCGTGTATCATCAGACCTGCCAAGACAATCGCGGTGGCGGGGTCGCCGGGAATGCCCAAAGACAGCAATGGGATCAAAGTGCCGCCCGTGACCGCATTGTTTGCCGCCTCAGGCGCAATGACCCCTTCGATATTCCCTTTGCCGAAAGTTTCAGGCTTCTTGGAAAACCGCTTTGCATGATCATAGGCCAGAAAAGACGCGATCGCACCGCCAGTTCCGGGGATCGCCCCAATTCCCGTCCCGATGAACGAGCATCGGATCATGAGCCAGACGTTCCGAAACAGTAGCCGGAACGACGGTAATTCAGGCTTTACGTTGACGATTTTTGTCGCTTTGGATGCGGGATCCGAACGTTCGCTCAGTGCTTCGATGATGAATGGCACCGCAAAGAGCCCGATCAATGCGACGAGCAGATTGACACCTTGCAGCATGTTGACGCTGCCGAACGTCATTCGCGGGACACCTTCGATGGCGTCCAACCCGATCGTCATAATCATCAAGCCGAGGACGCCACTTATCAAACCCTTGATCAACGATCGACCACACAGCCCGCAGATTGTCGAAAACCCGAATAATACCAATGCGAAGATTTCCGCGGGGCCGAAACTGATCGCAACCTTCGAAACGATGTCGACAGAAACGATCATGATGATAAGGCTGAAGATCCCGCCGAACACCGAAACAATAACGGCTGTTCCCAATGCAATTGACGCATCGCCGTTTCGGGTCATCGGATGTCCGTCCAGCACAGTTGCTGCTGCCGATGGCGTTCCGGGAATACCCAACAGAATTGCAGAAACAGATCCGCCGGTCATACCGCCGATATACGTTCCGAGCAGCAGTCCGATGGCGGGCACAGTGTCCATGCTGAACGAAATTGGCAAAGCCAAAGCAAGCGCGACTGTAAACGTCAGCCCCGGAATAGATCCAAAGATCAGTCCAACCAAAGCTCCAAGCCCGATCGCGGCAATCGACATAGGCGTCAAAGCAAGGGCAAAGGCACTCAAGAAATATTCCATTTTGATTACCCGAGATTGATCCAGCTGCCATTGGCAAGGTAGATGCCAAGGGCCTTTTCAAAGATGATCCAGCACGAAACGGTCACCCCTAAAGACATCCCCAAAAGAAGCTTTGGCGATGTAATTCTCAAATTGACCATCATGACGAACAACACGATCAACGGTGTCGCGATCACAAATCCGCAAGTCTGGAGCAGAAATCCATACGCCGAGATCTCAATGAAAACGAGTGCAGCGGGCGTCCATCTAATCGCGAAGATGAAACCATCGTCACTCTCGTCAGGCACTGGACGCCTGCGGTTTAGCAGAAACGTTTTCACCAGCAGCAGTATCGAAAGCAAGCAAAGGATTATCCCAAACATGAGCGGGAACGCCCTTGGACCGATATCGCCGTCGCCAAACCCCTTTGGGATTGTATCAATGACCAGCCAAATCCAGAAACCAGAGAGGGTGAATAAGATCAGCCCCAGTACGATGTTATGAATTCGACCGGTCATTTAATCTGCTCCTGCGGTTAGGTTTGCGCTTACTGCGCCATGCCCAATTCAGTCAGGAGATCCCCATAGAAGGCATCATCGCTTGCGATGAGTTCCCCGAAAGCTTCATGGTCGAGGAAAGCGCGGGCGAAACCAACGTTCTGGGATGCCTCAATAAAGCGTTCGCTTTCGACCGCGTTGCGGGCCGCTTCTTGCAAAACCGAAATGGCCTCGTCGGGCGTTCCAGCTGGCGCCGCAAGTCCGCGCCACATGCTGATATTCACGTCAAAACCTTGCTCTTGCGCAGTGGGAACGTCGGACAGGACCTCGGCACGTTCATCGCCCGTAACGGCCAGAACGGTGAGTTCACCAGTCTCTGCGTATGACGCGAACTGACCTGGCCACTGAATAGCCGCATCGATCCGTCCGGCGAGGAGTTCGACCGGTGCCCGACCGTCACCGTAGGAAATGTAAATAACCTGATCAGACATTCCCATTGCTTCAAACAGCGCCGCCGATGTCAGGTGGGTAAACGACCCCTTGCCCGAAATCCCGACGCGCAACTTCTCGCCGGATTCGGCGGCCGAAGCGATCATGTCATCCAGTGATGTCCATTCCGTGGACGAGTTTACGGCCAATGCGGGGATTTCTATTGAAACCCGTGCGATTGGTCTGAACGCCGTGTGGTCGAACGGGATACGTCCAGTGTGGAACGACGTATTGATTGAATTGGAATTCCAGACGATGTTGTAGCCGTCTGCCGCAGCACTTTGCAGGAAGGAATAACCGACCGCTCCGCCGCCGCCTTTGCGATCGACCGGAACCACTGGCTGGCCAAGTTCTTCGGACATCAATTCGGACAGAAGCTGCGCGATTGTATTGGCCGTTCCGCCAAACAGAACCGTCATCTCCACCGGCTTCTCCGGATATTCCGCCTGAGCAGGTGCGGCAAATGCCATGAATGCCGCAGCCGCCGAGGCCACAACAAAGCCCTTTATTTTCAGTAAATTAGTCATAGTATCCTCCCGTTTCGATTTGGTATTTTCAGCATACCACCTCCTATGGCATGCGTCGTCGACGTCTTAGGTTCGATGTGCTTGGGCCCGTAGCTCACGCGCGGCTTGCACGTATTGCTCTCGTCCAGGCGTTTTGTATTTCAGTGCATGAAGAATTTTTTCGGGTGTGGCCGGCAAGGATTTCATCCGGACACCGATCGCATCGTAAATGGCGTTCATAATCGCCGGTGCCGTGGGCACCAATGCCGGTTCGCCAATGCCCTTTGCTCCCAGTGGGCTAAGCGGATCATGATCTTCAATGAGTGTGCAATTGATCTGAGGAATATCGAGCGAGGTCGGGAGGATGTATTTCGCAAACCCGTGGGTTGTCGTATGCCCATTCTCCATTTCGTAGTCTTCCATCAGGGCTTGACCAAGGCCTTGAACCACGCCGCCTTCAATCTGCCCTTCAACCCCGCGCGGGTTGATTGCACGACCTACATCGTGAACCGCCCATATGCCGAGAACCTGAACCTCGCCGGTGTAGGTATCCACCTCAACTTCCGCGACCTGGGTTCCAAATACATAGGTTTGCCACGGGCTGCCGGATCCATCGACCGGATCAAGCCCCGTTCCGTGCGCCGTGAACGACGCTGATCCAACGGGGACAACACCGCGGGCCTTACAGATAGCGACGGCCTCCTCCATCGTGATCCGCAAGTTGGTGTCGTTTGACCAGACTTCGCCGTCAAAGGACTGCAACGTGTCAATTTCGACCTCCCAATGATCGGCAAGTTGCTCGAACAAGTGCTTCTTCGCTTCCCGCGCCGCCAAGTGAACAGAATTGCCGATCATATAGGTTTGACGGGTCGCGCCTGCGTGGGCCGCTTCGGGGGACCGCGCAGTGTCGTTGTCGCCGATCGTGACTTCCGATGGCCTGATCCCCAACTCATCTGCCGCAACCTGGGCAAGCAGCGTCAAGATACCCTCGCCGATCTCGGTCACACCGGTTACGATCTTTGCCGTGCCGCCGTCATCCAATTCAGCCCAAGCACCAGCACGGTCAATAGTAGCTGTCCGCGCAATTCCATACCAGCTTGCCGCCATTCCACGGCCACGAAGTTTCCGTTCCATCATGCGACCCTCTCTTTGCCGGATTTCTTTTCATCCGTGAAGCGCGCGCCCAGCGTGCAAGGTTTGCGCGTGTCGTCGCCTCCTAGGTCGGCCCGTTCGGAACCGCGGACGTTTGGTGTTCCGTTCTCCCAACGCGCTTCTTTTTCGGCCGCATCCAGGCATCGGTCCAGCGACGCTGCGGTCAGCTTGTGCTGGGTATGAGTTGTTGACCCGATCTTCATCATATTGACGCGACGGATCTCGAATGGATCCATTTCAAGTGCTTCGGCCGCCATATCCATCATGCTCTCGGTGGCGAATTGTGCCTGCATGCCGCCAAAGGTGCGGAACGCGCCGGATGGTGTGTTATTCGTGTACACGGCCGTGGTATCGACGCTCAGGTTGTCAACAGCATATGGGCCACAAGAAAGAATTGCCGCCTTGCGCATGACACCCTCGCTCGACATCCCGTAAGCGCCACCATCCGATATCATCTTGAACTGGATCGCGGTGATCTCACCGTTCCACTTCAAACCCATCTTGTAATGGACCCGCGACGGGTGCCGCTTGGCAGATGCGATGATGCTTTCCTCTCGGGTGAAGTTCAGCTGCACCGGGCGATGGGTTTTCATCGCGACAAGGGCCAGCATCCCTTGATAGATCATGTCTTCCTTGCCACCAAATCCACCGCCAACGGGGCTCATGATGAAGCGCACCTTGTTGATGGGCTTACCGAGAATGTGGGCCAGCATGTGACGGTGGTGCGTGATGTTCTGGGAGGGAGAAATCACCACCACCACATCATCAGGATCGACATAGGAAATTCCAGCTTCCGGTTCCAGATAGGCATGCTCTACCTGCTGGGTCGAAAAGTGGTCCTCCAGAACGAGGTCCGCATTGGCGAATCCTGCCGCGATGTCGCCTTTTCTGACCGGGATATGCTTGACGATGTTGTCTTCGGCATAGTCGTGAACGACAGCCGCACCCTTTTTCATCGCATCTTCGGGATCAAACACCCCTGGCAGCTCCTCGTAGACGACCTTGATCTTGGCAAGAGCGCGGCGCGCCGTCACCAGATCCTCCGCTGCAACGGCGGCAACCGCCTCGCCAACATGGCGAACCTTGCCCCGCGCCATGATCGGCTGGTCATGAACGAAAACACCAAAACCATCCGTTTCAGCCGGAACGTCGGCAGAGGTAATCACGCATGCGACGCCCTCCATCGCTTCGGCCTCGCTCGTATCGATCGAGACGATGTTGGCATGTGGATGCGGTGACCGCAGAACCTGCATTTGCAGCATGTCAGGCATCTTCATGTCAGCCGCATAGCGTAGACGACCAGACACTTTAGACGGCGCATCAAGCCGGCGCACGTTGTGCCCGATATATGAGGTTCCGACCGCTTCTTCTTCTAGGTGCTCTTCGGTCATATCACCGGCGATCACGGCTTTCGCCAGTTCCACGGCTTCGAAAATCTTCGTGTAGCCAGTGCAGCGGCAAATGTTGCCGCCCAGACGTTCCTTGATTTCTTCAATCCCGGCATCAGGATTCTCGCGCAAGGCCGACGTCGCCGCCATCACCATCCCCGGAATACAATATCCGCATTGGCTGGCGCCCGTTTTGTGGAACGCTTTTTGCATCGGGGTCAGTTCGCCAGGAACGGCCAGGCCTTCAATCGTCTCGATTTTCGCTCCGGATGCCTTGGCGACCGGCATAAGGCAGGACTTCACCAACTTGCCATCAACAAAAACCGAGCATGTGCCGCACTCGCCCGCGCCACACCCTTCTTTGGTTCCCGTCAGGTTCAGGTCGTCGCGCAGGAAATCCAGCAAGCGTTTATGCGTGTCAGTTTCTTTCGAAATTTTGCGGTTGTTCACTTCAAGGTCGATCTTGAACTTAGACATTTGCTGTCTCCCCTAGTTCTTCGAATTTGATGTCGACATCAGGTTGGTCGTCCAACGCCTCTTCGATAGCCGCCTGAACGAAACCCACAACGACGCTGCGGCGGTATTCCTGACGACTGCGCGACGCGACCTCGTCGGCTGCAAGCTGTGCCGCTTCATTGATTGAACGACGCGAAATTTTTTCGCCGCGCAGCTTGGCTTCAATCGTGTTCAACCGCATGGGTTTGGGGCCAACGCCGCCAAGTGCCAGTCGAACATCCTCGAAGACTCTCCCGTCGCGGCACGCCAGTACGAGTGCTGCACAACACGCAACGGAAATGACAAGCGATCTGCGTTGCCCAACCTTCTGGAAAGACCCGCCGTAGCCAGCCATCGCGTCAAGCGATACGGACGAAATAATCTCACCGGGCTCAATTACCGTGCGACCGGGCCCGGTGATAAATTCGGAAACACCCACCTTGCGGGTCTTGATCTCGCCGCCCTCAAGACGAGACAGCTCAAGCACCGCGTTAAGCGCCGCGGCAGGCGGTGTACCATCAGCAACGGGCGACGCATTGGCAAGGTTGCCCGCCAATGTCGCCTGTTCGCGAATTTGGTCATCCGCGAACCAGATCGAGCAATATGGCATGCATGGCAGCAAATGGCGCAGCGTCGCGTCCGTCAGGAAATCCTGATAAACGACGTTCGCCCCAAGCCGTACCCGACCATTGTTAACGGTATGGCCGTTGAACTCTTCGATCCGCGTCACGTCAACCAAGGACGGGATATGAACATCTCCCGCCCGACCTTCGCGGGCCCAAGGCAGGATATCCGTCGCACCGGAGACGAGCCTGCTGCCCTCGGGCGCATTTGACCAAAGGTTCAATGCATCCCGAAGATTAGTTGGCAAATGATAGTCATCGTAAGTCAACATAACTCGTCTCCTTGTGTGCTACTGCTTATTCAGCGGCAACTTTGTTCGCCGCCGCATGCTTGTTTTTCACAACTACTTTGATCGCATCCTCAACACGGTCCTTCGCGTAGCGGAGGGCTTCTTGCAGGTCGGTCATGTCGAAGGTGTGCGTGTGGATCAGGGTCGCATCGAACCGCTTCTGACGCATGTACGCCTCGGCACGGTGGGTTGCGGTCTTGCCTTCGCCACGAATGCCGTAAAGGTAGATGTTGTTGCGCACGAGGTAGGCCACATCCACTTCATCAGGCTTGTGCGGGAACGCAGCAAGGCAGATCTTGCCCCCGCGGTTAAGCATCTGGGCAGCCTGATTGGTGCCGTCCGGCGCGCCAGCGCATTCAATAACGTAATCGACACCTTTGCCGCCGGTCAGTTCTCTGACTTTTTCTACGACGTCTTCGTTCCGCACATTGATCACATGGTCCGCGCCAAGCTGCTTACCGATTTCAAGGCGATTGTCGCGTGTGCCGGTCAGGATCACAGGCTGCGCACCAAGCGCCTTGGCGACGGCCGCACCCATAAGTCCGATTGGACCCGGCCCCGTGACAACAACACTTTCACCTGCAACCAATCCGCCCAGCTCTGTCAGGCCGTACATCGCGGTGCCTGCGGTTACCACCAAAGTGGCTTCTTCATCCGACATCGTGTCCGCGACATGAACCAACGTATTGATATTGTTCACTGCATATTCAGCGAAGCCACCATCGGTCGTGAACCCGTTGGCGCGGTGGCCCTTGTCCACATCGCCGTAATTTTTGCCGTAGTTGTGGCAAGAGGTATACATTCCCGCCCGGCAACGTTTGCACTGGCCACAGCCTGCGTGAATCTCAACCGTCACCCGTTCGCCGATTTCGTATTCATCGACACCTGGCCCCAAGGCCACCACAGTGCCCATGTATTCGTGACCAGGCGTGAAGTTCTTGTTGAACGGATCACCGCCATGAATTTGCGCCGGTGGACCATGGTGAATGATCTCAAGGTCGGTCGCGCAAATCGCGACTGCGTCGATGCGCACAAGCACTTCGGCCTTTTCCGGCGTCGGAACGTCCTTGTCCTTCAGGGAAATCTCGCCGGGATTTCCAAGGACCCATGCTTTCATCTTGTCTGGAATTGGGTAGTCCGAGCTTACGGTCACATTCTTTGGCATCGCCATCTTGTTTTCCTCCAGTTACTTTAGAAATTATCGATTTATTGCTTCGCCGCTCTCAGGCGCTTCGAAAACTCCACCCCGGCCTCGGCCATCGCCCTGGCAACCTTTTTGCGGTAGTCTCCGGTCAATTGTTCAGCGGGCCCCGACGCGGAAATCGACCCGACAATCGCACCGCCCCCGTCCCGCAGGGCCGCCCCGAGGCACACCACGCCGCTCTTCAATTCTTCATCATCAATCGAGAAGCCGCGGCGGCGAACCAGCCGCAATTCTTCTATCAACCCGGACAGGGTCGTGATCGTCTTGTCCGTGTATCGCGTCAGGCCATTGGCCGAGATCACCTGAACAAGCTCCACTTCAGGCAACCAAGCCAGAATTGCCTTGCCGGTCGCCGTCGCATGCAGCGCCGTCATCTTGGTAACCTCATCCGGCTCAAGCAGAGAATCCATCACATCGGCTGACGCGAACCGAAGTTTGGTCAAAAGCGATGTTTCTGCCATGATGGCCAGTTGCACAGTAAGGCCGAGCTTTTCGCCAAGATCGCGAAGATCCTTCTTGAGAAGAACCTCAGGGCCAAAAAGACTGTCCTCAAGCTCTACGAGTTCGCGCATCTTGCGGCCAATCACATAGCCACGGCTTCGCCCCAAACGTTCGACATACCCTCGGGCGACAAGCGTTGAAATTAGATGATGGCAAGTCGATGCATTCAGGCCCAGACGGTCTGCCAAATCAGACAAGGCCAATCCTTCATGCTCACTCACCAGAACTTCGACAATATCAAGCGCACGAGCCACAGATTGTATCTGGCGAGCACCTGATGCAGGACTTTCAATCTCCACATCAGATGCCAGATCGCCATCAGCGATTTTTGATCCGAATATTTGTGATTGTTCATGCTTCACAGTCATCGTCCTCCCTCCTTCACGGTTGTTGATCCCCATTTTTTTAGCAACCTAATTTCATAATGTCGTGCTTTATTTCATATTGTGAAATTACTAGCGGGTGTCGCGGTTATGCTCAGGGAGGGAGGAGGGGTTTTTTTCCTTTTGATTCCAGTAACAAATGGAGCCCTCAACCTTCCCCGCCACAAAGGGCGCTTTTGCGCGACAGGGCGCGGGTTCAAACGGGGCAAACAGCAAGAGGGGGGGCAGTTCGACATGGTGACGGTCTGAGCAGGATGATTCTGCGCGACGGTTGAGGCCTTGCGCCAAGGTAAGCCGATACACCGACTTTCAAAGTCCTTTACAAAAGTTGTCCGTGACATGGATCAACTTCGTATCGCCAGAAATCGGTACGGCATTTCTCGATATAGGATGGCATGAGTTTCGAGATGTCGAAGCTGTTTCGCCGTCCAATGTCAGGTTCTAAGGAACAGCCTCCGCACGGGCGCAGCGAACGACCGCCTTGTGCCCGATGCGGCCATTAATGTGGGCTGCAGCATCTGCCATTTTGGGCTCAAAGCGGACGTTCGCTGCAAGATAGTTGACTTCCCGCTACACTTCGCTCTGCACGGTGACCTTGCCCCGAGCCGAATTATCATATGTTAATGCAGTTTCCAGACGTTCAGGCCAGCCTGACCAGCAGAAAACGTGCTTGGTAAAACGAGTTGGAGTCGAGATGTCTGATCTGGATGCAATGGACGGGCTGACGTTCGAAACGGACCGCACTGGCACCATCAAGAACATCGGGGCGAACAACTGGAACGCGTTTGCGATCCAGAACGGTGCGCCCGAAATCGAAGCGGAAGCGGTACTAGACCGGAACCTGTTCGACTTTATTGAAGGCACGCAAATTCAAGATCAATTCAAACAGGTTATGGACCGGATAGCGCTGGATCCCAACTGGGTTTGGGTGCTTCCATTTCGCTGTGATAGCCCGGACCGCACGCGCAATATCTGTCAAACGCTCAGGCCGGTTTTCTCGGGAAATGTGTGCACGGGGTTTATCTTTCAATCTATAGAACAATATTCCCAGAAGCGCCCCCCATGGCCCTTTATGACTTTAAAAGGCATCGGGAACTGGCCAAAGGCGACTCCCATCTACCAGCCATCACAATGTGCAGCTGGTGCCAAAGGGTTCAGCTCCCTCAAGGTGGCGGTAATGAATGGCTGTCGGCTGACGACTACTACGCAGAGGGCGGGCGCAGTGACGTGCGCATCAGCCATGCCATTTGCGAAGATTGCCTCGAAACCACGCGACGGATTTTCTGACGCGAGCCGCCAAACGGCCCCCCCCTAATGCGCGGGTTTGATAAACGTTCCGTTCCTTAAATCGCGCACCGCCTCGCGCAATTCATCCTGCGTGTTCATCACAATTGGCCCGTGCCACGCCACAGGTTCCTCGATCGGTGCGCCTGAAATCAGCAAGAACCGCACCCCCTCCTCGCCCGCTTGCACCGTTACCTCGTCGCCTGTGCCAAACCGGATCAGGGTCCGGTCGCCGGACATGTCGCGGATGTTCACTTCCTCGCCCATCACCTCTTTTTCGAGCAACACGCCCGTGGGCGTGCTGGCATCGGCAAAGGCGGCCTTGCCTTCGAACACATAGGCGAAAGCGCGACGATACGTATCTATTTTAAAGGTCTTTTTCACGCCCGCTGGCACCGACACATCGAGGTATTGCGGGTCTGCGGCGATCCCATCAACAGGCCCGCGCTTGCCCCAAAACTCTCCGACAACAACGCGCACGACCGTGCCGTCGTCGTCAATGACTTCGGGGATTTCGCCGCTGGCCACGTCTTGATAGCGCGGATCGACCATCTTTTGCGCGGCCGGAAGGTTTCCCCACAACTGGAACCCGTGCATCTGCCCTGCCGCGTTTCCGTGCGGCATTTCCTGATGCATGATTCCCGATCCGGCGGTCATCCATTGCACGTCGCCCGCACCCAGAGTGCCCCTGTTGCCAAGGCTGTCGCCATGTTCGACGCTGCCGTTCAGAACGTAAGTGATCGTCTCGATGCCGCGGTGCGGATGCCATGGAAACCCCTTTTCGAAATGCGCCGGAATGTCATTGCGAAAATCATCGAACAACAAGAACGGATCCAGCTCGGTCGGGTCCTGAAACCCGAAGGCGCGGTGCAGATGCACGCCGGCCCCTTCCATGGTCGGGGTTGCGGTACGGGCTTCCAGAACGGGGCGGATTGACATGTTAGTCTCCTGTGTTGTTTCCCAAGATGTAGGGCCGTGCCCCTGCGCAGGCAATCGCCGTCAGATCACGGAGTATGTGCACAAACGCACAGGACTTGCAGGGCGCGGCGCAGACCCCTAAACGGACCCCAAGATGCGCACATTTGAAACCGCCACCTGGTCCGACTGGATCATCGACCGCACGCTGCGCGGCATCATCGCCACGGCGTTGGCGCTGCCTTATGAAACACGCGTGCGCTGGTTCGGCAAAGTGATTGAACGTGTCGCGGCCCCCCTTGCGGGCTATCGCAGACGCGCCGAAGAGCAGCTGGCGCTGATTTGGCCGGACACGGAGCCCGCCGCGCGCCGCGATCTGGCCAACCGTGTCTGCAACAATTTCGGCCGCACCATGATCGAAAACTATTCCGGTGCGGATTTCGCCAAACAGATAGAACGCGCGACATTTGGCGGCGAGGGTCTTGCGCCTTTGGCCGAGGCAAAGGCACAGGGGCGCCCGGTGTTGTTCGTGACCGGACATTTCGGCAACCACGAAGCCCCGCGTCAGGCGCTGACCCAGGCAGGCTACACCATTGGCGGGCTGTATCGCCCCGTCGCCAACCCCTATTTCAACGCCCATTATGAACAAAACATGCTGACAATGTCGGGTGATGTCTTTGCGCAGGGGCGCAAGGGAACTGCGGGATTTGTGCGAATGCTGCGAAATGGCGGCATGGGAACATTGTTATTTGATGTGCGCGCCGAAGGTTTTCGTAAAATTCCCTTCATGGGCCACCCTGCAAGTACGGCCACATCCGTGGCTGACATCGCCCTGAAAATAAACGCACTTGTGGTGCCCTACTTCGGCATTCGCCAACCCGATGGCCTGTCCTTTGACGTCGTGATCGAAGAGCCGATCGAGCTGACCACGGCTGATCAGATGACGGCGGAAATCACGGCGCGCCTTGAGGCCCGCATCACCGCCCACCCCGAACAATGGTTCTGGGTGCACCGCCGCTGGGGGTGATGACCGCACAGGGTCCGCCCTAAATTACTAGGTCGCCCAGCGCCCGACGCCTTTGCGCCAATCCTGAAAATCCGCGGTGACAAACTCCGGATCATACTGTTTCTCGAACCACTCACGAAACTCCATCCCCGTCGGTTCCACATCTCGCAAATAGACCCGAAACACATGGCCCAGCGTGCCCGCATTGCTGCGCGGCAGGTGGACGTATTTTACCCCCAATTGCCCTGCCGCCTCCGCCACACTGCGCCCTTCCACCAAAACAAGGTAAAGCGCGGCAACAAACCCCGACCGGTCCGCCCCCGACTTGCAATGGATCACCAGCGGCTTTGGCACCTGCGAAATGGCATCCAGGGCCTTCAGGATTGTCTCTGCAGGCTTCAGCTGACGCGCGGCGACGCCTTCGACGCGGTGAAACCTCAGCCCGAGTTGCGCGCAGGCCTCGACCTCGAACAGATCGGGGCTTTGCGGTGTAACTTTGCGCAGCGACACGATGTTTTCAATCCCCATCGCCTTGTGCCGTTTCAACCGCCCCGGCGACGGCTGGTTGGACCGCCACATGCCGGGCGCGAATTCTTCGAGGTTCCACCACCAGATCCGAAGCAAGTGGTGATCCTTGAGGTAAAAATGCAGCCACGCGCGCATCCGCCCCCTCGGGGTGGTTATATCATGGGGGACGCGGTGCTTTTTGCTCATGGCTCCTCTTAGCGCCCCCCTTCCGGCGGCACAAGAATTCCCCTTCCGCAAACGGGCCAGAACCGCTAGGTCGCGTCCATGTCCCAGAACCCGCCTTCCCTGCGCCCCGACCTCGCCCCGAAACCGCGTTTTTCGGACGACAAACGTGACGGCCAGCCGACCATCGGGATGGTCTCCCTCGGCTGCCCCAAGGCGCTGGTAGACAGCGAACGCATCCTCACCCGTCTGCGCGCCGAAGGA
>CBFHGD010000038.1:0-18291 GCA_965655275.1 Octadecabacter sp. | reverse complement strand
CGCGCCCCTGCCAGCCGCGCCAGCCGAGGTTGAAACCCGTCAATTGCCACAGACCATCAAGACCCAGGCAGCCGGGCATGATCGGGTTGCCGGGGAAATGGCAGTCGAAAAACCACAGGTCCGGCGTGATGTCGAATTCCGCGATCACATGCCCTTTGCCGTGCGCGCCGCCGTCACCGGATATGTCGGTGATGCGGTCCATCATCAACATTGGGGGCATCGGAAGCTGTGCGTTGCCCTCGCCGAACAAATCGCCGGCCGCGCATTTCAGGAGGTCGTCACGATCAAAGCTGGATGGATATTGCGACATAAAACCTGTCTTTCTTTTGAGTGTAATAGAGCTTTCGCGATCTAACACCGCGCGTCAAACAAGGGCAAGGGGGGCACAGATTGCGAGTAAGTCGCATTTTTAATTGAAAGCGCGGGGATTTCCCCCATATTAGCAGGACGATGACAGATGAACCGATCATGACCGAACCAACGACCCGCGGCACGCAGTGGCTGGCCGGTGCGGGTTTGCGCCCAACGCGCCAACGCGTCGCGCTGGCAGGTTTGCTGGTGGGCGACGGGCGCGACCGCCATGTCACCGCAGAGAGCCTGTTTGAATCCGCCGCGCGCGCCGGTGAAAAGGTATCGCTGGCAACGGTCTACAACACGCTGAGCGCGTTTTGCGAGGCGGGCCTGCTGCGCGAGATTACGGTCGATGGCTCCAAAAGCTATTTTGACACCAACATGAGCGATCACCCGCATTTTTACTGGGAAGACGAAAACCGCCTGTCGGATGCGCCAGCCGATCAGTTGGTGATTGCGCAGGTGCCTGATGCGCCCGACGGGGCCGAGATTGCGTCGGTTGATGTGGTGATCCGCCTGCGGCGCAGTTAACACGCGCCGCTTCACCCCTTATTAAGATTAATGCGGGCAAGATAGGGCATGACACAATACGCCCCCATCCCCCGCCCCACGTCTGATCCGTCCTTTTTACCTGCCCATGTCGCAATAACACTGCGCCTTGCAGACGGAGGTGACGATCTGTTTGTGCGCCATATCCGCCTGCTGCGCGATTGCGTCGCGCTCGCCCAGCAACGTTGGCAGTTCGATATCCTCGCGGCGGTGGTCTTGCCCAATGAAATCCAGCTGCTGTGCGCCTTTCCGGATGCAGAATTCGGAGTGAACGGCGCGATCCGTGTGGTCCAGTCGGGCTTTGCGCGCCATGTGCCGGGCGGATCTATTGATTTGTGGTCCGAGGCGAGCGAGGTGATCGAGATTGCGCCCGCCGTGGTCGAATTGCGCCAGGAGTTCATGGAGGCCGCACCCGTGCGCCTGGGCCTGGTGAAACGGGCGCAGGATTGGCCGTTCAGTTCAGCGCACAAGGGCGAGCTGCAAGGGACCGATATGGGCGTTGCGGTGGCCTAAAACCACTGCCCCGGTTCCATCAGGCCCAGATCCAGCAATTGCTGGCTGTGCCATTCGAAGGGTGCCGAGTTGTGCCATTTGAACGTGTCGATTTCAAAGGTCGAACCGGGGTTGCGTTTGAGCGCCTTGGCGGTGCGGAAAGAACATACCGCAGCGGTGAGGTTATTGTGCCACGGGCAGGAATAGGTGTTGTATTCGGGGTCATTGAAGGTGTGATCGGGTAGAAACACGAGGCCCGGTTTGTTGCGAAAGATCGACACACGGTCGATCCGGCGGCGCGGGATCGGCACGTGTTCTTCGAAGCGCCAGCGCAGGCCGCCAAAGAAATCGAGCTGGCGATCCAGATCGTTGTTCCAACGGTCCTTGCGGGCCAGCGCATAGTAGCCGGTTTTGTCCAGATGCGCGTCCTCGATACAGACGGCATTGGTGTGTTGCCACAAATCGCCGGTATAAAGATCGATCACATAGGTCAGGATAGTGTCGCGGCGTTCTTCGACGTTGAAGGCGATCATCTCACCGACAGTGCGGTGTTCGATGAACGGAAAAAACAGGAATTCGGCGTTGTAACAGTAGTAGATCCAGACATCGCCGGTGGCCTTCATCACGCCGTTCACGGCGGTTTCCAGCGCGGCTGTGTCTTGCATGTTGTAGCTGACGCGGATGATCTTGTCGGTTACGTCTTGCGCGATGGTGAATTCGGGCATGGCGAAGACCACGGTATGCAAGAAACCGGCGGACAGGTGGTGGCGGATGGTGGCGTCCAGCTCGACCTCGTCTTCCGCGAAAATCAAGGCGATGGGGCCTTTGACCATTTTCGCGGCGCCGTCGGATAGGAACGCATTGAGGGTGGGGTGGTGGATCATTTTGATGCTCTGCCTGCTTGGGGGCAATGTCTGGCAATTCGCGCTTCATTGCAAGCGGGGTGGCGGTGCGTTAGATGCGGGCGCGATCAACGAGAGAGCTGCCCAGATGTCGGACCCCAAGAAGCTGTTTATCAAGACCTACGGCTGCCAGATGAACGTGTACGACAGTGAGCGCATGGCTGAAAGCCTTGGCACGCAAGGCTATGTGGCGACGGACAGCGCGGCGGATGCGGATATGATCCTGCTGAACACCTGCCACATCCGCGAAAAGGCGGCGGAAAAGATCTATTCGGAACTAGGGCGGTTCAAAGGGCTGAAGGCCGAAAAGCCGGACTTGAAAATCGGCGTTGCGGGCTGTGTCGCGCAGGCCGAAGGTGAAGAAATCATGCGCCGCCAGCCGATGGTTGATTTGGTGGTGGGGCCGCAAAGCTACCACCGGCTGCCCGCGATGGAGGCCGTTGTCGCCGCGGGGGGCAAGGCGTTGGACACCGAGTTTCCCGAGGATGACAAGTTCGAGACGCTAAAGTCACGCCCCAAGGCGAAACGCGGGCCGACCGCGTTTTTGACTGTGCAGGAAGGCTGCGACAAGTTTTGCGCGTTCTGCGTCGTGCCTTACACGCGCGGGGCCGAGGTGAGCCGCCCTGCGGATCGCATCATTCGCGAGGCGCAGGACCTGGTCGAGGCGGGCGTGCGCGAGATTACATTGCTGGGCCAGAACGTGAACGCCTATCACGGGCATGACGGTGGGCTTGCCGGACTGATCTGGGATCTGGATAAAGTTGACGGATTGCAGCGCATCCGGTTCACCACCAGCCACCCCAACGATATGGATGATGCGCTGATCGACGCGCACGGCACCTGCGACAAGCTCATGCCCTATCTGCATTTGCCGGTTCAGTCGGGGTCCGACAAAGTGCTGAAGGCAATGAACCGCAAACACACCCGCGCGCAATATTTCGAATTGATCGAACGTATTCGCGCGGCGCGGCCCGATTTGCTGTTGTCGGGGGACTTCATTGTCGGCTTCCCTGGCGAAAGCGAAGCCGATTTCGAGGACACGATGGATTTGGTCCGCACCGTGCAATACGGGCAGGCCTATTCGTTCAAGTATTCCACCCGCCCCGGAACCCCTGCAGCCGAGCGCGACCAGCTGGACGAGGACGTGAAGCTGGACCGCCTACACCGGCTTCAGGCGCTTTTGAGCGAGCAGCAACGCGACATTCAGAACGCCATGATCGGACGCACAGTAAAGGTGTTGTTCGAAAAGAAGGGGCGCGAAGCGGGGCAGATGATCGGGAAGTCCGAATACCTGCACGCGGTGTTCGCCGACACGAGCGACGTCAGCGTCGGTGATCTTCGCGATGTGCGGATCGTGAAATCCGAAAGAAATTCGCTCGGAGGTGAAATCTGCTGACGCGGGCTTCCCAGAAATTCAACGCAAAACCCCTTCGCCCAGGCCACGCAGCGCGGGTCGATTGTGACTAATGCGCATGGTAATCATGGGTATATTGTCGCATTGTTGACCAATTGAGCACAATATCTGGTGTTTTTGCCTTCCATTCTGACCAAAATCCGCTAACCATACGGGCGTGGTGTTACGTTTGATCCCGCTATTTTGCGACAAGTGACCAACTGGCGGGGTGTTTAACGGGGGCTGTGGTGAGAATGATATCAGTAATAGGCAAGACATTGCTAACAGGGGCTGGGCCTGAATGTGCAGGGGCTTCTGATCTGGCGATAACGGGGGACTTTTTATGCCAAATCTAATCAAATATTTGAAACTCGGCCTGCCGGCTGCTGCGCTGTTGGGGGCTTTGACGGTCTCTGCATCGGCGCAGCAGGTCCAGCGCGGAGAGCAATCGGGCCGCATTCAGTGGGGCATCTGGATCGATCCTGACGGGTGTATGCACTGGATGGCAGATGGTGGCCTGGAGCAATATCAGGTCAACCGGCTTGATCCGAAGACGGGCCGTCCGGTCTGCATGCAGATCAACACCTGCTTTGTCGGAGATTCGGATACCATGTTCCACACCGACAGCGCGCAGCTTACCAATGCAGGACGTCAGCGTCTGCAAGAGGTGTTCCGCCAGGGTGGGGTTTCCGGTTTTGCCGTGTATGGCCACACCGACAGCCGTGCATCCAATCAGTATAATCAGACGTTGTCCGAGCATCGTGCGCGGTCCGTGGCCGACGTTGGCCGCAGCGTTGGTGCCGTCATCGAACGTGAAATGGGCTTCGGTGAAACACGCCCGATCGCGTCCAACTCAAACGCCGCCGGGATGGCTCAGAACCGTCGCGTCGAAGTAATCTGCTACAGGTGGTAATCATGAATATTTTCAAACTTACATTAGTGATCACCGCCGCAGGCGGCCTTAGCGCCTGTTCGGGAATTGAAGGGACCATCGAGACTGGCCTGACTCCGTACAGTGGCCCGAACGACTTTATCGCGGTTGCCAATGACCAGGGGCGCGACAGCGACACAAACATTGACGACAATGCTGCAATCGCTGTGACGCCGGATGGCTGTCAGGCTTGGGTCATTGACGACGGTGTCGAAGGACGTGCCAGTAACCGGCTTGACCCGGTATCCGGTCTGCCCGTTTGCGGTGGCGAGCCCGGCGTTGTTTACGGCCCGTATCAGAGTGGCACCGAAGGTCTGACGGATTATGTCCCGAAGACACCGCTGCCAATCCGCGTCGAGAACGTTCAGGTGCGGCCCTATGAAGGACAGTACCAGATGGTGCATCCAAGATCCCAGCCGCATCACTGATGCGACGATCGATTAGAGAGAGGGCTGCGGTGTTTACCGCGGCCCTTTTTCGTTTCTAATGCGCGACAATGGGTGCACGCCTCTTGCACGTCAGGCCGCGACACGCCACGATTGAAAAAACAAAAACCCCGGAGAGTTGATTGGCCATCAGAACGCTGCCCCCGACCCCATATGAGTCCGACGCGCCGCCCGTGGTGGTGGAGTTTCCGGACAATTTCCTGCTAATTGACCTGTGTGGAGAACATGACCGCAACCTTGCCGATGTTGAACTGAAGCTGGGCGTTCAGGTGCTGCGGCGTGGCAACCAGTTGTCGATTCACGGCGAACCGGACGCACAAAAAGAGGCCGCCGAGGTTTTGACGGCCCTTTATGAACGTCTTGAGGCAGGGCGCGCCGTTGAACCAGCCGATATCGACCGCGAAGTTCGCATGGGCACGTCCGAGAAGGGCACCGGCTCTCCAATGGGCGACCAGATGGATATGATCACGGGTCTGGATGCCGGCGACCGGGTTGAAATCAAGACCCGCAAGAAGATCGTCGAGCCACGCACCGCCGCGCAAAAGGCCTACGTCAAAGCGCTTTTCAACAACGAGCTGGCCTTTGGCATCGGGCCTGCGGGCACCGGCAAGACCTATCTGGCGGTCGCCGTTGGGGTGAACCTGTTTATCGGTGGCCATGTGGACCGCATTATTCTGTCACGTCCGGCCGTGGAGGCGGGTGAAAAGCTCGGCTATTTGCCCGGTGATATGAAGGATAAGGTCGATCCATATATGCAGCCGCTCTATGACGCGCTGAACGATTTTCTGCCGTCCAAACAGGTCGAAAAGCTGCTCGAGGAAAAGAAGATCGAGATTGCACCGCTGGCCTTCATGCGCGGGCGCACGTTGTCGAACGCGTTTGTTGTTCTGGACGAGGCTCAAAACGCCACGACCATGCAGATGAAGATGTTTCTGACGCGTCTGGGCGAGGGGTCGCGCATGGTGATTACAGGTGACCGTACCCAGATAGATTTGCCGCGCGGGGTCAGTTCGGGGCTACGGGATGCGGAACGCCTGCTCGCCGGTATTCCCAAGATCAGTTTCAACTATTTCACATCCAAAGACGTGGTGCGCCATCCGTTGGTGGCCGCGATCATCGAGGCCTATGAGGCGGACGAGCCACCGTCGTGAGCGTCGATATTGTCATCGAGGATTCTCGCTGGGCTGGGTTGGGCCCGCTGGTGCAGGCGGCGTGTGATGCATCATTGACGGGCGTTGGGCTGGAGCCATCCGCTTTCGAGGTCAGCCTTCTGGCCTGTGATGACGCCCGCATCGCGGCGCTGAACGCGGATTTCAGGCAAAAGGGTGCGGCGACCAATGTGTTGTCCTGGCCAAGCGCGGAGCGCGGGGCGATGGCGGCGGGCGAAATGCCGGTGCCGCCACAGCTGCCGATGGACGCGGAATTGGGTGATATCGCCATTTCATACGACACCTGTGCGCGCGAAGCCGCCGATGCGGGTAAGCCGTTTGACCATCATGTGACCCATTTGATTGTGCATGGCACCCTGCACCTGTTGGGTTTTGATCACATTTCGGACGCGGACGGGGCGTTGATGGAGGGTTTGGAGACAGAAATCCTTGGTAAACTGGACATCCCTGACCCATATTCGTAAGGACAGCTTCTTGGGCATGCAACACGCGGCCCCTTTTGGAAACGGAGACAATGGGCGACACGACTGACGGTTCTTCTAGTGCGGCGCAAAGCGCGCAGCCTGACCCCCAAACAATATCGAGTGAGCGCGGCTTTTTCAGCCGCATTGTCGAGGCGCTCAGCCCCTCTGACACCCCCGAAGATGTGACCCCTGTTACAGGCTATGCCGCGCCGCTTGAAGCGCGCGGAATGATGAACCTGCGCCGCAAGCGGGTCGAGGACGTGATGGTCCCCAAGGCCGACATTGCAGCCGTGCCTGTCACCATCAGCCGCAATGATCTGGTGCAGGTGTTTCGCGAAAAGGGCCTGACGCGCCTGCCGGTGTTTGACGGCACGCTGGACACGCCCATCGGGTTTGTGAACCTTAAGGATTTCGCGTTGATCCACGGGTTCAACGGCAAATCCAAGACGTTTGATTTGCGCGGACTGACGCGCGAATTGCTGTTCGTGCCGCCGTCGATGCCGCTGGGCGTGTTGCTGCAAAAGATGCAGAACGACCGGATTCATATGGCATTGGTGATCGACGAATATGGGGGCACCGACGGGCTTGTGACCATCGAAGACCTGATCGAACAGGTCGTCGGTGAGATCGAGGATGAACACGACACCGCAGAGGATGATTTGTGGATCGAAGAAAAGCCCGGCGTTTATATGGCCGAGGCGAAGGCCCCGCTCGACGAGTTCGAGGCCGAAATAGGTATGCCGCTGACCGAACATCACGAGATCGACGAGGAAGAGATCGAAACGCTGGGCGGTTTGGTCTTTATGCTGGCCGGTCATGTGCCTGCGCGCGGCGAAGTGATCCAGCATCCCGAGGGACCGGAATTCGAGGTGGTCGAAGCTGATCCACGTCGCATCAAACGGTTGCGGGTGCGTTTGGCTGGAACGTCGAGTGTCTAGCCGGGAAGACCCTGCATTTCCGCTTGCGAAACCCCCGCTGTGGCTAGTGGTCCTGCGGATCTTGGCTTTGGTCCTTGTGGGCGTGTTCTTGGCCAGCGCCCATGATGACAATATTTTGGGGCCGTTTCACGGTTTGCTCGGCTTGGTTGGTGTTGTTTTGTTGGTGCCGGTTGATAGCGCGCGCCGCGCCGCGCTTGGCGGGTGGTTGATCGGGCTTGGCTATTTCGGCTGGACCCTGCGCTGGATCGTTGAACCGTTCCTGGTGGACCTTGCGCGTCACGGATGGATGGCACCCTTTGCGATCATTCTGATGGCGGGCGGGCTGGCGTTGTTTTGGGCCCTTGGTTTTGGCGTTGCGCGTTGGTTGGGCACCGGAAAAACCGCAATGTTGTGGTTGCCCGTGACGTTAACCGCCGCCGAACTTGCGCGCGGGCATGTCTTCACCGGCTTTCCATGGGGGCTGGTATCTTACACGATGATAGGTAGTCCGGCCGACGTCTGGTTTGCCTGGGTCGGGTCTTACGGCGCGACATTCCTGATGCTTGTGGTGGCTGTGGCTGTCGTGTTCGCGATGGCGCACAGCTGGAAGGTCGGGGTGCCTGTCGTCGCGGCAGTGGTGGCCGCAACGTTTGGTTTGGCTGCGGCCTCAACGCAAACGGTTTTGGACACCGGCACAACGGTCCGCATCGTGCAGCCCAACGCGCCGCAGCACCAAAAATGGGACCGTGACTGGATGCCGGTCTTCTTTGATCGCGCCATTGCATTGACCTTTGGCGGCGCGCCTGCAGACGTCGTGATCTGGCCGGAAACGTCGATCCCTGCGTTATTGGACTACGCGCAGCCGTGGATGGAACAGATGTCGATTGCCGCGCGCGGCGCGCCTGTGGTGGCAGGTATCCAGCGGCGTGAGGGGACAAGCTATTTCAACTCTGCCGTTTTGATCGACAGCCCTGACTCCCTGGCCGCGATATCAGACAAGGCACATCTGGCGCCGTTTGGCGAATACATCCCGCTCGCGTGGTTGTTGGAGCCGCTCGGCATGGGCACTTTGGTCGATCAGGTGGCCGGGTTCAGCGCAGGCGAAGGCGACGGGTTGATCGAGGTTGCGGGCCTTGGGGTGGTGCGAGTGTTGATTTGCTACGAGGGGGTATTCCCCGAAGAAATCCAGCGCGGCGAAAAGCGCGCCGACGTTTTGATGATTATCACCAATGACGCGTGGTTCGGAAACGGGCCGGGGCCGCGCCAGCATCTGGTGCAGGCACAGGCACGCGCGATTGAAACGGGCCTGCCGGTGATCCGCGCCGCGAACACGGGCATTTCGGCAGTGATCGACCCGTTGGGTAAGATCACCGCGCAGCTGCCCCTGAACGATGCAGGTGCACTGGACGCTCTGGTGCCCGCCGCGATTGCGCCGACGTTTTATGCACGCATGGGCGATTGGCCGCTGGCAGTGTTGCTGGGGGTCTTCATGTTGGCGGGGCTGGCACGCCGCCGCCCGATTGTCGTTGACGACACGCAACCACAGGGATAACCGCAGCTTAATTGAAATCCATCCACAACGGCTTCCTGACGTGGATCGGCAACCCCACTGGAGCATTCCCCATGGCACGTAGCAACTACACTTTCACCTCGGAATCCGTTTCCGAAGGTCACCCGGACAAATTGTGCGACCGCATTTCCGATGCCGTTCTGGACGCGTTGATCGCGGTGGAACCGGAAGCGCGCGTGGCGTGCGAAACATTCGCCACCACCAACCGCGTTGTCATCGGAGGGGAGATTGGCCTCGCGGATCAATCCAAGCTGCATGACATGATGGGCGACATCGATGCGATCACCCGCGCGTGCATCAACGACATCGGGTATGAGCAGGAAAAGTTCCATTGGGAAACCGTCAAGGTAACCAACCTGTTGCACGAGCAATCTGCGCATATCGCCCAAGGCGTTGACGCAAGCGGCAATAAGGATGAGGGCGCGGGCGACCAGGGGATCATGTTCGGTTATGCCGTGACAGAAACGCCCGAATTGATGCCCGCACCGATCCATTATGCCCACGCAATCCTGCGCCGGCTGGCCGAGGTGCGCAAGAACGGCACCGAGGCGACGCTGGGCCCTGATGCGAAATCGCAATTGTCCGTGCGCTATGAAAACGGCGTGCCGGTGGGCGTGTCGTCCATCGTGTTGTCCACCCAGCACCTGGACGAAAACATGACCAGTGCGGATGTGCGCGATGTCGTCGAACCCTATATCCGCGAGGTTCTGCCAGAGGGTTGGATCGACGCGCAGACCGCGTGGCACGTGAACCCGACTGGCAAGTTTGTGATCGGTGGGCCGGATGGCGATGCGGGTCTGACAGGACGCAAGATTATTGTGGACACCTACGGTGGTGCGGCCCCCCACGGCGGCGGCGCGTTTTCGGGCAAAGACCCGACCAAGGTGGACCGTTCGGCCGCCTATGCGTCGCGGTATCTTGCGAAAAACATTGTTGCCGCAGGGTTGGCGGATCGCTGCACGGTGCAGCTGTCCTATGCGATTGGCGTTGCGGCTCCGCTGTCGATTTACGTGGATACGCACCAGACGGGCTACGCCGATGCCGCGGCAATTGAGCTGGCAATCCCCAAGGTGATGGACCTGACGCCGCGCGGCATCCGCACGCAGCTGGAGTTGAACAAGCCGATTTACCAGCGCACGGCGGCCTATGGCCACTTCGGGCGCGCGCCCGAGGTAGATGGCGGGTTTTCGTGGGAACGCACCGATCTGGTCGATGCGTTGAAGAAGGCGGTTTAAGGTTTCGATTGATGCAAAGGCCGCGCGTAAAGGTTGAGCATTTGCGGCGGCGCGGCTAAAGGGCTGGCATGACACATCCGACACGCCCGCACCGCAATTTTTATGGCCGACTTAAGGGCAAACACCTCAAAGACAGCCAGAAAGGCTATCTTGAGGAAGATTTGGCCGAGTTGTCGCCCGGTTCGGTGAGCTGGGATGACAATCCTGCGCGCGATCATCTCGATCTGGACGGGTTGTTTGGTGGGCGCGATGTCTGGCTCGAGATCGGGTTTGGCGGTGGCGAGCATGTGATTCACCAAGCGGCCCAAAACCCGGATGTCGGGATCATCGGCTGCGAGCCCTATATCAACGGCGTGGCCATGTTGCTGGGCAAAATCCGCAAGGCCAGCGTCGATAATTTGCGCATCTACCCCGGAGACGTGCGAGACATGTTTGATGTGTTGCCAGATGCCTCCATTTCCAAGGCATTCCTGCTGTATCCAGACCCGTGGCCCAAGGCCCGCCACCACCGGCGCCGTTTTGTGACGCCCGAGCATTTGGAGCCGTTGGCACAAGCGTTGAAACCGGGGGCGGAATTTCGCGTCGCGACAGATATTTCCGATTATGTGCGCCAGACACTGGAAGAAGTCCCCAAGGCGGGGTTCGAGTGGCTGGCCGAAGGGCCACAAGACTGGCGCACCCCGTGGGAAGACTGGATTTCGACACGCTACGAGCAAAAGGCTCTGCGCGAAGGCCGAACACCGCATTATCTGACGTTCCGAAAGACGTAAGCGGGCGATTACGGTATTTTTGAGCCAAAGAAGGCGGGGGCGTGGACCTCCGTGGGTCGGCGGTTTACTAGATGCTAACAGTTTTGAAGGACGCAGACATGTCGAGCCACAGTGCACCAATTCCGATGACATCCCGCAAGGGCGGCCCGTTAAAGGGCGAGGCCCATGTGCCAGGCGATAAGTCGATTTCGCACCGTTCGTTGATCCTTGGGGCGATGGCCGTGGGGGAGACGAAGATCACCGGATTGCTGGAGGGGCAGGACGTATTGGACACGGGCCGCGCGATGGAGGCGTTTGGTGCGCAGGTGGTGAACCACGGCGGCGGTGTATGGTCTGTGCACGGGGTCGGCGTCGGCGGGTTCGCCGAACCGGAGAATGTGATTGATTGCGGCAATTCAGGCACCGGTGTGCGTTTGATTATGGGTGCCATGGCGACCTGCCCGATTACGGTGACATTTACCGGTGACGCGTCGCTTAACGGGCGCCCCATGGGGCGGGTGACGGACCCGTTGTCGTTGTTTGGTGCGGTCGCGGTGGGGCGCGAGGGCGGCCGGTTGCCGATGACGATTATGGGCGCAAATGATGCCGTGCCGGTGCGTTATGTGGTGCCTGTGCCATCCGCGCAGGTGAAATCGGCGGTGTTGCTAGCGGGGCTGAATGCGCCGGGGCAAACGGTTGTCATCGAGAAAGAAGCGACGCGTGATCATACGGAGCGTATGCTGGTGGGCTTTGGCGCCCGGTTGAGCGTCGAGGATACCGACGAAGGCCGCGTGATTACGTTAATGGGGCAGCCGGAATTGCAGCCGCAGACTATTATCGTGCCGCGCGATCCGAGTTCGGCGGCGTTTCCGGTGTGTGCGGCCCTACTCGCCGAAGGGTCGGACGTGTTGGTGCCCAACATCGGGTTGAACCCCACGCGCGCCGGTCTGTTTTATACTTTGCAAGAGATGGGCGCGGACCTGACGTTCGAGAATATGCGCGAGGAGGGCGGCGAGCCGGTGGCCGACCTGCGCGCACGGTATTCGCCTGACATGACGGGCATCGAGGTGCCGCCAGCGCGCGCTGCGTCGATGATTGATGAATATCCTGTGTTGTCGGTTGTGGCTGCGTTTGCCAAAGGCGAGACGGTGATGCGCGGCGTCAAGGAATTGCGCGTCAAGGAGAGCGACCGGATTGATGCGATGGCCAGGGGGCTGCGTGCGGCCGGTGTGAGCGTGGATGAAGGCCCCGATTGGTGGACCGTGAAGGGCGCGGGCTTTGGCAATGTGGCGGGCGGTGTGACGGTTGAAAGCCGTCTGGATCACCGGATTGCAATGTCGTTTCTGGTGATGGGCCTTGCGACCAATGCGCCGATGACGGTGGATGATGGCGGGCCGATTGCCACATCGTTCCCGATTTTCGAGGGATTGATGACCGGCCTCGGGGCGGGGATTTCCCGCGTTGATCCCTGATGGGGAGCACGCGCCAGATTGCAGGTTGGGTGGCCTTGGTCAGCTACCTTGTGATGGGTGCGATACTATATTTTTCGGTTCTGCCGGGGGCGGATGGTCATTGGCCGCCTGATTTTCATTTGCGCGGCTATAGCGCGGAAACGATGGCCGGTTTCGTGGGCGCGATGAGCGAGGAAGCCCGCGCGAGTTATGGCGTGATCCTGTTGCGGTGGGATCGGGTTTTCATTGTGGCGCTTGCGCTCTGGCTCGGGCTTTTGGGCTGGCGCGGCGGCGCGTTGCGGTTTGTGGTGGCAGGGTTGGCCGTGGTCTACGCGCTGATTGATTTCGCGGAGAACGCGGCGATCTACCGGTTTATTTTTGTCGATGTCCTTTACCCGGCGGCAGTGGATGCGGCGCATCAATTGACCATGGCGAAATTCGCGTCCCTGTATTTGTGCATTTTGGTTTTGATCGTGCACCTGAGGAGGTCGGTTTGAAGTTTACAATCGCAATTGACGGGCCGGCAGCGGCGGGCAAGGGCACGATTTCCAAGGCTGTGGCGGCGCATTTTGGTTTTGCCCATCTGGATACGGGGCTTTTGTATCGTGCTGTGGGGGCAAAGGTTTTGCATGGGCTGGATGCAGTGCAGGCGGCGCAGACGTTGGAAGCGGTGGATCTGGACGGTAATCATCTGCGCACACCCGAAGTGGCGCAAGCGGCCAGCCGCGTTGCCGTTAACGGTGATGTGCGGGCCGCATTGGTGGCGTTCCAGCGCCAGTTTGCGGCGCGTGATGGTGGGGCCGTTTTGGACGGGCGTGACATTGGCACGGTGATTTGTCCGCAGGCGGAGGTGAAACTGTTCGTCACCGCAAGCGCGCGCATCCGTGCGCAGCGCCGGCTGGACGAAATGAACGGCAAGGGCATGGCGCTGTTGTTTGACGATGTATTGGCGGACGTGGAAGCGCGCGACAAGCGCGACAGCGAACGTGCAACAGCACCGCTGAAACCGGCAGACGACGCGGTGCTGCTGGATACGACCGATTTGACCGCACAGGAGGCGGTTGCACGCGCGATTGCCGTGGTCGAAAGCGTGCGCCGCCCTTGAGTGTGCCTAAAGATGCGTGCGGTGATCGGCAAGATCCGGTGGATCGAGGTGCGGGATGGCGTTGAATGCTGTCAGGAATGTGCCCTCGGGGCGGATGCGGAACCGGTGCAGGGACGAATTGTAGATCGGAAGCAGCACATGCGCCATCTGGCCTGTGCTCAGGCCAAGAGCACCCCGCATCACCATTGAAATGACCCCGCCGGAGGTGACGCAAAGCACGCGTTTTCCGGGTTTCGCGGCCTCGGCCAGCGCAGCTGTGATGCGGCCCTCAAACGTGGCAAAGGGTTCGGCACCGTTGATGGTGGCCTGTTCCCACGCTGCGAGGGTTTGGGGCATGTGGGTCGCAAAATCTTCGGAGGTGGCGGGGGGTGCCACATCGTGATGCGCATGCATGTCGCGCGCCAGTGCGAAGTATTCCATTTCATTGAGGCGTTCGTCGAACACGGCGGGCGTGTAGCCCATTCCGGCAGCGGTTTCGCGGTGGCGCCGCATTGTGCCGGCCAGCACAAGATCGAACGCGTCCTCATGGGCCCGCATCCAGCTGCCGAGCAGGGCGGCCTGGCGATGGCCAAGATCCGACAGGCGGTCATAGTCTTCTTCGGTGGTCGCGCCGGAGTTGGCTTGCCCGTGGCGGATCAGGTAGAGTTCGCCCATCAGTTTTCCTGTTCGGTTTGTGTGAGGTCTGCCCAGAGTGCGGCGGAACGGGTCGCAAGACATTCGAGAGCATCAAGGTCGCTGGCCCACCCGCCAATTTCGCCAGCCTGTACGTTACAGTCGGAAAAGTTGCGCATTTGCAGGTCGCTGACCACGGGGTCGGCGGGGGCCAGAAGATCAACTTGATCGACCCAGAAGGCTGCGTTGAGTTGGGCAAGCTCACCACATTCGATCCAGCTGATACCGCAGGAAATGTCGGTGTCGAGCGGCACAATACCTTCGTCGATCATGATATCGGAGGCGATGGTGATGCAGTGATCAGCCGGGATCGGTGCGCCCTCGGCCAACTCAGACGCGTCGGTGTTGTCGCAGCCCGCGTCCACAGCGATGCGCGCCGCGATGGCGGGCAAGCCTTCGTCTTCAAACGGGGCGGCGCAGGTCAAAAGGCTTTCCGTGCCACATTTGAACGTCGCCCGAGCCACCGCCCGTTTGAGTGCATAGGCAGAGGCCAGCGCGCCATCACAGGCGCGTGCCAGATCAGGTGTGTCGGGCGCGAGGGTGCAGGTTTCCAGCGTTGCCGCGAAGTTGAACAGGGCCGGGCGCGGGGACCAGTCGGCGGCGGCATACGTGGGCAAGAACATGAGGAGGGCGATCAGGCGAAACATGCGCGGTGTTATGACCCGCCTTGGCCGCCTGTGCAATCGGTGGGTTGACGGTTCAGGTGGGCGTGTTTGATGGTGGTGCAATGAAGACGTTGAAAAAGACAGCGGCGCAGATGGTCGCCGAGGCCCGCGCGCGGATCGACGAGGTCGAAACCGCCGATTTGATCGCCTTGGTGGGTGACCCTGATGTGGTGATCGTGGATATCCGCGATGTGCGCGAACGCGGGCGTGGATTTATCCCCGGCAGTGTGCATGCGCCGCGCGGCATGGTGGAATTCTGGGTTGATCCGGACAGCCCCTATTACAAGGACGTGTTCGGGCAGGACAAACGGTATGTGTTCCATTGCGCGTCTGGGTGGCGGTCTGCGTTGACGGTGGCGACCTTGCAGGACATGGGGTTTGACGCTGCGCATTTGCGCGAAGGGTTTAGTACATGGGCCGATGCAGGCGGGCCCGTCGAGGTGCCTGATGCAAAGCCCAAGTGATCTGTGATACGGCTGGGCAAACTGCATCACAAGGCGTCCCATGTCCGATCTGAAAATCACCTGCCCGAAATGTAAGAACGAATTTGAACTGAGCGAGCAACTGGCGGGGCCGATGTTGGCCGACTTGCGCCGCTCGTTTGATGACGAGCTGGAAAAGCGCGAGGCGCAGGCGGCCAAGGCTATCGCGGTGGCGACAGCGCAAGCCAAGGATGCGGGCATGGCCGAAGCCGGGGCGGAGCAGGCGGCGCTGCTCGAGCGGGTTAAGGAGCAGGACTTGAAACTGCGCGAGGCACAGGCTGCACAGGCGGCGGCGATGAAGCGCGAACAGCTTTTGGCGGACCGTGAGGCCGAGCTTGAATTGACCGTGCAAAAGATGATCGCGGCGGAGCGCGAAGCGATGGGCGAGAAGCTGTCGCGCGAGGCCGAGGAGAAGGCCGCATTGAAGGTGGCCGAGCAAGCGCAGATGATCGACGGGATGAAAAAGCAGATCGAGGCGCTGAAACAGCGCAGTGAGCAAGGCAGCATGCAGACCCAGGGCGAGGCGGCGGAAATGGTGTTGGAGGAAACGCTGGCGCAGGCGTTTCCCACGGATGAGTTTTCGCCGGTCGCCAAGGGGGTCAGCGGCGCGGATGTGCGCCACGACGTCATGGCGCAGGGCGCGTTGGCGGGACGCATTTTGTGGGAAAGCAAACGCACCAAGAACTGGACGGCAAGCTGGCTGGCCAAGCTGCGCGACGACCAGCGCGCATCGGGTTGCGAGATTGCGGTGATCACGTCGGTGGCCTTGCCCGAAGGGATCGAGAGTTTCGGTGTGATCGACGGGATTTGGGTCTGCGCGCCGCGCTACGCGGTGCCGTTGGCGGTCTCACTGCGCCACGGATTGATCGAGGTGGCGGGCGCCAAAGGACGGGCCATGGGGCAAGAATCCAAGATGGAAATGATCTATGACTACCTGACCGGAACGCAGTTCAAGCAACGGGTTGATGCCATTGTCGAAAGGTTCGAGGACATGCAGGACGCCTTGCGCAAAGAACGGTTTTTCATGGAAAAGCAATGGGCGATGCGGGCCAAACAGATGGAAGCCGTGATCGGATCCACGGTGGGAATGTATGGCGATTTGCAGGGGATTGCGGGGCGGGCCATGCCTGAAATCGAAAGCGTGGATGCGTTGATGATTGGGAAAGACGGCGCAACCGACTGATTGGCATACGCCGGGATGTAAGTGGTTTGTTTGTATCTCGAAGTCGAAACAATTCTGGATAAGATGCTGAGATCCGGTTCGCCCTGTCTTCTGCTCTTAGAGCTGAGAGAGGCTTTGCGCGATTTCGTCTATTGTTTCGACGCTATCGTGCCCGGGTCTCTCCGCTGAAATTCGCAGCCCCAGCAAGTCAGATTGGTACCGACGTGCTAAGCGCGCGGGATCATGGGTCTTGCTTATCTCGTTATTGTCTTGAGCCGCCGCAAACAGGGTCGTAAATCGTGTTTCCATTGCGTTCAGGTGCGCGTTTGCATGGTCCGCCAATGGATGATCGTGCGGAGAGAGTTCAAGAATTGTCTTTACCAGCATGCAGGCACGCGCTGCTGCCGCCTCGTTTCCAATGATATGGCGAGGATAGGCCTGTAGCGCCCCAAGAGGTCCATGGTCTTGTGTCAAAGCTTCGAGAGCCGCGGCACCGTCCTTGGCGTATTGATCCAATGTGAGTTGATAAAGCGCATCTTTGGACCCGAATGCCGCGTAAAAGCTGCCCGGCTTTAGTTTGAGCGTTTCTTCCAAATCCTTAAGAGACGTTCCTGCCCAGCCGCGTTTCCAGAACACATCTCTGGCGCGTCGGATCAGGTCGTCTCGGTCAAATGAGGGTTTTCGGGGCATGTTTCGTGGCGGTCACAATATTGTTGAGCAGTTACTCAATTATATACTTGAGTGATCACTCAAGAAAGTCCAAATGTGCTGCGTATTCAAACTTACGGAGATTCCCATGCCAAACTTTCCATCCCACGATATGACGACTGCGCCGGAAGGCTCTAAGCCGCTTCTGGAAAAGTCCCAGGCAGCGTTTGGCCGCCTCCCTGGCTTGCACAAAGTCTTGGCTGAAAGTCCACAAGCCTATGAAGGCTATCAAGTGCTTCATAAACTTGCGACAGAGACAGATTTCAACGCCGATGAGATCACTGTTGTTTGGCAGACGATTAACGTTGAAAACGAATGCCACTACTGTGTCCCTGCCCACACGGGCATTGCGAAGATGATGAAAGTCGATGACGCGCTGTCCAACGCATTGCGCGACGAAGCACCGCTTCCAACAGCCAAGCTCGAAGCACTGCGCAAGTTCACGCTTCAGGTCGTGCGCCAGCGCGGCAACATCGAAGATGCACAGTTCGACGCGTTTTTTGCGGCAGGGTTTACGCACCGTTCTGCGTTGGATGTTGTGCTGGTTGTGGCCCAGAAAACGATGTCCAACTACATCAATCACTTCGCCAAAACACCAGTGGACGAAGTGTTCCACCCACTGCTTTGGGAGCGTGGCGATACGCCTGTCGAGTCTTGAGATACTCAAGGTTCCTAGATTGATAGGTAGGGGACTTTCGGCGCCCCTACCTGCTTGAGGAGTCAAACTGCTACCAACGGGCAAGATCGGGTAGAAGCGTAGGTTCACAAGCACCAATGACCCTTGCATATTAAGCGATTCCGGCCTATACGCCGCCTCGTTGAAGCGTCGTCAGAACGTGCAATTGGGCAGGGTCGGTATTTTCCGGCCCTCTTTGTTG
>CBFHGD010000037.1:0-18301 GCA_965655275.1 Octadecabacter sp. | reverse complement strand
TTCCTCAATCCGCAGCTTGGGCATACCCGACGCGACCGCCTTGGTCATGCCGCCCAGTTCCTCGACCTCTTCGATCAGCATCCACGCCGCATCCGCCAGATCAGCGGTGAGCGGTACGACATAATAAGACCCCGCCAGCGGATCAACGACGTTGGTCACACCGGTTTCTTCCTGCAAAATCAACTGGGTATTGCGTGCAATGCGTGAACTGAACTCGGTCGGCAGTGCAATGGCTTCGTCCAGCGCGTTGGTGTGCAGGCTTTGCGTGCCCCCAAGCACCGCCGCCATCGCTTCGTATGCGGTGCGCACGACATTGTTGTAGGGGTCTTGTTCTTGCAGGCTCACGCCGGACGTCTGGCAGTGGGTGCGCAGCATGCTGGATTTTTCGGACTTGGGTTCAAATTCTTCCATGATGCGCGACCACAACAGGCGTGCCGCGCGCAATTTGGCGGCTTCCATAAAGAAATTCATCCCGATGGCGAAAAAGAACGACAGACGCGGCGCGAAACGGTCCACGTCCATGCCCCGCGCAATGGCCGTGCGCACATATTCGCGCCCGTCAGCAAGGGTAAACGCCAGTTCCTGCACAAGGTTCGCGCCCGCCTCCTGCATGTGGTAGCCCGAGATCGAAATCGAGTTGAACTTCGGCATCTCGTTGGCCGTGTATTCGATGATATCGGCCACCAACTGCATCGATGGTTCGGGCGGGTAAATATAGGTGTTTCGCACCATAAATTCTTTGAGGATGTCGTTCTGGATGGTGCCCGACAGCACCGCGCGGTCATGGCCCTGTTCCTCGCCCGTAACGATGAAGCTGGCGAGGATCGGGATCACCGCGCCATTCATCGTCATCGACACGGAAACCTTGTCCAGCGGGATGCCGTCGAACAGAATCTTCATGTCCTCGACACTGTCAATCGCGACGCCGGCCTTGCCCACATCGCCCACAACACGCGGATGGTCGCTGTCATAGCCGCGGTGCGTGGCCAGATCGAAGGCGACTGATACACCCTGCTGACCAGCCGCCAGTGCCTTGCGATAAAACGCGTTGGACTCCTCGGCCGTGGAGAACCCTGCATATTGGCGGATCGTCCAGGGACGCCCCGCATACATTGTGGCCTTCACCCCGCGCGTGAAGGGCGCCTCGCCGGGCAACGTGCCAAGGTGGTCGACGCCGTCAAGGTCGTCAGCACCGTATACCGGCTGCACGTCGATGCCTTCGATCGTGTTCCACGTCAGATCGTCAAGGGGCTTGCTGCGCAGTTCACCCTGCGCCCGTTCTGCCCATTCCTTCTTTGATCCCATGTTTTCGTCCTCCGAATAGCACCGCGTCCGAAACGCTGGTGCGGGTCACATCAGCCCTGTCAGGCTGTGAAACAGGCGTTGTTCGCCCGCTGTTCATATCATGCGCGGGCATTGTCTGCCCGTCGCTTGGTGTTGGTGTGGACGCGCTGCGTCCGGTGTCGCCCGATTGCGCGGATGCGCTGCGTCCGTCGGGGCCCGATTGCGCGGACGCGCTGCGTCCGTCGACAAACCGCGCAAGCCCCTCTGCCCCCGCCATCAACCACGTCAAGTCACGCCGGTATTCCGCCCGCAAAACACTGCGCTGATCCTCGTCAAACGGCATCCAGCGGGCAGCTGCATCAACAGGACCATCTGACAGGGGGCGGTCCCCGCGCAAAGCCATCACGTTGTTCAGATGAACCAGACTCGAACTACGATTGCGCCAGACCTCCCGTTGCTGCAACCGCGCCGATGTCGGCTCCCAAAGCGTTTCCAGCATCGCATCCGGCCGTCCGGCCATCCGCTCGAACGGCCAGACGATTATTTCGGCCGACGGAAAAACCGACGCTATATCGCGCACCATCGTGCGCCAGCGTCGTGGCTGGGTTGTCAAAAAGTCGAGAAGATCGGCATCTGGCACCATACGCCCGCGCGTCACAAGATTGGCCAGACATGACGTCCAATAATCCTCATAGCTACGCACGCAAAGCCCGATGCGCAATCTGCGCCCCTCGAACGCGGGCTCGAACCGCATCAGGCGTTCCCGCAGGAGCGGATAAAGCCGCGTGTCGAGCATGTTGTTCATAATGGACCCGATCAGGTTTTCCTCACTGATCAGCAGCCCGCGTTGCCCGTTGCGCGACAGGCGGTCCATTTCGATGCGCATGCGCCCGATCGAGCGAAGCCCGTTGCGTTCATCCGCAATCGAAATGATCGCCGGGTGCTGCATGAGCCCCCTCATCAAACCGTCGCGGGTGCGTTTGGGTGTCCAACATGTCAGCCCCTCGCCCGCCAATTGAATGCGGTTGGCCCACAGGAAAGATTGAAACGTTGTTGACGCGCAGCGATGTGCGCCCACATGCAGCATGATATCCATAACAAGCAGCCCCTCTTGACCGTTGGCCCGCACCGCATCTGCGCTGCAAGATTGATGGTCAAAGCCTTGGAGGAGGAACCTGACGATAGGGTTAAAGTTAAAATTGTTACTGTCATCGGGCCAATTGCCCTTAGCCTTTCGTGCCAACCTCCCTATATCAGGGAGGAAGGGGAGTATAATGATCCGACTTATTGCTATTATTTCTTTGTGCTTAGCCGCCTCAGCCAGTGCCGCGCAAGACGCGACCGAGCCAGATGTGTTTGACCTGTGGAACGCTGACAGATCAGTCGCATTTGATGCGACTTTGCTGGACTTAGAGGACTTCATCTGGGTCGCGCGGCCCGTCGTCGTGTTTGCAAACAGCCCGAATGATCCGCGATTCATCCAGCAGATGGACCTCTTGGCGCAACGGCCAGAGGATCTGGCCGAACGGGATGTTATCATCCTCACGGACACGGACCCGTCGGCACAAAGTGCCCTGCGCGAACGCCTGCGCCCGCGGGGATTTTCGCTGGTCATCATCGGCAAGGACGGTGAAGTCGAATTGCGCAAACCCGCCCCATGGTCCGTGCGCGAAATCACCCGCACCATCGACAAAATGCCGCTGCGCGAACAAGAAGTCGAAGATCGGCGCGTGCTGCCATGACCCGTCATGCGCCCTCCTCCCGTCCGAGCCAGCGCAGGGGCAAATCTTCAAGCCGGCGGAGGTGGCGGTTATAGCGGTGGCTTAGGTGTTTGCGTTCTTCGGGTGTGAACACAACAGACCGGCCCACCCTCTTCTTACCTGCATTTGCCCGCCCTTTGGGCAGAACGATCTGGTCTTCGTGAAGCCCCATCAATTGCGCACAGACCGCGCGGGCATCCTTGTTCAACTTTTCCTGCTGCCACATTACAAACGTCGCGTCCGGCCAGACCGCACGGGCATCCTCCACCACCTCCGGCCAGCCGCGTTTGTCATTCAGCAACCCGGACCGCACGGTTTCAAGATCAAGCTTTTCAAAACGATCCGGCGGAAGAAAATTATACGCAGATTCCCACACCGATCCGTAATCGCGCACCGCCAGTGCAACGCGACTGGGCGATAACGGTAACAGTGTATCATAACACTCCAGACGTTGCGCGGCGTTGGCATAAAATCCGCCCGTCCCCAAATTCTGGGGCATCCCCCCAAGAAAGTTCTCCTCCGACATGATCAAGGTCCGGATCCCGCGATCGCGTTCTTTGGCCACCCCGAGCGCAATGCGGGACGCAAGCGCATCAAGCGCAACAGCCGACGCCGTGTTAAGCGGTTCGACGTCGGCATCAACGTGATGCGTCGCAGCATTGAATCCTTCGATCCGGCGCATCCGGCTGGGGGGCCACACGGCGACCCCGCAATCGGGATGCGCCTTCGCCGTGGCAATCATCGCCTGCTGGACCATCGTCGACCCCGTCCGGTGCGCACCGATATGTAGGACCAGATCCAAGGGCTATTCGAACTCCATGATCACGTCGTCAACCGCCAGATTATCGCCGGAAATGGCGTTAATCTTGGTCACGACGGCCTTCTTTTCGGCCTTCAGGATGTTCTCCATCTTCATGGCTTCGACGGTGCACAGGGCCTGCCCTTCCTGAACTTCGTCACCCACCTGCACATCAACCTTAACAATCAGACCCGGCATCGGGCACAACAGCAATTTGGACGTATCCGGTGCCAGCTTTTCGGGCATCAGCTGCGCAAGCTCGGCCTGACGAGGCGTGCGCACCCGCACAGGCAGATCCGCCCCGCGATACCGCACACGGAAACCGGCCGAGATATGAGCGACCTTCAACACCAGCGGTGTGTCGTTCACCGTCAAACGCGCCAACGGCTGACCGGGCGTCCAATCGCTTTCTACGCGATAGTCCGTGCCGTCGATGGACACGTTCGCACCTTGCCGGTCCGCGTCGACATGCGCGTCCATGCGGTGCCCGCCCAGTGTCACGACCCAGTCCTGCCCGACCAGACGTTCATGGTTGTCCATACGCCCGCTAATCTGGGCGCGCCGGATTTCACACACGCGATACATCGCGACAGTCGCAGCCGCGATCCGCGCAAGCGTAGCATCGGGCAGATCCACCCCGTCAAACCCGTCAGGGAATTCTTCTTCGATGAAGGCGGTGGTCATGTTGCCGGACGTGAATTTTTCATGGTCATAAACCGCGCTGAGGAACGGGATGTTATGCCCGATCCCCTCGACCTCGAAACTATCCAGCGCCACGCGCATTTCCTCGATGGCCTCGGCACGGGTCGGGGCCCATGTGCACAGCTTGGCAATCATCGGATCATAAAACATCGAGATTTCGCCACCGTCATAGACACCGGTATCATTGCGCACGGCGTGCGTCCCGACGTCCGCATCGCCCTGCCACTTCCCGTTGGTGACAAGTGGGCCGGCGGCAACTTCGGCTGGCGGGCGATAGGTGGTCAAGCGTCCAATGGATGGCAGGAATCCGCGATACGGATCTTCTGCATAAAGGCGACTTTCCATCGCCCAGCCCGTCAATGTCACATCTTTCTGCGCGATCTTGAGCGTTTCGCCGTAAGCCACGCGGATCATCTGTTCGACCAGATCAACACCTGTGATCAGCTCGGTGACAGGGTGTTCCACCTGCAAACGTGTATTCATTTCAAGGAAGTAGAAATTGCGATCCCCGTCCACGATGAATTCCACGGTGCCGGCTGATGTATACTCTACAGCCTGCGCCAACGCGACGGACTGTTCGCCCATGGCCTTGCGCGTGGCTTCGTCCAGAAAGGGCGACGGGGCCTCCTCGATCACCTTTTGCTGGCGGCGCTGGATCGAACATTCCCGCTCGCCCAGATATATCCCGTTGCCATGCTGATCACACAGAACCTGAATTTCGATATGGCGTGGCTGCGTTACGAATTTTTCGATGAAAATGCGGTCATCACCGAACGAGTTTGCGGCCTCGTTCTTGGACGACTGGAAGCCTTCGCGCGCGCCGGCGTCGTCCCATGCGATCCGCATGCCTTTGCCACCGCCCCCTGCGGAGGCTTTGATCATCACCGGATAGCCTATTTCTTTTGAAATCTTGACGGCTTCTTCGGCATCTTCAATCAGCCCCATATGGCCTGGCACCGTGGACACCTTGGCATCCTGCGCAATTTTCTTGGACGTGATCTTGTCGCCCATCTTTTCAATCGCACCAACGGGCGGCCCGATGAAGGCAACGCCAGCGGCGGCCAACGCCTCGGCGAATTTGGCGTTTTCGGACAAGAAACCATAGCCCGGATGCACAGCTTGCGCGCCCGTCGCCTTGATCGCCGCCATGATCTTGTCGATCACGATATAGGACTGGTTCGCAGGGGATGGACCAATGTGCACCGCCTCGTCCGCCATCTTCACATGTAGCGCCTGTGCGTCGGCGTCCGAATAGACGGCGACCGTCTTGATGCCCATCTTGCGGGCGGTCTTGATGACACGGCAGGCAATTTCGCCGCGGTTGGCGATCAGGATCTTTTTGAACATGGCTTTCCCCTAGAATGCAAAACCGCCGCTGGCGCACTGCGGCACCAACGGCGGTCAAAGTAAGTCAGATGCCCCGAAGGGCGGAATATCTTAGCGGCAGACGCCTGCGTCGTCGCAGAACACGCCAGCACCGGCACCGATGACGGCACCCGTAACGACGTTACCACCGGTTGCGTCAGCGATGACCGCACCGGCTGCGGCTCCGGCAAAGCCGCGCTCGGCGTCGTTGTCGAGGCACGCGGAGAGAGACAAAATCGCGGCTGCGGCGAAAGTGAGACGGAGTTTGAGCATGATATGCTGCCTTTTTCTTGGTTAATTTTATGACGGGCAGAATCGGCGCTTTGACGACGTAACACAAGTGTTTTCTGCGCAGCGCGCGGACGGCGGCGCAAATCCACCGCGAATAAGGGTGTCGGTCTGGCCCAAAAAGGACCAGACCGACGAGGGGAAGGGTAACGGTATTGACAATGCGGGTAGGTCCGATTGCTGAACGAACCATCCACAAGGAAACCCTCGCACAGCGCCGCACAGCTGTCACCGCCCCCGTAACCTGGCACGTGATTGTAGGCAAATTCCCGCCAGACGTGTGTTTTCATCGGCCAATTCCCGCCCATATCTACCCCGAAACTTGTCATTTGGACGGCGCCCAATCGGGATCGAAGATATCAGGAAAGGATTGGCTGATGCGACCGATATCCAACTTGAGAAGTGCGTCGTAGCTTTCGGGATCAAAAGGATCTTCGGCGGGCACGACCTCGCGCCCGAACACCCAGTTCAACCGCCCTGCATCCAGATTGCCCCGCACAAAAGTCTCTGGGCCAAAATGCGTCAGCAGCGCCCACATGAACCCCTCGTCCGCACGCCGGTCAGGGGGGCGACGGTCTGCATAGCGCTCGCGCTTGTGCAGTTTGGGCGGCTTGCCCTTTTTGACGGGCTGGCGAATGGTGAATTGAAAATCCGTGCCCGGAAGGCGGCTGGGAAATCCGCGGTGCTTGTCCATCATGCAACTCCCCGGGCAAAGGGGGCATGGGAAAGGACAGGCGAAACCGCCTGCCCCGAAATCGTTGCGCGAAAACGCTTAGTTGTATTTGCCAGAGAAGACCGGCTCGACGGTGACTGGAACCGGGTCAACGACCACGAATTCTTCAACGTCACCTGCGTTGTTGGAACCGCCACATGCTGCCACGAGGGCAAGCAGGGATACGGCGAAAAGGCTCTTGATGCTCTTAGACATGTTAGTCTCCTGTCTCTTTTTTCCACGCGGTAACGCCCGACGTTGTGTCGGTCCGCACCCACGTTCTGAGGGTAGGTCCCTTGGGGGTAACCTTGTGGAAAAATACGGGAAAACCTGTGCAAAAGATACGAGACGGATTTCACCAACGCGCCCTGTGACTCCGCTGCATCAAATGCTTCGTTGGATGAGGTTCCTCTCGCAACATATTGTGTATGCATCAAAAATTCTCCCAGATACAGGTGCCATTTTCCGGGCGGAAAACCTCGAAAAACTGCAGGACGTTCGGGTTGTCGGCCCCGAAGGGAATGTCCTGCGCTGACATGGACAGCACAATCTGTGTCGGGCTCAATCCGTTGGCATCAAGCACCGGCATCACCTGTTCGTTGCACACGACCAGAAAATCGTCGCGCACATCACCGTAGGCAAAAGTGTTGCCAATCTCGGGTGTCAGGAAGCGAAACCGCACGATTGCGCCGTCATCTTCCGAGATGAATTCAAGGAATGACAAAGGCTGGCCGGAGGGCACGGAAATGTCCTGCGCGCTAACCACAACCGGCGCACAGACCGCGCACAGCACGGACACAGCCCTTTGGCATAAACGAGCTATGCTAAAGCGGGATATTGTCATGTTTTTTCCATGGCATCTGGGTTTGCTTGCCGCGCAGTCCGGCAAAGGCGCGGCACAGGCGTTTGCGCGTCGAGCTCGGCGTAATCACCTCGTCCACGAACCCGCGTTCGGCGGCCACGAACGGGTTGGCGAACCGGTCTTCGTAATCCTTGGTGTGGGCTGCGGTTTTGTCCGCATCGCCAAGGTCTCCGCGATGAATAATCTCGGTCGCGCCTTTGGCACCCATCACCGCAATCTCGGACGTGGGCCATGCATAGTTGATGTCGCCCTTCAGATGTTTGGACGACATGACGACATAGGCCCCGCCATAGGCTTTGCGGGTGATCACCGTCACCTTGGGCACGGTGGCTTCGCCATAGGCAAACAGCAATTTCGCACCATGTTTGATGACGCCGTTATATTCCTGCGTGACGCCGGGCAGGAACCCGGGGACATCCACCAATGTCAGCAGCGGAATTTCGAAGGCATCACAAAACCGCACAAAACGGGCCGCCTTGCGGGCTGAATCGATATCCAGCACACCGGCCAACACCATAGGCTGGTTCGCGACGACGCCCACAGTCTGTCCTTCAAGGCGGATAAATCCTGTCAGGATATTGCCGGCAAAACCGGCCTGAATTTCATAAAAATCACCCTCGTCCGCAATCTTGTGGATCAACTCTTTCATATCATAGGGCTGGTTCGGGTTGACAGGGATCAACGTGTCGAGGCTGGATTCAACACGGTTCACATCGTCAAAAAACGGGCGCACCGGCGGTTTCTGGCGATTGTTGAGCGGCAGGAAATCCACCAGACGGCGCGTTTCGGCAATGGCTTCGACGTCATTTTCAAATGCGGCATCCGCGACCGACGATTTGCGCGTGTGGGTGGTTGCGCCGCCAAGCTCCTCGGCCGTCACGACCTCGTTGGTGACTGTTTTAACCACGTCGGGGCCGGTGACAAACATATACGAGCTGTCTTTGACCATGAAAATGAAGTCGGTCATCGCCGGGGAATACACAGCCCCCCCCGCGCAAGGCCCCATGATCAGGCTGATTTGCGGCACCACGCCGGACGCCATGATATTGCGCTGGAACACCTCGCCATAACCCGCAAGACTGTCGACGCCTTCCTGAATCCGCGCGCCGCCGGAATCGTTCATCCCGATCACGGGCGCGCCGTTTTGCATCGCCATATCCATGATCTTGCAGATTTTCGCGGCGTGCGTGGCCGAAACAGACCCGCCCAAAACGGTAAAATCTTGTGCGTAAACATAAACTTGGCGGCCGTTCACCGTGCCCCAACCCGTAACAACACCGTCCCCTGCCGGGCGGGATTTTTCCATACCGAAATCGGCGCAGCGGTGGGTCACGAAGGTGTCGAATTCTTCAAAGCTGTCTTCGTCCAGCAGCAGATCGATGCGTTCGCGCGCCGTCAGCTTGCCTTTGCCGTGCTGTGCCGCGACGCGCTTTTCACCACCACCCATACGGGCAGCCTCGCGGCGTGTTTCCAATTCTTTAAGAATTTCGGTCATGATATGTCCCCTGAATTTGTCGGCAAACTAACCGCAATTGGCGCGCGATCCGAGTCCCTTATCGCAAATTTGCAAACTAATTAGTTAGCACGACACTAGATTTGCAAATACGCAAACTTTGCTGGAAAACTCAGCCACTCCCCAGGGCGTTTTAGGTGGACGGGCTGGCGGTCGCACACTAGCGTCTGGGGATGACGACACTTCCCAAAGTCCGCTTTCTGGACCGCTCAACACCACCACACATCGCCACGCTGATCCTGATGGCAGGAGTCGGTGCGCTGTCTCTCAACATTTTTCTGCCGTCCCTGCCGACAATGGCCGCACATTTCGGCGTGGACTACAGCCTGATGCAGCTTTCCGTGTCGCTTTACCTTGCGACGACGGCAATCGTGCAGATCGCAATCGGGCCTATTTCTGACCGCTACGGCCGCCGCCCCGTGATGATTGGCACGGTCCTGATTTTCATCTTGGCCAGCATCGGTGTGATCTACGCCCCTAATTTCGCACTCTTTTTGATGTTCCGGCTGCTTCAAACCGCAATAGCGACCGGTTTTGTGCTCAGCCGTGCCGTGGTGCGCGACATGGTTCCCCAGGATCAGGCCGCGTCCATGATCGGCTATGTCACCATGGGCATGTCGATTGTGCCCATGCTGGGCCCGGTTTTTGGCGGCATTCTGGACGAAGCGTTCGGCTGGCAAGCCTCGTTCTGGATGCTGGCAGGGGGCGGTTTGATCCTGTTGATCCTGGTCATTCTGGATCAGGGCGAGACGTTCACCCGACAGGAAGGCGGATTTGCTGCGCAGGTGCGTGAATATCCCAAATTGCTAACGTCCCAGCGGTTCTGGGCCTATTGCCTTGCCGCGGCTTTCGCGTCGGGTGCGTTTTTTGCCTACCTCGGCGGCGCGCCGTTTGTCGGCACAGTCGTCTTCAACATGCAACCCGCCGAACTGGGGCTCTTTTTCGGCGCGCCTGCAATCGGCTACCTGATCGGGAATGGCCTGTCGGGGCGATATTCCGTGCAGGTTGGCGTCAACCGGATGGTGGTGATCGGCGCGCTGCTGACGGTCATCGGCATGGCGCTGTTGTTGCTCTGCGACCTGCTTGGCATCATTCATCCGTTCGTTTTCTTTGGCTTCATGATCTTTATCGGGCTTGGAAACGGCGTCCTTTTGCCCAATGCCAATGCCGGCATGTTGTCTGTGCGTCCGGCGCTGGCGGGGTCGGCTGCGGGTCTTGGCGGTGCGTTTATGATTGGTGGCGGTGCCGGGCTGTCGGTGATTGCGGGCTTTATTCTTGGCCCTGATACGGGCGCGCGACCGTTGATCATTCTGATGCTTCTCACGACGCTTGCATCCCTGCTGTGCGCAGGTTGGGTGATCCTGCGCGCCAAACAGGTCGAGGCCTAGGCCTCGACACGCGACTTTGCAAAGTCTATTCACAGCTTAGCAAAGGAGGGTCGCACATGGCGCCACACAAACTTTATGCGGGGGCGAAACTGCGCGAGTTGCGTGGGCGTATCGGTCTGACGCAAAAGGGGTTTTCCGAAAAGCTCGGCGTGTCGCTGCCCTATCTCAACCAGATGGAAAACAACAATCGCCCCGTGTCCACGACGGTTGTCTTGGCCTTGGCGCAGGAATTCGGATTTGATGTGACCGAGCTGCAATCGGGCGATGAGGCGCGATTGGTCGGCGACATGCGCGAGGCGCTGGCAGACCCGATTTTTTCCGGCCCCACCCCGCCGCTGACGGATTTGCGGCTGGCGGCGTCAAACGCCCCCGCACTGGCGCGCGCGTTCCTTGAAATGCACACGGCGTACCGCCAGACCCACGAACGCCTCGCGTCACTGGACGAAGCCTTGGGGCGCGAAGACAGTCGGCTTTCGCCGTCCCCGTGGGAAGAAGTGCGCGATTTTTTCCACTATTGTGACAACTACATCGATGCGGTGGATCGCGCGGCGGAACGGTTTGCGCAAAAGGCCGAAGGCGACATCGAGGCAGCCGCCAAACGCGCGCTGGCCGCGGATGGTGTGCGCATCGAGGTCACCGACGGCGACCACATTCGCCTCTATACCCCTGAAACGCGGGTGTTAACCTTGTCGAGCAAGGCCGCCCCTGCAACCCGAACCTTCCAGTTGTTGCTGCAAGTCGCGCTGGTCAAACAGGCGCAATTGCTGGATGCAACGTTGGATCTTGCGCGGTTCCAATCGGAGCAGGCGCGCAGCATCGCCAAAGTGGGTCTTGCCAATTATTTCGCCGGTGCCGCGCTGATGCCATATGGCGCATTTTTGAAAGCGGCCCAAGACACCCGCCATGATCTGGAACGGCTGGCAGACCGGTTTGGCGCGTCGCTGGAACAGGTGGCGCACCGGTTGTCGACCATGCAGCGCCCCGGCGCGAAGGGCATTCCGTTCTATTTCGTGCGGGTTGACCCCGCCGGAACGATCACCAAACGCCATTCGGCCACGACATTGCAGTTCGCGCGGTTTGGCGGTGCCTGCCCGCTGTGGAATGTGCATGGCGCGTTTGAAACACCCGGACGTTGGTTGCGCCAATTGGCGGAAACCCCTGATGGGGTTCGATATTTCTGCCTCGCACGCGATGTCAGCAAACCCGGTGGCGCGTGGGGTATTCCAACGCGGCGGTATGCCATCGGATTGGGATGCGAAGTAAAACATGCGGGGGCGCTGGTTTATGCGGACCATCTGATGACCGATGACGCAGCGGCGTTCGAACCCATCGGGATTTCCTGCCGGATTTGCGAGCGGCGGTCCTGCCCGCACCGCTCCGTTCCACCTTTGGAACGGCATCTTCGCGTGGACCCGAATGCACGTGGGATGCTGCCGTATCAACTGGACTAAAGTCCCCCGACGGGCCGTCTGCGTTATGACAGTTACCCGTCGGGGATGTGTTCTTGCTTATTTATTAACGTTTGGCCCAAGGTCTTACGCGTTGAGCAACGCCCAAATCTGGTCTTTCAGCCGCATCCGTTCTGCGCGCATTTCCTTCATATGCGCATCATCCGTTGGTTCAATATCCGTCTCCGCGCGGTGCACAGCCCGGTTCACCTCGTGATAGGCATCGGCCAGTTTTTCGAAATGCGCGTCCGACTGTTTCAAGGCGCTGATTTTGTCAGCGTGATCCGGGAATTCTTCGTGCAGCTCATGGGGTGTATGGGACATTCTTTGATTCTCCTGTTGGTATCAGCCACAAGATTAGCGCAGCACTGGACCTGCTGGTTTGATTGGGATCAAATCAAAGCGCGAATTGCAGGCTAATTTCGCGCGGCGCGCCAGCCTGCGGCCCGCGCTTCCTCCTCGGTGCAGAACCACCGTTCGCCGCGGTTTTCGTTGATACGGGTGTTCGCATAATCGCCGTTGTGAGGCATGTGATAAATCCGGCCTGATCCGGAAATATTACCTTTTATGATACAGTTAGCTGTTGGTGCCGCTGGATCGGGGGATGGCGCACGCTGATCGGCACGAAAAGCGGCGGGCGATTGCATCGTTCCCGACCACAGGCCTGCATCGCGCACTTGCGCGGTCTTTTCGGCGAGGTCGTAGTCCATTGAATAGGTGCGGTAGGCCTCCGCCCAGCCGTCCAGCACAATTTCTTCCCCGATGTCGCGCCCGTTGACGTAGCATTTGGCGACGACGCGGCCATATCTGTCTCGTTCCACCTCGTCGCAGATGGCGGTTTCCCCCTCGAACCGGCGGCGGACTTCCTCGCCGACAAAGGCACCGCAGGCCCATGTCACGCCCTGCGCGTCATTGCACATCTGCGCGACTTCCGGTGCATCTATCCCGTGCAGGCGCACAGTGACCTCACCCACATGCAGGGTGTCACCATCCACGACCCGAACGGGGCCGCTGAATTCGGCCATCGCCGGCGACGCGAGGCACATCAAAAGAGAACAAAAGCGGATCATTTCGTTAACTAGGCGTTAACGGTCCGTTCATTCAAGTAAAAATCTCGCTGTCGGTTAACGTTGGGCTGTCTGCCAATCCGGATGGATCCAGGGGGCATCGTTTGCGGGTGCAAGCGGCGGTTTTCCCAACACATGATCGGCTATTTTTTCACCCACCATGATCGACGGCGCGTTCAGGTTGCCGTTGGTGATGCGCGGGAAGATCGAACTGTCCGCAACCCGCAAGCCCTCCACCCCGATCACGCGGCCTTCCGGGTCGACAACGGCGTGCCCGTCATCCGCGCGACCCATCCGGCAGGTGCCGCAGGGATGATAGGCGCTTTCTGCGTGTTCACGGATGACGGCGTCCAACGCGTCGTCACTTTGGGCCGCGGCGCCGGGAATAAGCTCCTGCGCGCGAAACGGATCGAACGCGGGTTGTGCGAAAATCTCACGGGTGAGGCGAATACAAGTGCGAAATTCGTCCCAATCGTCGGGGTGGGACATATAGTTGAAAAAGATACTCGGGGCATCGTTCGGGTTGGCCGAATTCAACGTCACGGCCCCGCGACTTTTTGAGCGCATTGGCCCGACATGGGCCTGAAATCCCTCGCGTGCGCCCTTGCCATCATAGCGCACGGCAAGCGGCAGAAAATGGAACTGAATGTCGGGATAGTCCAATCCGGCGTTTGAACGGATGAACCCGCAGGCCTCGAACTGGTTGGACGCGCCAATGCCTGAATTTGTAAAGAACCACCGCGCTCCGACCAGTCCCTTGCGCAGCAATGTCCAATATTTGTAAAGGCTGTGGCGCCCCTTTGCCGCCATTTGAACATAGAGCTCAAGGTGATCTTGCAGGTTTTGTCCAACTCCGGGGCGATCCGCGATTACCTCGATGCCGTGGTCTTGCAGATGCGCGGCAGGGCCGATGCCCGACAACATCAACAGTTTGGGGGAATTGATGGCAGACGCGGCGATAATGACCTCCCGCGTGGCATCAATAACGCGCCCGTCGGTCAATTCAACGCCCGTTGCGCGCCCGTCGGCCATGACCACGCGCGCCGCGGTTCCGGTGACGACAGAACACTGTCCCGTCGCCTGTGCGGGGCGCAAATAGGCCGAGGCCGCAGACCAGCGTTTGCCCTTCCAGATCGTCGCATCAAAGGGGCCGAAGCCTTCTTGTTGCGCACCATTGTAATCGGCGGTCAATTGATAGCCCGCCTGCCCGCCCGCCTTTATAAACGCGCGCGTCAACGGGTTGGTGCCGGGGCCACGCGTCACATGCAGCGGCCCGCCGCGCCCGCGCCACGCCGCGTCGCCACCGCGCCCGCCATCGTGCCAATCTTCCATGCGTTTATAGTAGGGCAGCACGTCGGCGTAGGCCCAGCCGGTTGCGCCCTGTTCCGCCCAATGGTCGAAATCGCGCGCATGGCCGCGCACGTAGATCATGCCGTTGATGGAAGACGACCCACCCAACACCTTGCCACGCGGACAGGCGAGCTTACGTCCGCCCAGATGCGGTTCGGGGTCCGAATGATAGCCCCAATCGTAGCGGCGCATGTTCATCGGGTAAGACAGCGCGGCGGGCATGTTGATAAACGGGCCGACGTCCGTCCCGCCCGTCTCGATCACGATAACTTTGCGGCCGGCTTCAGCCAGACGATAGGCCATTGCGCAACCCGCGCTGCCGGCCCCGACGATCACATAATCTGCCTGCATCAAAACGGTGCCTCGACAGGGCCCATCGCCACGTAGACCGATTTGACCTGACTGTAATGTTCGATCGCCGCCTTCGAGTTTTCACGCCCGACGCCGGAGAGTTTCGAGCCGCCGAACGGGGCCTCCACAGGGGCCAGATTATAGGTGTTAATGTAGCATGTTCCCGCCTCGAACGCGGCAACCATGCGGTGCGCGCGCGTCAGGTCATTGGTAAACACGCCAGCCGCAAGCCCGAAGTCCGTGGCATTGGCACGTTTGATCACGTCTTCTTCGGACTCAAAGTCCAGCACGCTGAGGACGGGGCCGAAAATCTCATCCGTCGCAATTGTCATATCGTCGTTTACATCTGCAAAAACAGTGGGTTGCAGAAAGTAACCGGCGTCGCCTTCGCGCTGCCCGCCCGCCACAAGACGCGCGCCGTCTTCGATGCCTTTTGCAATGAACCCCTGAACGATTTCCATCTGCCGTTTGGACACCAGCGGGCCGAAATTAACGCTTTCATCCAGCGGATCGCCCATTTTGACGTCCTCAAGACGTTCCGCAAGGCGGGTCAGGAACGCCTCCTTGATACCGGACTGAACGAACACGCGGGTGCCGTTCGAACAGACCTGACCGGAGGAATAGAAATTCGCGAGGATCGCGCCGCCCACAGCATCTTCGAGGTCGGCATCATCGAAAATCACCAGCGGAGATTTGCCGCCAAGCTCCATCGTGACGTGGCGGATTCCGTCGGCGGCGGCGGCGTAAACCTTGCGGCCCGTCGGCACTGATCCGGTGAGCGACACCTTGGCGACGCGCGGGTCGGTGATGAGGCCATGGCCCACCTCGCCCATCCCCTGCACGACGTTGTAGATGCCCGCGGGGGCGCCAGCCTCATGCAGGATTTCGGCGACTTTGAGCGCACAGAGCGGTGTGGTTTCGGACGGTTTGAACACCATCGCATTGCCGCAGGCCAGCGCGGGCGCACCTTTCCAGGCCGCGATCTGGGTCGGGTAATTCCACGCCCCGATGCCAACGCAAACGCCCAAGGCCTCGCGGCGGGTATACACGAAATCTTCACCCAGCTGGATGTGCTCGCCGGTCAGACTGCCCGCCAGCCCGCCGAAATACTCCAGCGCGTCAGCGGCCGAGGTCGCATCGGCCACCAGGGTTTCTTGCAACGGCTTGCCCGTGTCGTTGGTTTCCAGAACGCTGAGGTCATAGTTGCGTTCGCGGATGATGTCGGCGGCGCGGCGCAACACGCGGCCCCGTTCGGTCCCCGTCATCGCGGCCCAGGCGACCTGCGCGCGTTTCGCCGCATCCAGCGCCTTGTCGATGATCGCAGGGGTCGCCGCATAAACGAGCGCGATCTGTTCTTCCGATACGGGGCAGATCACGGGGATCGGCGTGCCGTTCGTGTCTTCGACGTATTGGCCGTCGATGAAATGGGAGGCGGTCGGCTGGATGTCGTAGGGCATTGTTATTCTCCGCGTGGAAAGCGTTGATTTTCCTCAAGAACGTTGAGGTCCATGTGGTTGCGCATGTACCGTTCCGAGGCTTTTTGCAGGGGTTGATAGTCCCAAGGGAAATAGTCGCCGTTGCGTAAGGATTCATAAACAACCCAACGGCGGGCCTGACTTTCGCGCACCTGCGCATCATAGGTCGCCAAATCCCATCGCGCTTCGGATTTGGCGCGCAATTGTTCTAATGTGCCTTGATGTTTTGCAACATTTGCGAGGTTAGTCAGCTCGTTTGGATCGGCTTCAATATCAAATAACTGATCTGGATCGAGCAGACAGCGCGTGTATTTCCATTTGCCGTAGCGCAGGCACACCAGCGGGCTGTAGGACCCTTCGGCGGCGTATTCCATCGCAACGGGTGCGGTGCGTTCAACGCCGTTGGCCATCGGGACCAGCGACATCCCTTCGGTCCACGCCATGACCTCCTCCATGGACACGCCCGCAAGGTCGCACAGCGTCGGCGTCACGTCGATGTTGGAGACCGGTGTTTCGATCAAACCGGCGGGCATTTGCGGCGCGCAGACCATGAACGGCACACGCGCCGAGCCCTCGAAGAACGACATCTTGAACCACAACCCGCGATCCCCGAGCATGTCTCCGTGGTCGGACACGAACAGAATGATCGCTTCTTGCCGCGTATCTTCAAGCGTTTGTAAAACCTCACCTATTTTATCATCAAGGTAGGAGATATTGGCGAAATAGGCGCGGCGCGCGCGCGTCACCTGATCTTGTGTGATGTCAAAATTCTCGTGATCGTTCGCGTCCAGAATACGTTGCGACTGGGCATCCTGATCGCCATAGGGGATCGGGCCGACGTCGGGCAACAGGTGGTCGCAATCCTCATATAGATCCCAGTATTTCTTACGCGCAACGTAAGGGTCATGGGGGTGGGTGAACGACACCGTCAAACACCAAGGACGGGCATCATGGCCGCGCGAAAGATCGTAAATCTTGCGGGTGGCATGGTAACAAACCTCGTCGTCGTATTCCATCTGGTTGCTGATTTCGGCCACACCGGCGCCCGTCACCGAACCCATGTTGTGATACCACCAGTCAATGCGTTCGCCCGGTTTGCGATAATCCGGCGTCCAGCCAAAATCGGGCGGGTAAATGTCGGTCGTCAGGCGTTCTTCGAACCCGTGAAGCTGGTCCGGTCCGACAAAATGCATCTTGCCGGACAGACATGTCTGATAGCCCGCGCGCCGCAAATGATGCGCATAGGTCGGAATAGAAGACGCAAATTCTGCCGCGTTGTCATAGACTTGTGTGCGTGATGGCAATTGACCGGACATGAACGAAGCGCGCCCCGGTGCGCAGAGCGGCGAGGCGGTATAGGCATTTTTGAAGCGTGTCGATTTCGCGGCCAGCTTTTTGAGGTTCGGGGCGTGCAGCCAATCCGCGGGGCCATCTGGAAACAGCGTTCCGTTGAGCTGATCAACCATAACAATGAGGATGTTCGGCGCGTTCTTTGACGTGGTCATGTGGTGGCTCCTGTCAGGCGGTCAAGGGCGCGTAGGGCGATGGTGCACGCGGCGTTCGGGTCTGTGTTGCGCGACAGAGCCGCGCGCAAATACAACCCGTCAATCAACGCCGCGAGCGTCGCGGCATCCTCCACGGGGGTCGGCGACAGCGGGCGCAGCGCGTGGGTCAGGTTTGAGTGCAAGCGTCGCTGATAGAGCCGCAAGAGCCTGTGCATATCGGATTGGGTCGTGGCCTGCGCGTAAAGCGTCATCCACGCGCTGACGGTTGCCGGATCAAAACACGACGGCGCAAACGAAGCGGTGATCAACGCCTCGGCGCGCGCGCGCGGCGTGCGGCTTGCGCGCAGGCTGTCGCGGACTTCGACGCCGAAATCACGCAAGATATGTTGCATTGCCGCAAGGAAAATCTGGTCTTTCCCGCCAAAATAATGG
>CBFHGD010000036.1:0-18833 GCA_965655275.1 Octadecabacter sp. | reverse complement strand
ATTCCACAAGGACGTGGTGCTGGACATCATCTGTTACCGCCGGTTCGGGCATAACGAAGGCGACGAGCCGATGTTCACCAACCCGTTGATGTATAAGAAGATCAAGCAGCAAAAGACGACGCTGACGCTGTATACAGAACGGCTTGTGCGCGACGGGTTGATCCCCGAGGGCGAGATCGAGGACATGAAGACCGCGTTTCAGGCGCACCTGAACGAGGAATTCGAAGCCGGTAAAGAATACAAGCCCAACAAGGCCGATTGGCTGGATGGCAAGTGGTCCCATCTGGACCGCCAGAAAGAAAACTACCAACGCGGCAAGACCTGGATCAAGGAAGAGACGTTTCAGGAGATCGGGCGCGCGCTCACGTCTGCGCCTGATGGCTTTCCGCTGCACAAGACAGTTGGCCGGATCCTCGATGCCAAGAAGAAGATGTTTGAGTCCGGCGAAGGGTTCGATTGGGCCACCGGCGAAGCCCTGGCGTTCGGGTCGTTGCTGACCGAAGGCTACCCCGTGCGCCTGTCGGGTCAGGATTCCACACGCGGCACGTTCAGCCAGCGCCATTCCGGCTTGATCAATCAGGATACCGAAGAACGCTACTATCCGCTGAACAATATCCGCGCGGGTCAGGGCAACTACGAAGTCATCGACTCGATGCTGTCGGAATATGCGGTGCTCGGGTTTGAATATGGCTATTCGCTGGCCGAACCCAACGCGCTAACCCTGTGGGAGGCGCAGTTTGGTGATTTCGCCAATGGCGCGCAGATCATGTTTGACCAGTTCATCAGTTCGGGCGAATCCAAGTGGTTGCGCATGTCCGGCCTCGTTTGCCTGTTGCCGCACGGCTATGAAGGGCAAGGGCCGGAACACTCCAGCGCGCGTCTGGAACGGTTCTTGACCATGTGTGGTGGCGACAACTGGATCGTGGCCAATTGCACCACGCCCGCCAACTATTTCCACATCCTGCGCCGCCAGCTGCACCGCAGCTACCGCAAACCGCTGATCATGATGACGCCAAAATCGCTTTTGCGTCACAAGCTGGCGGTGTCCAAGGCGGAGGAGTTCCAGAAGGGCTCGTCGTTCCACCGCGTGCTGTGGGACGATGCGCAATACGGCAACTCCGACACGACACTGAAGGCCGATGACAAGATCAAGCGCGTCGTTATGTGTTCGGGCAAGGTCTATTATGACCTGCTGGAAGAACGCGACGCCCGCGGCATTGACGATGTCTACATCATGAGGTTCGAACAGTTCTACCCGTTCCCTGCGCAATCCGCCGTCAAGGAGTTGGAACGCTTCACGAACGCCCAAATGGTCTGGTGTCAGGAAGAACCCAAGAACCAGGGCGCATGGTCATTCATGGAACCCAACATCGAATGGGTGCTGACCCGTATCAAGGCGAAACACACACGGCCCGTTTACGCAGGCCGCGCCGCCGCAGCCTCCCCCGCGACCGGCCTCGCGTCGCGCCACAAAGCAGAACAATCCGCGCTCGTTGATGACGCGCTTACCGTTGAAGGATCGAAATAATGACCGAAGTCCGCGTCCCCACCCTTGGCGAATCCGTCACCGAAGCCACCGTTGCCACATGGTTCAAAAAGCCCGGCGATACCGTCGCGCTCGATGAAATGCTGTGCGAGCTCGAGACAGATAAAGTCACCGTCGAAGTGCCCAGCCCGATGGCGGGCACCCTGTCTGAAATCGTCGCCAAAGAAGGCGACACTGTCGGCGTTGATGCCCTGCTCGCGCAAATCAGCGCAAGCGGCGAAGCTGAGGCGCCGGCCCCTGCCAAAGCTGAAAAGGCGGCGCCTGCTGCCGCTGCTGACGCCGCCGCCGCTGCGGGCGAGTCCGAAATGGACGTGATGGTGCCGACCCTTGGCGAATCCGTCACCGAGGCGACCGTGTCCACATGGTTCAAAAAGCCCGGTGAATCCTTTGTCGCCGACGAAATGCTGTGCGAGCTTGAGACGGACAAAGTCAGCGTTGAAGTGCCTGCGCCTGCCGCTGGTGTCCTTGTCAAATTGCTCGCCGAAGAAGGCGCGACCGTTGAGGCGGGCGGCAAGCTCGCCGTGATGTCCACCGATGGGTCTGCTGCCGGCACTGCAACGCCTGCGCCAGCCGCCGCTGCTGCGCCCGCACCGTCGGCCAAGGACGTGGAAGACGCGCCAAGTGCGAAGAAGCTGATGGCAGAAAACAACCTGACCGACGTGCAAGGCACCGGCAAAGACGGCCGTGTCATGAAAGAAGACGTGCTGAAGGCCATGGCGGCCCCCGCGCCCGCCACGGTCGCCGCTGCTCCACCGCGCGCGCCCGTCGCCGCGGATCAGGCATCGCGCGAAGAACGCGTGAAGATGACGCGCTTGCGCCAGACCATCGCGCGCCGCCTGAAGGAAAGCCAGAACACCGCCGCCATGCTGACCACCTACAACGAGGTCGACATGACCGAGGTCATGGCATTGCGAAATGAATACAAAGACTTGTTCCTCAAGAAGCACGGTGTGAAACTCGGCTTCATGTCGTTCTTTACCAAGGCCTGCGTGCACGCGTTGAACGAGGTGCCAGAGGTCAACGCCGAAATCGACGGCACCGATGTGGTCTATAAAAACTACGTCAACATGGGCATCGCCGCAGGCACGCCCACGGGCCTCGTGGTGCCGGTGATCAACGACGCCGACGCGATGAGCTTTGCCGCGATCGAAAAGGCGATTGCCGAAAAGGGTGCGAAAGCGCGTGACGGCAAACTGTCCATGGCAGAAATGCAGGGCGGCACGTTTACGATTTCGAACGGCGGCGTCTACGGCTCGCTGATGTCCTCGCCCATCCTGAACCCGCCACAATCCGGCATCCTCGGCATGCACAAAATCCAGGACCGCCCCATGGCGATCAACGGAGAGGTCGTCATCCGCCCGATGATGTATCTGGCCCTCAGCTACCACCGGATCGTCGACGGCAAAGGCGCGGTGACGTTCCTCGTGCGGGTCAAAGAGGCGCTAGAAGACCCACGTCGCCTCCTCATGGACCTCTAATGATACACGCTACGCAGGGCAGCGCGCGGACCTCGGGGTGGGTGCGAAGCGCCCTCCCCATGGGGGAGGTCCGGGCGCTGCCCGTGCAAGCGGGGGCCTGACTATGGACACCAATAGCTTTCTAACATTCATAACGGCATTTGGCTTGGGTTCGGTGATCTCTGTTTTGGTGCAAGCTTTCCTATCTGAACGGACCGAGCGAAAACGCCTTACTCTCTCCGAGCGCAAGGAAGCTTACATTGGACTTCTTGAAGCTTGGCGGGATCAAGAGATTGAGGGTATTACCGACTCAAATAGGTTAAATGTTGGACACTGGTCGCTGCGAGCACAGCTCGTCGCTTCCGAAAAACTTAGGTTCGAGATTGAGCGCTGGGTGAATGCAGAAGCTGGCTCCATAGAAAAGAAAAACGCCACCCTAAAGGTGAAGGCTCTAATGAGAAGTGACCTTCTAGGCGGAAGTCAGTCATGACCCTCGAACTCACCACCCTCGCCCTCGCAGGCCTCGTCCAAGCGCTGCAATTCTGTGCCTATTCCGTCCGTGCCAACATGGACGTCGGCCTTGGCTATTCCACCTCTGCCCGCGACAGCGCGCCGTCGCGTCCGCTGTCCGACCAAGCAGGCCGCCTGCAACGCGCCCTGAACAACCACTTCGAGGGGCTGATCCTCTTCACCCTCGCAGTTGTCACCGTCACCCTGTCCGATCAATCCACCCCCTTCACCGCCGGTTGCGCCGTCACCTATCTCATCGCACGCATCGCCTATGTGCCCGCCTACTACTTCGGCCTGCGTCCGTGGCGGTCCTACATTTGGGTCGTGGGTTTCGGCGCGACCATGCTCATGCTTATATCGACCCTGGTCTAACTTCATCTGGCCCCTAAACTCCGGGGGACGCGCACAGCGCGGGGGGCAGCGCCCCCTCCACGACCCGCAAAAAGGAAAATACCCATGTCCAGCTACGACGTCATCATCATCGGTTCCGGTCCCGGCGGCTATGTCTGCGCCATTCGGTGCGCGCAACTCGGCCTAAAAACGGCCATCGTCGAGGGGCGTGACACGCTGGGCGGCACCTGCCTGAACGTCGGCTGCATCCCGTCCAAGGCGCTGCTGCATTCCAGCCATATGCTGCATGAGGCCGAGCATAATTTTGCTGCTATGGGCCTTAAGGGAAAGTCGCCGTCGGTCGATTGGAAACAGATGCTCGCCTATAAGGACGACGTCATCGCGACCAACACCAAGGGTGTCGAATTCCTGATGAAAAAGAACAAGATAGACTGGCTCAAAGGGTGGGGGTCCATCCCCGAAGTGGGCAAGGTCAAGGTTGGCGACACGGTGCATGAGGCCAAGAACATCATCATCGCGTCAGGCTCGGAGGTGTCGTCGCTCAAAGGGGTCGAGATTGACGAGAAGACTGTGGTCAGCAGCACCGGCGCGCTGGAACTGGGCAAGGTGCCAAACAAGATGGTCGTTATCGGCGCAGGCGTTATCGGGCTTGAATTGGGGTCGGTCTACAGCCGCCTCGGGGCCGAGGTCACGGTGATCGAATTCCTTGATGCGGTCACACCCGGCATGGACGCCGAAGTGCAGCGCACGTTCCAGAAACTGCTTTCAAAACAGGGCCTTGAATTCATCATGGGGGCCGCTGTGCAGGGCGTTCAAACCAAAGGTAACAAGGCCACCGTAACCTATAAACTGCGCAAGGACGACAGCGAAGCGACGATTGACGCTGACACCGTGTTGGTCGCCACGGGCCGTCGCCCCTACACCGACGGGCTGGGGTTGGCGGAACTGGGCGTGGAGATCTCCGAGCGCGGGCAGATCAAGACCGATGCGCAGTATCAAACCTCTGTTGCGGGCATTTACGCGCTTGGCGATTGCATCGATGGTCCGATGTTGGCGCACAAGGCCGAGGACGAGGGCATGGCCTGCGCCGAAGGCCTCGCCGGACAGAAACCGCATGTGAACTACGGCGTGATCCCGGGCGTGATTTACACCCATCCGGAGGTCGCGAACGTTGGCAAGACCGAAGAACAGCTGAAAGAAGACGGCGTCGATTACAAGGTCGGCAAGTTTTCCTTTATGGGCAACGGGCGCGCCAAGGCGAATTTTGCAGGCGACGGGTTTGTGAAAATCCTTGCGGACAAGGCGACGGACCGCATTCTGGGCGCGCATATCATCGGACCGATGGCGGGAGATTTGATCCACGAGATTTGCGTCGCGATGGAATTTGGCGCCGCCGCCGAGGATCTGGCGCGCACCTGCCACGCCCACCCGACCTATTCGGAAGCCGTGCGCGAAGCGGCACTGGCCTGTGGTGACGGGGCCATTCACGCCTGATCGGGCGGCTTTACGTTTGGTTAACCAAGATGGCGGCGCGCGCCAGAAATAGCCAGCGCCGCGCCTTATCCTTGCCCCATAGATAGGCCAAACCAGACGGCAACTTGGTTGAAAGGTTCGCCGTATGAAACGCTATGCCCCCATTCTCGCGCTCGCGCTGGGCCTGACGGCCGCCACAGCCGCAAATGCAGATGTGGGCCGGTGGGGCAGCGAATTAAGGTATGTCGCGGACACCACGGTGCCGACCTCCGCCGCCTCGGGCGTGGCTTCGCTGTGCCATATCGTTGAGTCTGCGGAGTTTTTGTCGTTGCCGGTCTATACCCGCACAACCGGATACTCTTTGTCGCCTGTTGGCTGCTCGGTGAACCTGTCGCGCAAGCTCAGCATGGAGGAATTCGTGGATCTGCAAATCGGCGGCTACATCCCTCAAGACATCCCCATCATTGCGACAAGCGATATCACATCCAGGCTTTGGGGCCACGCATGGCTGGTTTTTGGTGGGCTGGCTGTGGTTCTGGCAGCGGCGCGGATCACGATGGGCGCACGCAAGCCACGGCGCGCACCGACGCCGGATGCTTTGGCCATCCATTCGCTTGTGGCAATGTCGCAAGTCGCGATTGCCGACGGGCGCATCGAGGACGGTGAAGTCCTGCAAATCGCGCACATTCTGACCCGTTTGACGGGGAAGTCCTATGGACCCGGTCAGGTCATGGAGATGTTGAAAACCCTCAACCCGTCCGCGTCCGACCTTGCACAGGTCGGGGAGGATCTGTCGGACAAGGAGCGCCAGATCGTGCTGGAAGCGGCGCTGAACATCGCCGCCGCGGACCGCGATATCCACCCGACCGAATATGCCGTCGTGTCAGAACTGGCGCAGCGGATGCGCATCGGGTCTGACCAGTTTCGCACCACATTGGCCCGCTTGTCAGCGCATCTGCAAACGGTGCGCCCCGTCTAGACCTTTAACATGCGCAGACCCTGCGTCGCGTCAGAGCGCACGGCGAGCTTGAGGCTGCCTTCGTCCCCCGCCTTTAGCGCGGCGAGGATCAGTTTGTGATTGCGCGGCGGTTCCGTGCGCCGCAACCGCCCGTAGAGTTTGGACATGGTCGGCCCCAGTTGCAGCCAGATCGTTTCGGTCAGCGCCAGCATCGCAGGGGCCTGTGCACGCAAATACAGAGTGCGATGGAATTCAAGGTTCAGCCGGATGTAGCCCGGCGCATCCTGGCGTGCGATCACGGCGCTGACGCGGTTGTTTATTTCCTCAAGCCGCTCGATCAGCGCCATATGCGCACGCGGCAACGCACGTGCGGCCAGTTCAGGCTCCAGCAAGGCGCGCAGAGCCGCCAACTCCTCGATCCGTTCATTGGACAATTCCGGCGTCGCGACCCGCCCCGAGGAGGACAGCGACAACGCACCTTCGGCCACCAGACGCCGCGCAGCTTCGCGCGCCGGGGTCATGGACACGCCGAATTCCTTGCCGATCCCGCGCAGCGTGAACGCCTGACCGGGGTGGATTTCACCGTGCATGATGCGGGTGCGCAGGGTGCGATAGACGCGGTCATGGGCGGCGCCCGTAGGCTCGGTGGCTTTGGATTGGATCAACATGGGGCGAATGTGATCACATCCTGCCAGATCGTCAATCGGCTTGCGTCAATCGAAGCGCACGCGGTGCAAGCTGCCGCCATGAACGCGCAGCCATTTCCGGCAGGGTTTGTGATCGGGAAAGAGCCGCTCGACTGCGGCCCAGAACCGCGGGCTGTGATCCATGTGTTGCAGATGTGCGACCTCGTGGGCGGCGACGTAGTCAAGCACCTGCGGCGGGGCCATGACCAACCGCCATGAATACATCAGATCACCCGCTGACGAACACGACCCCCAACGCGACCGCGTATCCCGTAGGCTGATCCGCCCGTAGGGTCGCCCCAGCGCGTCGGCATACCGATCGGACGCTTCGGCCAGTGCATCGCGCGCCTGTAGTTTCAGGAAAGCAGCCACGCGTTTGCCCGTCATCGCCGGATCATCGGGCAGCATCAGTGCGCCATCGACCAGCCGCGCGCGTTTCACGCCCCCCGCCATAAGCGGCAGGTCGGCCCCGCGAAACGGCACCGTGCCGCCCAAGGCCACGCGCACCTCCGGTTCGATCCCGCTCAGATGGCCGCGCAGCCATGTTTCGCGTTCGCGCAAAAACGCCACGCCTTCGCGTTCGGGCACGCGGTTTGGCAAAGTCAGGGTCGCGCGCCCGTCCAGCCGCGAAATCCGCAGGCTAAGCTTGCGCGCTTGCGCAGATCGGCGCAGCAGAACCTCCACTGGGGGGTTGCCTTCAAGGATTAAACGGCCCATATCCGCCTTTCATATTTCACCGCGCCACATGCCGTGACACGCCCATCGCGTGATAGTCTTTGACACCACAAAAGTGTTATGGCAGTTGGCGTCGATCCGGCCAAGAGGCCGCGCTGTTGAAGGAAGATCAAATGCCAAAGGAAGAGTGGGGCACAAAACGCCTCTGCCCGACCACTGGGAAGCGGTTCTACGACCTGAACGCCGACCCCATCGTCAGCCCCTACACCGGCGAAACCGTCGTTGTTGAAACCGGCAAGACCCGCACCATGGTTGCGGATGCCGCAGACGCCCAATCCAAAAAGATGGAAGAGGAGTCTGAAGACGAGGATCTGGTGCTCGATGATGATGATGACGACGATGATGACGTCGATCTGGGTGATGATGTTCTGGAAGACGATGACGATACCGTTCCGTTGGACGAAATCGCCGATGTCGCCGCGCCGGACGACGATTCTTAAGACCTGATTTGAAATTGGGGTTTTGGGCGGGATTTTCTTCTTGATCTCGCCCGCCCCGCTGCGTAAAGCAGCACCACGTCGCCACAGCGACACCCTAAGGTTAGGGGCATTAGCTCAGCTGGGAGAGCGCCTGCATGGCATGCAGGAGGTCAGCGGTTCGATCCCGCTATGCTCCACCATTTTCCACATTTCGCAGTTCTGAAAATGGCGCTAGAGGCAGCGATTGCGCTGCACGTGCGATTGCGTTCGGTCGCCAGCCCGACCCTGCGTTCAGGCTGGCCACGTGATTATTCAGTCGCGCCGGTCTTGTCACCGGTCTTGAGGTCAAAATCGCTCGCATCATGGCGTTCTGCCAATTGTTCGGACGGTTCACCCCATGTGCGGTTGACCATCCGGCCGCGTTTGAAGGCGGGGCGGTCATAGATTTCGTCCGCCCAACGGGTGACGTTCTTGTAGCTGGTGACGTCCAGAAACTCGCCCGCGCCATACTGATGCCCTTTGACCAGGCCGCCATACCAAGGCGCTGTGGCCATATCCGCGATGGTATAATCGTCGCCCGAAAGGTAGCGGCGGTCAGACAGGTTGCGGTCCAATACGTCAAGCTGGCGCTTGGCCTCCATCGCGAAACGATTGATCGGGTATTCGAATTTTTCGGGCGCGTAGGCGTAAAAATGACCAAACCCGCCGCCAAGGTAGGGCGCAGAGCCTTGCAGCCAGAACAACCAGTTGAGGGTTTCGGTGCGCGCAGCAATATCGGTTGGCAGAAACGCGCCGAATTTTTCGGCGAGATACAACAGGATCGCGCCGCTTTCGAACACTCGCACGCCATTGGTCGTATCCATCAGCGCCGGAATTTTCGAGTTCGGGTTTACGTCCACGAAGCCGGAGGTGAACTGGTCTCCGTCCTGAATTTTGATCAGCCATGCATCGTATTCTGCCCCTGTGTGCCCGGCCGCCAAAAGCTCCTCAAGCATGACGGTGACCTTCACACCGTTCGGTGTGGCCAGCGAATAAAGCTGCAAAGGGTGCTTGCCAACGCTGAGGTCCTTGTCGCTGGTCGGTCCTGCGATGGGGCGGTTGATGCTGGCGAATTTGCCGCCTGATTCAGCGTCCCAAGTCCAGACTTTGGGTGGGGTATAGGTCATGTGATGCTCCAATATCGGGTGCACCCTTGCTAGATCATTGACCGGCAGGCGCAATGCAGCGCCGTCAAGAAAACATAAACGTGTGCACGGCGTCGCGGTAGGGCTAGGCCTTGGGGTGCAGCATTTCCTTTACCGGTTCGATCTCACCGTCACGTTTCGCGAGGGTTGACCACATCTGTTCTTCTGGCGGCGCGGGTGTTCCATCACAGTTTCTGTTGTGGATGTTCACCTTGCTCATGAAATTGGCCGAAATCGGTGCGGTCACGAACAGGAATGCCATGATCAACAGCTCGTGCATTGAGCCTTCGCCAAAGGTGTAGGAATGGATCATCGAGGCCAGCAGCAACGCCCCGACACCCATCGTTCCGACCTTGGTTGGTGCGTGCAGGCGCGTCATCGAGGTGTTGAGTTTCACAAGGCCAATCGACCCGACCAACGTAAAGAAGGCACCGATAAACAGGCTGATGGCGACGGCATATGTTCCGAAAGTTTCCAAAGTCATTCGATGATGTCCCCCCGCAGCACAAAGCGCGCATAGGCCACGGTTGATACAAAACCCAACATGGCAATGATCAGGGAGACTTCGAAATACAAGCGCGTGCCTTGTGAAATTCCCAGCAGCACAATCAGGCCGATCGCATTCACAACCAATGTATCAAGCGCCAGAATCCGGTCGCCGGTGTTTGGCCCGATCACCAATCGCGCGATCGCCAGTATTTGTGACACGGCGACTGCGCCAAAGGCAAACAGCACCGCCCAGTCCATCAGTTCGGTTGCAGAAATCATGCGAAAATCTCCTTCAGTCGGGCCTCGTAGCGGGTCTTGATTCCATCACGCACAGCGTCGGGGTCAGACGTATCGAGGGCATGAACCAGCAGGCTGTGGCCGGTGTTGGACAGGTCTGCAGACACCGTGCCGGGTGTGAGTGTGATGGTCCCTGCCAGGATCGAAATAGCTTCCGGGTGGCGCAGTTCCAGCGGGACCACGACCCATGCAGGACGCAATTTGCGGTTTGACTTGGTCAGGATGATCCACGCGACCTCGATGTTCGCGACCAGAATATCCCACAGCACCAACACGATATAGGCGAGCATTTTGCCGACCCGAAACCCTTGCGGGCGGTCAGGCCACCACACCGCCGTTGCCCGCGGAATGACGATGCCCAGGATAAGGCCGAACACCACCATACCGGCGGAAAGTTCATTTTGCAGCAATATCCAGACGATCGCCAAGAGCAGCGTCATCGTGGGGTGCGGAAACAGCCAGTTGAACGCTTTGGTCATGTCAGTAATCCTCCGAAGGGGTGCTGAGCTTGCCCGGCGTGTCGAGCACGGTCGAGATATAGGGTTCGGGTGCAAACAGCTGACCGGTTGTCGCGATCATGTAGTCATGGGCCGCGCCGCTGAAGAACGTATAGATGATCATCAGGGCGACCAGCCCGCCAACGGCCACATATGACAGCGCATTCGGGGCTGGCGCAGGCTCTGCATCTTCATCCGGAGTTACGCTCTGGGCTTTCCAGAACACGATTGACCCTGCCCGCGCGAAGCCGACGATTGCGATCAGGCTGGCGACAAGGATAAAGACCCAGGTCCACGCCCCGTCGCCGGATTCAAACGTCGCATCAAGGATCAACAGCTTTCCCAGGAACCCCGACAGGGGCGGCAGGCCTGCCATGCCGATCGCGGCAACAAAGAACATTCCCGCTGTCAGCGCGGCCCCTGCCATGGGCGCCATAACCGTCAGTCGCAGGTTGGCGCGACTGGTTTTCACCAGATCGACCACGAGGAACAAGGCGGCTCCGGCCAGCGTGGAATGAACGATATAATAGAGCGCAGCGGCAATGCCTTCGGGCGTGAAATGCGCAATCGAGATCATCACCATCCCCATGGACCCGATCACCGCGAAGGCTGCCAGACGATCCAGCTTTTTGGCGGCCAGAACCCCGAGCATCCCCACCGCGAGGGAAATCATACCCGCCGGAAGAAGCCATGTGTCAAACAGGTTGGATGTAGCCGACAGGTCCGGCGGGAAGGCCAAGGTGTAGACGCGGATGATCGCGTAGGCGCCCACTTTGGTCATGATCGCGAACAGCGCGGCGACGGGGCCGGGGGCTTCGGCGTAGCTGGACGGCAGCCAGAAGTGCAGCGGCACGACGGCGGCTTTGATCGCGAACACCAGCAACAACAAGACAGCTGCAATACGGATACCAACGGTGGCGTTATCGCCGATAAGCTGTGCGCGCATGGCAAGGTCCGCCATATTCAGCGTGCCGGTTTCCGCATAAATCGCCCCGAGCGCGAACAGGAACAGGGTCGAGCCAAGCAGGTTGAACAGCACATATTGCACGCCTGCCCGCATGCGTGTGTTGCCGCCCGAATGGATCATCAGGCCGTAAGACGCGATCAGCAGGACTTCGAAGAACACGAACAGGTTGAACAAGTCCCCCGTCAAGAACGCACCCATGATGCCCATCAGCTGGAACTGGAACAGCGCATGGAAGTGCCGCCCGCGGTCATCCCAACCGGACCCGACCGCATAAAGCAGCACAAACAGCGCCAGAACCGCAGTCAGCAGCACCATCATCGTGGACAGCCTGTCCCCGACCAGCACAATGCCGAACGGCGCAGCCCAATCCCCCAGCTGATACAGCAGGATCGTGCCATCAGACGACATCCACGCGAGCTGGGCCGCGATGCCGATTTGTGCAATCACGCCTGCCAGCGAAAACACCCGCTGGATGCCGATGTGATAGCGCGCTGCCAGCACGATGAACGGCGCCAGCAGTGCGGGCAGAATAACGGGAAGGACCAGCCAATGGATCATGCTTCGTCCTCCGCGTCGTCACCCAGCGGGTCGTTCACACCGTCGCTGTCCGACCCGAGATAGGACCCCAGCGCGATCATCACGACGACCGCTGTCATGCCGAACGAAATAACGATCGCCGTCAGAACGAGGGCTTGGGGCAGCGGATCGGCATAGACCGTCGCGTCCGTCAGGATGGGCGGCGCGCCAATCGTCAGGCGGCCGGACGCGAACAAGAACACGTTCACGGCATAGGTCAGCAGCGAAATGCCCAAGATTACCGGAAATGTGCGCAGGCGCAGCACGAGATACATGCCAGCGGCGGTCATAATGCCCACGGCAGATGCAACGAGAACTTCCATGTTACACGCCCTCCTGCGCTGAAGGGTCAACAATCGACGGATCGACATCCATGGGCAATTCAGGGTCCTTTACATGGGCGCGCCGCGCAAGGCGCGAGAAGCTTTCAAGCGACAGCATCACCGCACCGACAACGGCGAGGAACACGCCGACGTCAAACAGCGCGGCGGTTGCCAGTTCGAATTCCTGGAACGGCGGGATGCGCACATACGTAAAATCGGACGTCAGGAACGGTTTGGACACAAACCATGACCCGATACCCGTCAGACCGGCGATCAGGACACCCGCGCCGATCACCCCGTGATAGGGGAAGCGCACGCGATCAGACGCCCAGCCAAACCCGCTGGCCATATATTGCATCACAAAGCCGATCGACACGACGAGGCCCGCGATAAACCCGCCGCCCGGTTCGTTGTGGCCCCGCAGGAAGATATAGAACCCGACCATCATCACGACCGGCATAATAACGCGGGTCAGCACGACCATCATCATCGGGTGCTGTGTGCCCGACAGCGGTTTGTCCGGCACGCGGTTCAGCAACCGTGCGCGCACGGGGCCGTTCAGCAGTGTCTCTGTCAGCGCGTAAATCAGCAGCGCGGCGATGCCCAGCACGATGATCTCTCCGAAGGTATCAAAGCCACGGAAATCGACGAGGATCACGTTGACCACATTCGTGCCGCCGCCACCCTTATAAGAATTGGCGAGGTGGAATTGCGAAATTGGCGAGGAAACCGCATCGCGCAGCAGGTAATGATAGGTCAGCGCCATCGTGGACAGGCCCGCGGCCCCCGCCACGATCACATCGCGCACACGGTGGAGCGTCGAGCTTTCGATCGGGGTGTGATTGGGCAGGAAGTTGAGCGCCAGCAGCAGCAGGATGATCGTCACCACCTCGACCGTGATTTGCGTCATCGCGAGGTCAGGCGCGCTGAGGAACACAAAGCCGATCGACACCATCAGACCGACGATACCGATGAAGATCAGCGCCAGCAGGCGGTTGTGGTGGAGCGATGCAAGGCCGACAGTGGCCGCGACCAGCAACAGCCAGCCCGACAGTTCAACCGCGCCGACAGGTTGCACCGCGCGGGTCACGTCACCGACCGTTCCGGTGGCCCAGGCATGATAGCCCGCAGCCACGACCGTAACCGCGAAGATCATCGCGTAACGGGTAAACGCCCCGTTGTGCAGCGGATGAACAAGCAGGTGCGCGTAGCCGGAAACGGCCGCAATGATATCATCAAAAATATCCTTGGCTTCGGGGCGCGGTGCCGCCTCCCACAGGCGCGACAGGGGCTTGAAGAGGGCCAGCAGGATCAAGCCACCGACGACCGCAGCAATGGACATGAACAAGGCGGGCACCAGCCCGTGCCAGATCTTGATGTATTTCACTTCAAGTTCGGCCACGCCGCCAATGACGGATTTCGCAACGAGGATGACAAAGTCCTGAACAAGGAACGGCGCCACACCGATGACCACCACCAGCACCACCAGAATGGCAGGCGGCAACCACAGCCCAGCGCCGGGATCATGTGGCGCAGCGGGATAGGTTTCGCGTTTGGGCCCCAGAAAGGTGTGGCTGATCAAGCGGAAGCAATAGGCCGCAGAGAACAGCGACCCGACCGTTGCCAACGCGGGCACCAGCCATTCGGGGCCAAACAGGTAGGTATGCTCCATCTCTTCAAGCATCATTTCCTTGGACAGGAACCCGTTGAGGAACGGAATGCCCGCCATCGACAGCGCGGCCAGCGTCGCAATGATAAACGTGATCGGCATCAGTTTGCGCAGCCCGCCCAGCACACGAATGTCACGCGTGCCTGTTTCGTGGTCGATAATGCCCGCAGACATAAATAGCGCGGCTTTGAACGTGGCGTGGTTCATGATGTGGAACACAGCGGCAAACGCGCCAAACGCGGTGCCGGTGCCCAGAAGCATAGTGATCAGGCCAAGGTGCGATACCGTGGAAAATGCCAGCAGGGCCTTGAGGTCATGTTTGAACAGCGCAATCACCGCGCCAAGGATCATGGTGACAAGCCCGACCGTCGTGACGATATAAAACCATTCCGGCGTGCCAGACAGCACCGGCCACATCCGTGCCATCAGGAAAATACCCGCTTTCACCATCGTGGCGGAGTGCAGATAGGCCGACACCGGCGTCGGCGCGGCCATGGCGTGGGGCAGCCAGAAATGGAACGGGAATTGAGCGGATTTTGTGAACGCACCCAACAGGATCAACAGCAGTGCAGGCACATACATCGGGTCCGCCTGAATAAGATCGCGGTTCTGCAGGATCACGCTGAGGTCATATGACCCGACGATCTGACCTAGCATCAACATGCCACCGATCATCGCAAGGCCACCCATGCCGGTAACCGCCAGCGCCATGCGCGCGCCCTGTCGACCTTCCGGCAGATGTTTCCAATAGCCGATCAACAGGAAGGACGACAGCGACGTCAGTTCCCAGAAAATCAACAAAAGCAGGATGTTGTTGGACAAAACGATACCCACCATCGCGCCCTGGAACAACAACAAATAGGTGAAAAATTCGCCCATATTATCGTCGCGTGACAGGTAGAAGCGCGCATAGGCAATGATCAAAAGGCCAATGCCAAGTATCAGCGTGGCAAACAGGAACCCGAGCCCGTCGAGCATCAACGTGAAGTTCAGCCCAAGCACCGGAAGCCAGTCCACTCCGACCAGAATGACCTCACCATTCCAAATAGCGGGCAGGTTGGTCATCAGGCCAATGAACGCCACAAGGCTTACGGTGAAAGTGACACCGCCAACGGCTTGCCTGCCTGCGGAGTTCATCAAACCGGGCAGCAATGCCCCCAAAAACGGGATAGCGACGATAAGGAAGAGGGACACGCGAACTCCTGATCTTAGGGCCTGATAATTCCGACCTTTTTGGTTGAGTTTTACCCTACCCTCAAGAGAAACCGAACAAAATCGTCCGAAATTTGAATGATCTTCGTGGATTTCGAAAGAAGCCGGCCCAGATTTGCAGCGCTAGGCGTCCGACTGTCGCAAACCGTATCCGTCAAACGCGATCAACGTCTCGTCGATATCGCTGTCAGACAGGATCACAGGGGTGCCCGATTGTTCGGCCAACAGCATCATTTGCGCCAGTGTCTCAAGCTCCTGCATGCGCCACAGCGCGCGATCCAGCGTGTCACCTGCGGCCAAGGCACCGTGATTGGCCATCAGGCAGCCGTGGCGCGTGCGCATCGCATCCGCCACCATGTCCGACAACGCAGGGCTGCCAAACAGCGCATAGCCCGTGCAGGGCACATCGGCCCCGCCGAACGCGGCGATCATGTAATGCACGGCCGGCATCGCACGCCGTTGAATGGCGATCGCCGTGGCATGGGGCGGGTGTGCGTGAACGACGGCGTGAACATCAGGTCGGGCCTGCAAGACCGCTTGGTGAAATTGCCATTCGGTTGACGGAGCCAGCCCCGCGGCGGGCGGCCCGTCCAGCGGAATTTTGCAGATCATATCGGGGGTCATGGCCGTGTAGGGCACAGCGGACGGCGTGATCAGAACACCCCCGTCAACGCGCAGCGATATGTTGCCCGACGTCCCCTGGTTCAGGCCGACCTGCCCCATCCAGAGGCAACCGTCGATGATGGACTGGCGCAATGTGGTGCTATCCTGCATGGCTTACCCCGCACTTTCCGGAAACAGCGCAGATAACCCGGCCTCGGACGCATCGCAAATCCCGCGTTCGGTGATAAGGCCGGTGACCAAGCGGTTCGGCGTGACATCAAACGCCGGGTTGCCACCGGGCGTGCCGTCGGGTGTGACCTGCACATCTGCGATATCGCCCGCCTCGCTCCGCCCCATGATATGGGTAATTTCGCGCGACCCGCGATCCTCGATCGGGATTTCGCCAACCCCGTCAGACACCGTCCAGTCGATGGTCGGGGATGGCAGCGCGACGTAGAACGGAACGCCATTGTCATGCGCCGCCAGCGCCTTGAGGTAGGTGCCGATCTTGTTGCATACGTCGCCGCGCCGCGTGGTGCGGTCGGTGCCGGTGATCACCAGATCGACCTGCCCGTGTTGCATCAGATGCCCGCCCGCGTTGTCGGTGATATAGGTGTGGTCAATCCCGTGACTGCCGAGTTCCCAGGACGTCAGCGCGCCCTGATTGCGCGGGCGCGTTTCATCGACCCAGACATGCAGCGGGATGCCTGCGTTATGGGCGTGATACATGGGCGAGGTTGCAGTGCCCCAATCCACGGTCGCAATCCAACCGGCGTTGCAATGAGTCAGCAGGCGGACGGGGTCCCCTTTCGGTTTCTTGTCCGCGATGTCCTTGATCAGCTTCAGCCCGTTCAGCCCGATCTGGCGGTTGATCTCGACGTCTTCGTCGGCAATTTCATGTGCCAGTTTCAATGCGGCCGCAGCCCTGTCGCCCGTGGCCAATGGCAACAACGCCGCGCGACACCGGTTCAGCGCCCAGCGCAGGTTGATTGCTGTGGGGCGGGTGTCGTGCAGGGTGTTCCAGGCCCCCGCCATGTGCGCATCGCTGGGGTCCAGCCGCATCGCCAGCGCCATACCATATGCCGCCGTTGCCCCTATCAGCGGCGCACCACGCACGCGCATCTGCACGATCGCATCGACAAAATCCTGCATCGTTTCGACGGGCTGCACACGAAAATCATGCGGCAACCAGCGCTGGTCGATGATCTGTAGCGAGTCTTTATCCGCGTCCCACCAGAGCGATCTGTAATGCGTGCCCTTGACCTTCATGGCGTCCTCCGTGGTTGCGCAGGGCGCAGTTTGTCAGCAACCTTAAGGCGATTAAACCCCTTCTAAACGCCCTCGACAAACTTATAATCGCGGGTGGACACCGGCAGCGCGAAGGCCAGGGCCGCCTGATAGTCAGGGCTGTGATAAAATGTGCGTGCGGTGTCCATGTCGGGGAACCGGATGATAACGCACCGGTCGCGACTGGCGCCCTCCAGGACTTCGACAGCACCGCCGCGGGCCAGAAACTCCCCGCCGAATTTCGCAACCGCAGGTCCGGCGAGGGCGGCGTATTTGGCATATTCATCGGCATCTTGGACGTCCACTTGGACGATGGCATAGGCGGGCATGTGTTGGCCTCCGGGTTAAGTGGGGTTCACGGTTCGCCCGCATCTTAGGCCCGTCAGCCCTGCCGTCCATCGAAAGTTGCCCAAGCTCTTTCGCACCCATGCGGAATAATTTTACCATTTGATAAAAAATTAAACTGTGCCAAGGTGAGGTCAGTTCGAGACAATGGGAGCCGCCATGAACACGCCCTATACACCCGGAATAGCCGCCCAGCGGCTGGATGCAGACGAGCTGAATACAAACTTCACCGACCTGCATGCGCCGCTGGACAACCACGAGGCCGCCGTTGCTGCGGACCGTTGTTATTTTTGCCATGATGCCCCCTGCATCACCGCCTGCCCGACGGATATCGACATCCCGCTGTTCATCCGCCAGATCGCGACGGGCACGCCGGAGGCTGCGGCGAAAACCATTTTCGACATGAACATTCTGGGCGGCATGTGCGCCCGCGTCTGCCCCACCGAGGATTTGTGCGAACAGGCCTGCGTGCGCGAACTCGCCGAAGGCAAACCTGTCGAGATCGGGCGTTTGCAACGCTATGCCACCGACACGGTGATGGCGAAGGGCGTAATGCCTTTTGTGCGCGCCGAACCGACGGGACAGAAAGTCGCCGTGGTTGGCGCGGGCCCTGCGGGTTTGTCCTGCGCCCATCGTCTGGCGATGTTGGGCCACGACGTGACCGTCTATGATGCGAAACCCAAAGCGGGCGGGCTGAATGAATATGGAATCGCCGCATATAAATCGACCGATGATTTCGCCGCGCGCGAGGTTGACTGGCTGCTGTCCATCGGCGGCATCGACATCAAGACCGGCATCGCGCTTGGCAAGGACGTGAGCCTTGATGAGCTGGCAGGTGAATTTGGTGCCGTGTTCTTGTCCGTCGGGTTGGGCGGGGTGAATGCCCTGTCTGTTGCGGGTGACGACAAGGACGGCGTCGCAGATGCCGTGTCGTTCATCGAAGACTTGCGCCAGAGCAGCGATCTGGCCGCGCTGCCCGTGGGACGCAACGTGGTGGTGATTGGAGGCGGGATGACAGCCGTTGACGCGGCCGTGCAATCCAAGCTCTTGGGGGCGGACAATGTAACGATTGCCTACAGGCGCGGCCGTGATGCGATGGGCGCCAGCCGCTATGAACAGGATCTGGCGGCATCGCACGGTGTGAAACTGTTGTTTAACGTGATGCCCAAGGCGATTCACGGGAACGGTGCCGCAACAGAGATCGAGCTGGAATATACCGCGACGAAAGGCGGTAAACTGGCCGGCACAG
>CBFHGD010000035.1:0-18941 GCA_965655275.1 Octadecabacter sp. | reverse complement strand
AAATCCAGCCGCGCGGATTTTCAGGCGGACAGCAAATGGCAGGGCTATCTGGAATGGTGTGACCGGTTTTTCTGGGCCGTGGATGGTGATTTCCCGACCGAATTGTTACCTAACAACACGGGTCTGATATTGGCCGACGGCTACGGCGGCGAAGTGGTGCGCATGGGGCCTGAAAGCAAGCTGGCCCCGGCGCGGCGCAAGGTCATGGTGCAAAAGTTTGCCCGCACCGCCGCGCAGCGACTGCACGCGTTGCGCGACCCGACGGCGCGGCTTTAGCGGCGCGACAGGGCGAGGGAGGCAAGGCCGGTGGTCAAAATGATCGTCAGGCCGACAAAGCTGATCCAGTCGGGCCAGTCGGAAAACACCAGATATCCAAACGCCGTGGCCGAGATCAGTTGCAGATAGATCAGCGGCGCAATGACGCTGGAGGGCGTTGTTTTGCTCAGCGTAACCAGCAACAGGTTTCCAAAAGCCGAGCCAAGCGCGCTGATCGTGATCAGGCCAAGAGCCGCCCCGTCCAGCTGGTCCGGCGCTGCGGCGAGGCCCATTGGTGCCAGCACCACCGCCCCGAGGACCAATTGCGAAATCAACAGCAGGCGTGGGCGGTAAAGCGGCGCGATCCAGCGGGTCGATACGATGTAGCCAGCGTGCGAGACCCCCGCCAAAACCGCAAACCCCATGCCAAGCGTTGCGCCGAAGCCGGGTTTGACGACCAGCAGGACACCGATAAAACTGATCCCGAGCAGCAGGGTGCGCGTTGGCGTGATGCGTTCTTTCAACAGCCACGCAGACAGGGCGTAGGCCACGATCGGCCCGATGAAAAAACCGCCAAAGACGTTGGCGATGGGTTCCGTGCGCAGGGCTGTGAGGATGCAGGAGATGCCGGCCATGATCAGGATCGCGCGCAGCCAGACGCGCGGGTCGCGCAGGACGGGGGCATCGCCGCGGCGCAACCCGCAAAACGGCAGCAAAACCAGCGCGGCAAGTGCAAAACGGGTCCATGCGACGAAGATCGGGCTGATGCCATCGCCAGACAACACCTTGCCCGCCGTGTCAGCGCCAACAATCAGCGACATGGACACAAACATGACACCCGCGACGCGCCACAGCGCGACCGGCGGCATCTAGCGGGTCTTTAGCAGGCGCGCGGCCTTTGCTGCGGCGGTGATTTCTTGTGCGATTTCATCGGCTTCTTCAGGAGAGAAATCCATCGGGATTTCAATGCCATCACCCTCGATGAACAAACGCACGTGCCCCAGATCGGTTGGACCGATTTGCAGGTTGGCTTCGATGTCGCGTTCGTCGTTGATGCCCATGGCGATGATCCTCTGGCTGTGCGTAAGGGTGATCTACCCCGCGCGCGCCATTGAAGGCAAGGCCGTGCGGGCTGGGGGACACAAAGCGCAGTGAACCCCTTGCAATCGCACTCAGCCCTCGCTAAATCGGCCCTGTTGCCGCCTTAGCTCAGTTGGTTAGAGCACTGGTTTGTGGAACCAGGGGTCCCCCGTTCAAGCCGGGGAGGCGGTACCACCCCCCCCAATTTTTGTTTATCCGGTTTCAAGACGCGCGAAGTCGTGCGATTTAATCCTATGGCTTTGGTTTTGACATACCTGATTTCGGGTCTTGGTGTGGCGGTGTTTATGGCGCTGGCGCTGCCGTTGCCGTGGCTGTTGGGGCCGTTGATGGGCTGTTTGATTGCAGCCCTGTTTGGCGTTCCGCTAAAGGGCACGCCGCGCGCGAGCATGGTCATGCGCACGATCCTGGGCGTGGCGGTGGGCGCGACGATTACGCCAGCCCTTTTTGCGCAGATGGGCAGTTTGATCTGGACGCTGTTGTTGATGCCGCCTTTGGTGATTTGCATCGGCGCTGTGGGCTATCCGCTGTTCCGGCGGGTGTTCGGGTTTGACCATGCCACGGCGTTTTATGCGGCTATGCCCGGTGGGTTGCAGGATATGCTGTTGTTTGGCGAAGAAGCGGGCGGGGATGTGCGCGCCCTGTCGTTGATCCATGCGACGCGGGTGTTGATCATCGTGACTGCGCTGCCGTTTGCCTTTGCCTACCTTTATGACGTGGACATGGCCCAGCCAGTCGGTGCGCCGTTCAGCGCGGTGCCGCCACGTGAACTGGTGTTGCTGGCGTTGGCGGGGCTGTTGGGATGGTGGGGGGCTGCCAAAATCGGGATGTTCGGCGCGTCAATTCTGGGGCCGCTGTTTTTGACGGCGGGGCTGTCATTGGGCGATGTGATCCATCACCGCCCGCCCGCCGAAGCCATCCAGGCGGCGCAGTTTTTCATCGGCTTTACGGTGGGGGTGAAATACGCGGGCATTTCGTGGCGGGAGTTGCGCATCGACGTGACGGCGGGCGCGGTCTTCACGGTGTTGAGCCTGTTGGTGTCGCTGGTTTTTGCGGCCGCGGTGATCCGGCTGGGGCTGTTGCCGTTCACCGAGGCGGTTTTGGCGTTTTCACCCGGCGGGCAGGCGGAAATGGCAATTGTGGCCTTGGTTGCGGGGGCGGATGCGGCGGTAGTTGTTGCGCATCATCTGGTGCGGATTGTGTTTGTGATTTTGGGCGCGCCGTTGGTGGACCGCTGGTTTGGCGGATAGGGCAGGAGCCTCCGGCGGGAGTTTATGGGCCAGATGAAGACGCGGAGCGATCGCCGCTTTAGTTGATGTCCAGTTCCGCAACGAGGGGTGCCCAGCCCGCGCCGTGCATGTCGCGGTCGGTGCGCGCGCCCTGGATGGTGGGGCGCGGCAGGCTGAATTTCACCACATTGAGGTCGGGCATATCGAACCGTTTGATCTGCTCCGGCGTGGTCTGGAACAAGGTCGCGATGCGGTCCGTGCTAAGGCCCTGCACGATCTGCGTGTAAGCCTCTGGCGTTCCACAGAAAATATCAATTGTGAGCCAGAACGGGCCAGCGTTTTTCGAGCGGACCTTCTGCACGATTTGGGCAACGTTAGGCATCCGTGACCTCCAGCCGGAACGCGTCCATCGGGTCGGCCAGTTCCAGGACGTGATGCAGCGTGAATTCATAGGCCGCACCCCTGTCGATTTCGGCGGGCGAGAACGGGAATGCGAAGGTGGGTTGTTCTTCGGCTTGGGTCAGCGGGTGGTGTAGCAGGTAGGGGTTCATCAGTTTGCCAAGGGTGTTGGCTGTTTGCTGATCGGGTGCGGTCAGGATGGCAAGGACGCCGAGTTCGCTCGCTGCGCTGGCGCGGTTTTCCAGCGCACCGAGATTGGCGTCCTGACCGATGATGCGCAGTTCGGCGGACCATGTGGCAGGATCGAGGCCCATACGATCCGCGACTTTGGCGGCGTGTTTCACCAGGATATCATCGCACCAGTCTTGTGCGTGGGCGACGTAACGGGCGTCGCGCAGCAGGGCCATCAGTATGGTCTGATAGCCGGTGATCCGCGCGCCTTCGAGTTTGACGGTATAGGCCGGCGAAGGCACCCAAGCGGAGCCTGTGACGCGCACCGCGCGGTCGTCGATTGCGGTATATGTCGCATCTGTCACGTCCAGATGCCCGCCGGGTTCGAAAAGGATGAACGGGTCGGAGTTTTCATAAAGCATATGGGCGCTGACGGTGTGGGGGGTCGCATGTGCGCCGTCGGCCATAGGGGTGACGGTGAAGCCGGTGTCGTCGAAGTCCACGAGGATCACGCCCGATTGCGGGTTGGTCGCACATAGCGCGCCGCATTCACCGATCTTGGCCCCGTGCCATGCGCCGCCCGCGTGATCGCCATTGGCCAGGGGCAAGGCCGCGATGATGGCGGTGTCCGTGGTGCGTCCGCCGATGATAATATCCGCGCCGGTGTTAAGCGCGGTCTGGATTTGCTCGGCTCCTGCAAGGGCGACGACATGGGTGCAGGTCCGGATCGTCCCAGCATCCACAGCCGGCGCGCCGGAGAGGGGGGTGATGGGGGCCTTGGCGATGTCGCTCGGGTCTTGTTCGCTATAGAGCCGCGCGATTTTGGCGCTGAGGCCAAGTTCAGACAGGATTTCGAGGGTTATGTCATAAAGCCAGTCCACCGTACTGTCCGTGCCGCAAGTGCCTGCCGTGCCGATAACCAGCGGACACCCCGCCTGCGCACGCGCCGCGATCAACCCTTGCCACTCTGCCTTGGTGGATTCGCGGGCGTATTTTGAAACGCCGCGCCCGAGGTAGGACGGGCCGCTGTCCGTGCTTCCGCCGTCAATCGCGATCAGGTCCGGTTTGGCGGCGATGGCGCGGGCAAGGGCGACGCCGTCGTAGCCGAGGCCCAAAGCACCTGAAGGTATGAGGATCCGCGTCATCTCAGTCGGTTACGCGTTGTGGTTTGGTCAGGATGCGACGCAGGAACATCGGTGCGATGAAGCCCAGCACGGCCGCAACGATCAACCCGACCGAGATGCCGGAGCTGAACAGATACGTCCAGTCCCCGTCAGACAGCACCATCGCGTCGCGCAGGGACTTTTCCATTTTGCCGCCCAGCAGGATGCCAAGTATTACCGGCACCGTCGGGATGTCGAGTTTGCGCAAGACGTAGCCCAGCACACCGAAGGCGACGACCAGGATAAGATCGAAATAGCTGCCCGTGAGGGAGAAAATTCCGACCATCGAGATCATGGTGACGGCGGGCATCAACAGGGCCGGCGGCACTTCGAGGATTTTGACGAAGACCTTTACCATCGGCACGTTCATCGCCAGCAGCACGAAGTTGGCGATGAGAAGCGAGGCGATGAGGCCCCAGACGATCTCTGGCTCGTTGGTAAACAACGTCGGCCCCGGTGTGATGTTGAGCGTGACCAGCACGGCCAGCAACACCGCTGTGGTGCCTGAGCCCGGAACACCCAGCGTGAGCATGGGCACCAGTGCGCCACCGGCGGCCGCGTTGTTGCCGACTTCCGGCGCTGCGACGCCTTTGGCCACACCGGTGCCGAAACCGCCATCTTTGCCGGCGATGTTCTTTTCGGTCACGTAGGTCATGAAGGAGCCAAGCGAGGCGCCAGCGCCGGGCAGGACACCACAGATGAAGCCAAGGACCGACGAGCGCATCATCACCCAACGGGTCGACCAGATATCGCGCCACGGAATTTTGAATTTGTTGAGTTTGACACCGGACGCGCCGGATTTGCCGTGACTTTCGATGAAAAAGAACACTTCGGACACAGCGAACAAGCCGACAATGGCGACGAGGAAATCAACGCCGTCATATAGGTGCAGGTTGCCCCCCGTCAGACGTGGCATACCGGCGTTCGGGTCCAGCCCGATCATCGCGATGCCAATCCCGAGGCAGGAGGCAAACGCGGCTTTGGCCTGGTTGTTGGAGGCGATGCCGCCAAGGGTGCAGAAGGCCAGCAGATAAAGCGCGAAATACTCGGCAGGGCCAAATTCGAATGCGATGCGTGACAGGGCAGGCGCAAGGATTGCAACGCCCAGTGTGGCCAGCAGTGCGCCGACGAAGGACGCAAAACCCGAGATCACCAAGGCTTCGCCGGCTTTACCGGCCTTGGCCATGGGATACCCGTCCAGACAGGTCATCATCGCGGGTTCATCGCCCGGAATGTTGAGCAGGATAGAGCTGATGCGCCCGCCATACATCGCGCCGTAATAGATGGCGGTGAGCAGCACGAGCGACGACATGGCGTCAAGGCCGAGCGAGAAGGTCAGCGGGATCATGATCGCCACGCCGTTGGATGGCCCCAGACCCGGCAATGCGCCGACGATCGTGCCGATGAAGCACCCCGCAACCGCAAGCATCAGCGTCCAGGGGGACAGCGCGATGCCAAAGCCCAGTTGTAGGTTCGCAAGGATATCCATCAGCGGCGTCCTATCAGAAAAAATCGCGCGGGAAGGCGAAGAGGCTAAGCCCCAGACCCCAGCGGAACAGGGCGAACAGCCCCAATGAAATGGCGGCACCGAAGATTACGGCACGTGGTCCGTTCGGGGAAATCTGATAGCTGATCACGGCCGAGGCGATGGCGGTGGGCAGCAAGAACCCCATGGGTTTGAGCGCATAAGCATAGGCCACCAGCAGGGCGGTCGACAGCGCGATGGCACCCAGCGCGCGCAGTTCGGGCCAGTCGGGTTCCTCGTCGGGTGAAAACACCATGACGAGGCCGCAAATGCCGGCAACAACCGCAACCCCGATGGGGAAGGAGCGTGGCCCGAGCGGGTCGGAGAAAAAGGGCTGTGCGATGTTGAGGGCGCTCATCCCGTAGATGAACGCCCCCAAGATCACGACTGCGCCAAAAACGCGGTCAGAGCTACGCATTACTGGATAACACCAATTTCGCGTGACAGTGTTTCGGTCGAGGCGATCACACCATCAACCCAAGACTGGAAGTCGTCGCCGACTTTGGTGAACGGCGCGAGGCCATTGTCCATCATCGCCTGTTTCCACTCGTCAGAATCCGCAACGGCCTGAAGGCGATCTGCCCATGCGTTGAAGTCTTCGTCAGAGATGTCTTTTGGCACATACAAGCCACGCCAGTTCACCGCGACCACGTCGATGCCTTGCTCGACCGCTGTGGGGATATCCTCAAAGCCCGGCACACGCTCTTCTGCGAGCACGGCGAGAACACGGACATCACCGCTTTCGATGAAGCCGACAACTTCGGACATATCGCCGGTCATGCCTTGGGTGAAATCACCGACGGTCTGGGTGATCGCATCTGCGCCACCGTCAACACCGATGTATTTAATGGACGTGATGTCCTCAAAACCGGCGTCTTGCATGATCATCAGGACCTTGAGGTGGTCAAAGCCACCCGCGGCAGAGCCGCCGGCAAATGCAACCGACGCAGGGTCGGCCTGAATAGCGGCAACCATGTCGTTCAGCGTCTGGAACGGGCTGTCAGCGGCCACAACGATCACGCCCGGGTCAGCACCGATGGCGCCGACGAAACGGACCTGATCAGATGTCGCACCGCCATAGGCGTTTTGCGCCAGACGTGTTGCGGTCGCTTGGGATGCGGCGACGATCAGCTCAGCGTCATCCGTGCGTTCGTTGACGACGTGGCTGAAGGCAAGCCCGCCACCGCCGCCTGCCATATTCGTGACCTGCACGGGGCTGTCGACCTGACCGATGTCATAAAGGATCTTGCCGATCTGGCGGCAGGTGAAGTCCCAGCCGCCACCGGGGTTGGCAGGGGCGATACATTCGGCGGCAGAGGCCGACGTGACGCCAACGGTCGCACCAAATGTCATGGCGACGCTGACGGACAACGCCTTAAAGGTAATGTTTTTCATGTGTTCCTCCCAGAACGATAGTGGCTTTCGCCCAATCTCCTCGAACGCAACGTCGAGGTGCCGATGCAGGCTGGCATAGGGTGCGGCATGTTGTCGAGTCCCATCAGAGCGTGACATGGGCCGACGCTGGGACTAAGACGCGGGCATGACAGCAAAAACCGTTCAGTTCATGATTGCCGAGACCCCGCCCGCGCGGATGGACAAGGCGTTGGCGCGCGATGTGCCCGATGATGCGTCCCTGAGCCGGTCGCGTCTGATGCGCCTGTTGGCGGACGGTGCGGTGCGTGTGAACGGGACGGTTGTGATGGACCCGCGGGCCAAGCCTGTCGCGGGGGATGCGGTGTTCATTACCGTTGAAATTGCGGATGAGTATCACGTCGCCCCGGAGGATATACCGTTGGATGTCGTGTTCGAGGACGACGATCTGATTGTCATCAACAAACCGACAGGCATGGTGGTGCATCCCGCCCCCGGCACGCCCGGCGGCACGTTGGTGAATGCACTTCTGCACCATTGCGGAGAGGCCTTGAGCGGTGTGGGCGGCGAAAAGCGCCCCGGAATTGTGCACCGCATCGACAAAGAAACCAGCGGGCTGCTGGTTGTGGCAAAGACAGACCGCGCCCATCACGGGTTGGCCGCGCAGTTCGAGGCGCACACGGTCGAGCGCCATTACCGCGCCATTTGTTACGGGGTGCCCGATGCCAATGATCCACGCGTGCGCGGCGTCAAAGGGGCGTCGTTCGAGCCCGGCAATGTGCTGAAGTTGCAAACCCAGCTGGCCCGCCACAAACATGACCGCCAAAAGCAGGCGGTTGTCTGGCACAACGGGCGCCATGCGGTGACGCGGGCGCGCATCGTCAAGCCACTGGGCACACCTAGCGTTGCGGCTTTGCTGGATTGTTGGCTGGAAACCGGGCGCACGCATCAGATTCGTGTGCATCTAGCCCATGCAGGCCACGGTTTGATTGGCGACCCGACCTATGGCGGCAAACGCAAGCTGTCCGAAAAAGCGGTGGGTGAGGCCGGGCAGGCGGCGGCGCGCGCGTTTCCACGGCAGGCCTTGCATGCGGCGACATTGGGGTTTGAACACCCTGTCACAGGCGACATGATGCGGTTCGAAGCGCCGATGCCCGCAGATATGACGCAATTGATCGCCGACCTTGGCGGGTGAATGCCGTAAAACACGGATTGAAACAATGTGGCCCTGAACGGCACATGTGCGTGAGCGCGCAGAAACACATCTGGAACCGCGTTCATTAATCCTTAAGTCCGATCCATGAAGACGACAAAACTGAACTGATCAGTCTTGAAATGCGGGCGGGGAGCGCCCATATCGATGTTAAGGCCGTGAACATAGACGGCAGGAAACAACCAAGGGGGGCGAGACATGAGCTCTTACACAAATCTGCCGGCACCAACGCCGGAACAAGGCCTGAACCGCTATATGCAGGAAATTCGCAAGTTTCCGATGCTGGAGCCGGAGCAGGAGTATATGCTTGCCAAACGCTGGGTCGATCATGAAGACACCGATGCGGCGCACCAGTTGGTTACGAGCCACCTGCGTTTGGCGGCCAAGATTGCCATGGGCTACCGGGGGTACGGGTTGCCGCAAGCCGAGGTTATTTCGGAGGCAAACGTGGGCCTGATGCAGGCCGTGAAACGCTTTGACCCCGAAAAGGGCTTCCGCCTCGCGACCTACGCGATGTGGTGGATTCGCGCGTCCATTCAGGAATACGTGCTGCGGTCGTGGTCGATGGTGAAACTTGGCACGACGTCGGCGCAAAAGAAGCTGTTTTTCAACCTGCGTAAGGCGAAGAACCGCATCGGCGCGCTGGAAGAGGGCGATTTGCGCCCCGAGAACGTGCAGCGCATCGCCACCGACCTTGGTGTGACCGAAGACGAAGTGATTTCCATGAACCGCCGCTTGTCCGGCGGGGATGCGTCATTGAACGCGACTGTGGGGTCCGAGGGTGAGGGCACCATGCAATGGCAGGACTGGCTAGAGGACGAGAGCGCGGACCAAGCCGGTGATTACGAAGCCAAAGACGAACTGGAAAGCCGCCGTGAGTTGTTGGCCGAGGCCATGGGTGTTCTGAATGAACGCGAGCAGGATATTCTGACCCAACGCCGGTTGGCCGAAAAGACGGTGACGCTGGAGGATTTGAGCGGACAATACGGTGTTAGCCGCGAGCGTATTCGCCAGATCGAGGTGCGCGCCTTCGAGAAGTTGCAAAAGAAGATGCAAACCCTCGCCAAAGAAAAGGGCATGCTGGAAACAGCCTGACCGGCACAGATTAAGGGCGCTGACCGAAAGGTTGACGCCCTTTTGCTATGGTCGGATAAGCGGTATTTAAGAACCAGAGAAGGTGAGGGCGGTATGGCGGAACCGGTGAAGTGGGCGATTTTGGGGGCGGGCAAGTTTGCGCGCGAACACATGGGCCCTGCGATCCATGCGGCATCGGGCGCGCAATTGGTGGCGTTGGGCACGTCGGATCCGCAAAAGGCAGCCCCGTTCGAAGGGTTTGCGCCGGGGCTGCGGGTGCATGAAAGTTACGACGATGTGTTGGCGGACCGGGGTGTCGAGGCGGTCTACATTCCGCTGCCCAACCATATGCACATTGAATGGGCAATGAAGGCATTGCGGGCAGGCAAGCACGTTCTGGTTGAAAAACCGGTGGGTTTGAACGCCGCGCAGATTGATCCGTTGATTGCCCTGCGCAATGAGACGGGGCTGGTGGCGAGCGAGGCTTATATGATCGTCCACCATCCGCAATGGCACCGCGTACGCCACCTTATCAACGATGGTGCGATTGGTGACGTGAAACACATTGATGCGGTGTTTACTTATAACAATCCCGACCGCACCAACGTGCGCTATGATCCAGCCATGGGGGGCGGTTGCCTGCCTGATATCGGCGTTTACACCATTGGCGCAACGCGGCTGGCCACCGGGCAGGAGCCCATCGGGATCACCCACGCGGATATTGATTTTGACGGCGGCGTCGATGTGATGGCACGCGCCAGCGCGCGGTTTGACGGGTTCACCGCACATTGGGTGACGGCGATGAATGTGCATTTGACCCAATATGTGACGATTTTGGGCACGCAGGGACGCATCCATGTGCCCGCGCCGTTCAACCCGCGCACCTACGGCGAGGCGCGTTTGGAAATCACGCAGGCGGATGGTTCGATGCGTATCGAACGCTGGCCCGACGTGGCGCAATACGTGCTGCAGGTCGAGGCCTTCGGGCGGTCCGTGCGCACGGGCGCGCCGTTTGGCTGGACGCTGGAAGATGCACGCGCGACGCAAGCGGTGATTGATAAGGTTTATGCAGCCGCCCCCGCGGGTTAGGCTGGCACATATCTAGGGAGATTCGATGATGGCCGATCCGAATGAATTTGATCACGTGATGCCGGAAAATACGGCAAAACGTGAGCCTGACGAACCCGTGGCGGAAAACCTGTTCACGCGGTTGATTTACATGATCATTATCGCCTTCATGATCAGTTTTGCCAGCACCATCATCGGTGTGTTGGCCGTGATCCAGTTCATCATCATGTTGGTGAGCGAGAAACAGCCCAATGAACGGCTGGCCGGGTTGGGCACGGATGTGGGCATCTGGGTTGCCAAGGCCACGCGCTATCAAACGGCGGCGTCCGAAGTGAAGCCGTGGCCCTGGACGGAGTTGGATTGATGCAATCAATCCAACGGCTGGGGTGTAGCGAAACTGCGCAGCGGTTTTGCGGGGCCCATGACGAGACGTTGGAGTTGGATTGATCTAAGGCAGGCGGTTGGGCCAAGGACGCGGCGGTGTCCGAGCAGATCGAAGCGTCGATCTGAGACGAGTTGGCACGGATGCGCGCGAGCGAGATAGCGCGTTCAAGGCGCGCGGGGCATCAACCGGCGCGTGTCCAAGGACAGTCAGTTGAAATAGTCAGCGGCTACGGATGCGTCGCCAAAGCGGGGCGACGTCGAGCGCGGCAATGGCGATGCCGAGCGGGATCATCCAGAAGCCGACGATCGGCAGAAAGCCGACAATCCCGAAACAGATCAGCACGATACCAAGCACCAACCGCAAGCCCGGGGGCACACGGCGACGAATGCGCACCTGCATGCGCCTGATCTGGCTTCTAAGGCTGCGTTTGGTCATGCGGCGGGCCCTGCCAGATCCATGCTCGTAACGATTTGGGGGCGATGTTGCCCGCCAAGACTGCGATCCGGCCATTGGTCAAACCCCGCGCGCGTGTAGACCGCCCGGCCAGCGGTATTACCTTCATCCACAGTTAAGACAACGCGCGTGCTGGCTTGGTAGTGCGCGCGCAGATAGGCGCTGAGAGCGAGGCATGCGCCTGTCCCGACGCCTTTGCCCTGCACCCGAACATCCACGATGAACATGCGAAGGCCAATGTCGGTGGTGTCCGCAAAGGGATAGGTCGCGCTGTAGGTCGGATCGATACGGAACATACCGACAATGCGGTCCCCCAGCCGGATCACGTGGATATCCATATGGGCGCACTCGGGCGCAAAAGCCTCGTCCGGTTGACCGGAAAACGCAGCTTGTTCGTCCGATACCCTCACCTCTAACAAAGCACGACGATCCGTTTCGACGAAGGGGGCAAGGGTGACCATTTGGCCGGAAATCAACAGAGGGTCCGTCATTGTGTAACCTTGATGCGCGCGGTTTAAGACTCCATCGCTTCCAGCTCGTCGATCATGGATTCGATCATATCGAGGCCTTTGGCCCAGAACGCGGGGTCGGACGCGTCCAGCCCGAAGGGGGCGAGCAACTCGGAGTGGTGTTTGGAGCCGCCGGCCTTGAGCATGTCGAAGTATTTGTCTTTGAATTCCTCGCCCATGTCTTCGTACACCGCATAGAGCGCGTTCACCAAACCGTCGCCGAAGGCGTAGGCATAGACGTAGAAGGGCGAGTGCACGAAGTGCGGGATATAGGCCCAAAAGGTCTCATAGCCGTCCATGAAGTTGAACACGGGGCCCAAGGATTCGCCCTGGACGGACATCCACAATGCGTTGATGTCATCGGGCGTCAGCTCGCCACCTTCGCGCGCGGCGTGGAGTTTGCATTCAAAGTCGTAGAACGCAATCTGGCGCACGACGGTGTTGATCATGTCTTCGACCTTACCGGCCAGCAGAACCTTGCGTTCCTCTTGCGTGGTCGCCTGATCGAGCAGTTTGCGGAAGGTGAGCATTTCACCGAACACGGATGCCGTTTCCGCGAGGGTGAGCGGGGTGGAGGACAGCAATTCACCCTGTTCTGCCGCCAGCACCTGATGCACGCCGTGGCCCAATTCATGGGCCAAGGTCATGACATCGCGGGGTTTTCCCAAGTAGTTGAGCATGACGTAGGGATGCACGGTGGTGACGGTCGGGTGGGCAAAGGCGCCGGGTGCCTTGCCGTCTTTGACGCCCGCGTCGATCCAGCCATCGGTGAAGAACGGCTTGGCGAGGTCGGCCATGCGCGGATCAAACGCGCTGTAGGCGTCCATGACGGTTTTTTCGGCGTCTGCCCAATCCACTGTGCGGTCGGATTCCATGGGCAGGGGCGCGTTCCGGTCCCAGACTTCCATGGTGTCCAGCCCCATCCATTTGGCCTTGAGCGCGTAATAGCGGTGGGAAAGGCGCGGGTAGGCGTCGACCACAGCGTTGCGCAGGGCCTCGACCACTTCGGGCTCGACGTGGTTGGACAGGTGGCGGCCGGTTTGCGGTGTGGGCAGGCCGCGCCAGCGATCCTCGATCTCTTTTTCTTTGGCCAGCGTGTTGTGGACGCGGGCGAACAACCCGACGTTCTTGCCAAACACCTGCGCCAAAGCGCGCGCGCCTTTTTCACGGGTTGCCCTGTCTTGTTCCGACAACAGGTTGAGCGTGGCTTCGATGTTCATCTCGGTCCCGTCAACGTCGAATTTCAAGGCAGCGATGGTTTCATCGAACAGTTTGTTCCAGGCTGACGCCCCGACAACAGATTGATCGTGCAGGAATTTTTCCATCTCGTCCGACAACTGGTAGGGTTTCATCGCGCGCATGCGATCAAAGATCGGCTTGTAGCGGGCAAGGTCGCCGTTTGCGGCCAGCAAATCAGCCACATGGGTGTCGTCAAGGCGGTTGAATTCAAGCCCGTAAAACACCAGCGGCGTGGTGTAGGTGGTGATTTTATCCTGCATATCGGACATGAACTTGCCGCGCTCGGGGTCCGTTGTGTGTTGGTAATACCGCAAGCCCGCAAAGGACATGATGCGCCCCGCGATGATATCGATTTGTTCATAGCGTTTGACGGCCTCCAGTAGCGCGGCGGCGTCCAGCGTGGCCAATTTGCCTTCGTAATCATCGGCAAAGCTGCGGCAGGCCTCCTCCAACCAGTCGAGATCGCGCTTGAGTTCCTTGGCGTCGGGGGCGGTGTAAAGATCGCTCAGGTCCCATTCGGGCAGCGCGCCAAACGGTGTGCCGGATGTTGCGTTGGCGTCAAAGGTGCGTGGGTCAATCATGGGGGCCTCGTTGTGTGTGTTTTGCCTTATGTAGGCGCGCGCGGCGGCATTTGCCAGCTGGCCCGCGCCGATCTGTCTGCCGAGTTGCCTATGGTGGGTGACGTCAGGGAGAGGCGCTTAGGCGATTTGGCGCGCGCGGGCGCGAAACAGCTCCACCGCGCCATCAAAGACACCTGCACGAATGGCCGGCGTTTCCATCAACACCTCATGGCGGGCGTTTTCCAGCAGGACGAGTGTGCCGTTCGGCCAGCGGCTCATCCGATCATGGATACGGTCGCAATCAACGATCGCCTCTTCGCTGCCCAGAAACGTGACCGATGGCACATCGGGGGATGGCATTTGCGACAGCGTGCGCATTTCGCGCAAGGATTCGTTGAGCCAGTGCAAGGACGGGCCGCCAAGCGCCAGTTCGGGGTGCAGTTTCAGCTGGGATTGAAGGATGTCGAAATTTGTTGCGTCCGATGTCAGGGTGTTTTCGTCAAGCCCGACGCGCAACACATAGGTTTCTGCCTGCTGGCCGGGGGCAAAAACGCCGCTAAACCCGAGCGGTTTGCTGACCGAGCTCAGTCCCCAGGCAATCGGGCGCAGGGCGGGTGACATTTTGATTCCCCACATGGGGGCTGAAAAGGCCGCCGTTTGAACGGCCAATCCATCGTGAAGCGCGCGCAATCCGATGCAGCCACCCATGGAATGGCCCAGCAGGTGGTAGGGTTCGGGCAGGCCAAGTGATTTCATCTTCGTGACGACGGCATCGACGTCCATCTGGTAGTCCGTGAACAGATCAACGTGGCCAACCGCGCGGTTGTCCAGCAGGCGGTCGGCAATGCCCTGACCGCGCCAGTCGACCGCCACGGATGCAAAGCCCCGTTTGGCGAATTCCGCCGCGGCGCGGCCATATTTTTCGATGTATTCGGTGCGACCGGGAAAGATCAGGACCGTCCCCTGCGCATCCGCCAACGGCCAGTGGCCCATGCGAATGCGCACCCCGTCCCGCGTGGTCAGCCAATGGCAAACCCCGTCAGGATTTCCTGCAATATCAGCGTAGTAGGGTGCCGCGCCGGCCATATCAGCTCAACACGCCGGCAAGTTTCATGGCGAGGCCCATGTCGCCGTCCACGGACAGTTTTCCGGTCATGAAGGCGGATGTGGGGTTTTGTTCGCCGTCCAGAATGGCCTTGAACGTTTCGGCTGAGGCAGACAGCGTGACATCTGCATCATCGTCAGATGCGCGCGCGCCAGTGCCATCAATCACAATCGTGCCTTCGCCTTCGATGTCGAATTTCGCCGTGCCGTCAAAGCCGCCATCGCCCATCTTGGCGTTCAGGGCGTTTACGGCTTCTTTAATTACGTCGCTCATGGTGGTTCTTTTCCTCGTGTTATGCCCGCGCAATCGTGAACGCGTTTGGTGGTGCGTTTGGCCTTGGGGCCTCTGGTATCGGGCGCGTGATGCGCTACACTGTCCATTATGGGCATTAAGAAACACCTTCACAAACTTATCGCTACGGCACTTCTTTTGGGAGTAGGGATTTCCACACCTGTGTGGGCCCAAACTGTCACGCAATCGGAGCGTCTGGACCTGTTGTTTGAACAATTGCTTGAGGCGGAACCCGAGGCGGTGGACCGCATCGAGGGTCAAATTGTCACGGAGTGGAGCAAATCAGGCTCTGCCGCGATGGATTTGTTGCTGCGGCGGGGTGAAGACGCGATTGAGGCGGGCACGCCAGAGGTTGCGGTGGAACATTTCACCGCATTGGTCGATCATGCGCCGGATTTCGCCGAAGCCTACAACGGCCGCGCCACGGCCTATTATCAATTAGGGCTTTACGGCCCTGCGATTGATGATTTGCGACAGGTGCTGGTGCTCGAGCCACGCCATTTCGGTGCGATGACTGGGGTGGCTGTGGTGCTGCAAGAAATCGGGCGACCCGAAGATGCGTTGGACGTCTGGCGCAGAATCGCGGAGTTTGTTCCGAACGACCCCGAAGTGGCGGCCATGATCGGGCGTCTTGAAGTGCAATTGCGGGGCGAGACGCTCTAGTCGGTTTTGTCGAGGATGTGATGATGGCGACCCGAGGGCGCGTAACAGCGGTGTTGGGCCCGACGAATACGGGCAAAACCCACTATGCAATTGAACGGATGCTGGGCCATCGCACAGGGGTGATCGGCCTGCCGCTGCGTCTGCTTGCGCGCGAGGTCTATGACCGGATTGTCGCGGTGCGCGGGCCAGGTGTGGTCGCGCTGGTCACGGGCGAAGAACGCATCGTGCCGCCACGGGCGAAATACTGGGTCTGCACCGTGGAGGCGATGCCGCAGGAAATTGGCGCGGACTTCGTGGCGATTGATGAAATCCAGCTGTGCGGCGATCCGGACCGCGGGCATGTGTTTACCGACCGGCTGTTGCGCATGCGCGGGCTGCACGAGACGCTTTTCATGGGTGCGGAGACCATGTGGGGCGCGATTGCATCCATGGTGCCCGAGGCGGAATTCCTGAAACGCGAACGCTTTAGCACGCTCACCTATTCAGGTTCCAAAAAGATAAGCCGCATGCCGCCAAGATCTGCAATTGTCGGGTTTTCGGTTGAGAATGTATATGCCATCGCCGAGCTCTTGCGCCGCCAAAAGGGGGGCGCAGCCGTGGTCATGGGCGCGCTTTCGCCGCGTACCCGCAACGCGCAGGTCGAGATGTATCAAAACGGGGATGTGGATTACCTCGTGGCGACGGATGCCATCGGCATGGGGCTGAATCTGGACATCGACCACGTCGCGTTTTCATCGCTGACCAAATTTGACGGCCGCCGCATGCGCCATTTGATGCCAAACGAGCTGGCCCAGATTGCGGGGCGCGCCGGGCGGCATATGAACAACGGCACCTTTGGTGTGACGGGCGAGGCGCCGGACCTGGACGCGGGCGTGGTCGATGCGATCACGGTCAACAAGTTCGCGCCGGTGAAAAAACTGCAATGGCGCAATGCGCGGCTGCAATTCGGGTCCGTCAGCCGCCTGATCCAGACGTTGGAGGAGCGCACGGACGACCCGTGGCTGACCCGCGTGCGCGAAAGCGATGATCTGAGCGCGCTCAAGGCGGTAAGTGCGCACGGCGAAGTCGCGGCGCGCGCCACGGACGGCCCGTCGGTGCATTTGTTGTGGGATGTCTGCCGCATCCCCGATTTTCGCGGCATCAGCCATGCCGAACACGCGACCCTGTTGATCGATATTTATAATTTCCTGCATGAAAAGGGCCGTGTGCCGAACGAATGGCTGGCCGGACGTGTTAACCGGATCGATCGCACGGATGGGGACATCGACGCGCTGTCCAAACGGTTGGCATATATCCGCACATGGACCTATGTGGCGCAACGCAAAGGCTGGGTTGAGGACGAAAGCCATTGGCGCGACGCGACTCGGGCTGTAGAAGACCGATTGTCAGACGCGTTACACGAACGCCTGACAGCAAGATTTGTGGACCGGCGGACGAGCGTGCTCCTTCGGCGGCTCAACCAAAAGGAGAGCCTGGTGGCTGACGTAAACGACAAAGGTGAAGTGACTGTCGAAGGACAGTTTGTTGGGAAAATCGAAGGGTTCCGGTTCCGTCAGGACGGATCCGCGACGCCGGAAGAGGCCAAGACCCTTCGCGCCGCCTCCATTCAGGCGCTGGCGCCGCAATTTCATCTGCGCAGCGACCGGTTTTACAACGCGCCGGACACCGAGATTGATTTCACCGAACAAGGTGGATTGATGTGGGGCAGCGATGCTGTCGGCAAACTGGTGGCGGGGCAAGACCCGCTGAAACCGACGGCGCAGGCGTTTGTGGATGACGAAGCCGGCAGTGAGGTGGCCGAAAAGGTCCAGCGCCGTTTGCAGCATTTCATCGACCGCAAGATCGCGACCGCATTCGAACCGATGATCAAGATGCGCGACGACGAGACATTGCCCGCCCCCGCCAAGGGCTTTGCCTTTCGTATGATCGAGAACTTCGGCATTATCCCGCGCGGCGAGATTGCGGACGAGGTCAAGGCGCTGGAGCAGGACGCGCGCGGCGCGCTGCGCAAACACGGTGTGCGGTTTGGCCAGTTCACCATCTTTATGCCGCTGTTGCTGAAACCGGCGCCAACCCGGTTGCGACTGGTATTGTGGAGCCTTGCCAAAGGGTTGCAGGACTTCCCCGAAGCACCGCCGCCCGGTTTGGTGACAGTGCCAACGGTGGAGGGGCTGGAGCCGGGCACCTACGCGATGTCGGGCTACCGGGCCGCCGGGGATCGTGCGATCCGCATTGATATGCTGGAACGGCTGGCCGATATGCTGCGCGAGCAGAACACCCGTGCAGGGTTTGAGGCAACGGCGGATATGCTGTCTATCTCGGGTATGACGTTGGAACAGTTCGCCAACCTGATGGAAGGGCTTGGATATAAGGCCACCAAAGGAGAACGCGAGAAGGTGAAGGCCGCACCTGTTGCCGGTGCTGACGCGAAAGAAGCCGCCACCGAAGCGTCCGCGGCGGACGAGTCACCGGTTGGCGCAGATGCCGGCGAACCCGCGAAAAAAGCCGCAGACACAGGCCCCGAAGACTCTAGCCCCGAAGTCACTGGCCCCGAAATGGAGGTGTTTTACACCTTCGCATGGGCGCCCAAACGCCCCGCCAATCGCCCGCAGGGTGACAAGCCACAACGCAAGGGCCCACCCAAAGGCAAACGTGGTGGCAAACCACAGGGCGGCGACAAGGCGCAGAAGTTCCAGGCGCGCCCACCCAAGAAAGAAAAGGCGATCGACCCTGACAATCCGTTCGCCGCGGCCTTGGCCGGGCTCAAGCGCGATTGAGCGAGGCAGCCGCAACGATACGCCTTGATAAATGGCTGTGGCACGCGCGGTTTTTCAAGTCGCGCGTGTTGGCCACCAAGCTGGTGCAGTCGGGGCGGATCAGGGTGGACGGCACGCCGGTGTCAAAGCCCAGCCGCGCCATCGCCCCCGGTGTTGTTCTGACATTCCCAAAGGAAGACGAAGTGCGCATCGTCAAGGTTCTGGCGCTGGGCGTGCGGCGCGGACCGGCGCCCGAAGCCCAAGCCCTGTACGAAGATTTGACCCCGGCCCGTGAGCCAAGAATTGACCCTTTAGAACATAGAGTTGGCGGCCGCCCGACCAAAAAGGACCGTCGTGATATGGACATCCTGAAGGGGTCGCGGTGACGCAGGGGGCATGACGGGTCTTGAAGGC
>CBFHGD010000034.1:0-18964 GCA_965655275.1 Octadecabacter sp. | reverse complement strand
TATTTGTGCAACCATTTTCACGCAGGCGCGCCGAAGGGCGGCTATGCGTCGTCGTCATCCTTGTTTTCAAGGCCTGCGCGCAGGGCTGCAAGGCCCGCAAAGGGGCGCGCATCTTCGTCTGTCATCGGGGCTTTGCCCGGTTCGGTAAAGGCGACAGCGCCGGGTTCTGCGCCGTCTTTACGTGGATAGGGTGGCAGGGCCAGCAACAGCGCCTCGGCCATCACCGAGACCAGATCAAGGGTTTCGGGCAGCGGGTCGGCGTCATTGTCTTCGGTCAGCTCGTATTCCTCACCGCTCGGGATGTCTTCGTCGGCGGCATAGGTGCGTGTGACGTCCTCGTCGATGCGGGTGGTGACGGGCTCCAACGTGATGACGCAGGCCTGTTGCACGGTCGCGCCCAATGTAGCCTCGATGCGCCAATCGTGCTTGCTCGTGGGAATCAGAGCGCCTTCAAAGCGCAGTTTTCGGATGGCCAGCACGTCAATCGCCTGTGCAATAGCCTTGCGGGCATCTGCATCGGGTTCGATTTTGAACTGTGTGCGCTTGCGGCTCGGCAGGTCGGCGAGGCGGATTATCTGGCTTGGAAGGTCGGACATGTCTCGCACCCTTGAATAAAGTCGCCGCTTGGCTGTAAATGCGTTAAAAGCCCACCTAAAAGCCATGGGCGCCATAGGCAAGAGGTAAGCATGAAGCGAACAGGTCGCAAGACACGTGCCATTTTGACGGGATGTGCGCTGCTTATGGCAGTGGGATGCACGACATTATACCGTAATCACGGCTATGCGCCGTCCGATGATCAACTGGCCGAGGTGCTGGTGGGCGTGGATACACGCGACACGGTGGCTGACATCGTCGGGCCGCCCACAGCGGGCGGTGTGCTGAACGATGGCGGGTTCTTCTATGTGGAAAGCCGGTTCCGTCTGCTTGGCCCGCTCGAGCCGCGCGAAATCGAGCGTGAAGTCGTGGCGATCCGGTTTGATGGCGACGGTGTTGTGAGCAACGTCGAGCGCTTCGGGTTGGAAAACGGGCAGGTTGTGGCGCTGTCGCGGCGCGTGACGCAAGACAACGTGCGCGATACGACGTTCATCCGTCAGCTGTTCGGCTCTATCGGGCAGTTCAACGCCGGTGATTTTCTGGGCGAGCCGTGAGCAGGCGGCCAGCCGCCGGTTTCGGATAGGGGCCAGCCCACAATGGCCAAGGATCATATCAGTCCGGTGCCGCCCCCGATTGCGCGGGGGCGCTATGTCGCCCGGTTCACGTCGGGTAGCGCGGATCTGGTGCGCGCGCAGCGGTTGCGTCATTTGCAGTTTGTGCAGATGGCAGGGCGGGCGGATTTGGCGGGCGGGATCGAAAGCGACCGGTTTGATGCGCTGTGCGATCACGGTGTGGTCGAGGATGCAGATGGCGCGGTCGTCTGTTGTTTTCGCGTGATGGCATTTGCAAGTGGTGCGGACATCAGCCAAAGTTACTCGGCGCAATACTATGATTTAAAACGATTTTCTATGATCGGGGCGCCACTGGTCGAACTGGGGCGGTTCTGTGTGCATCCCGATGCGAGCGACCCTGATGTGTTGCGGCTGGCGTGGGGCCTTCTGGCGGCTTTCGTGGACTTGCGCGGCGCGGGGATGTTGTTTGGCTGTTCGTCTATTTCGGGCACGGATGCCAGCGCCTACAGTCAGGAGTTTGATGTATTGGCGGCGGGGCATTTGGCGCCCGATGCGCTGCGCCCCGAGGAAAAAGCGCCCGAGTGTGTGCGCTATGCGCAAACGGCGCGCGCTGTGACGGACCGGCGGGCGGGCCTTGCACAGGTGCCCGCGTTGTTGCGCACATATCTCAGCATGGGCGGCTGGGTCAGCGACCATGCGGTGATCGACCGCGATATGAACAAGTTGCATGTGTTTACAGCGCTTGAGATTGCGTCCATTCCGCCGCTGCGGGCCCGCGCCTTTCGCGCGGTGGCGCAGCCGGCGAACGTGGAGCCTCCGGCGGGAGTTTAACGGGCCAGATGAAGCAGGGGTTGCGCAGGCCATACGGGGCGGCTAGCAGACGCTTATGGCACGCACACCCCTTTTACAGCTTACAGATATATCACTCACCTTTGGGGGGGATCCGGTGTTTTCGGACCTGTCACTGGTGGTTCAGCCCGGAGACCGGGTTGCGCTTGTCGGGCGCAACGGATCGGGAAAGTCGACACTTCTCAAGGTGATGGCGGGTCTTGTTGAAGTGGACAAGGGGGGCGTTGTTGCGGCGCCGGGCGTGTCTGTGGGCTACATGGAACAAGAGCCGACGATGGAAGGTTTCGCCACATTGGGCGATTATGCGTCCAGCGGCCTGGATGCGTCTGACAGTTGGCGGGTCGATGCGGTGGCCGAGGGGTTGAAGTTTGACCCTGCGCGCGACGTGAATGTTGCCTCGGGAGGTGAGCGGCGGCGCGCGGCACTGGCCAAGTTGATGGCCGAAGCACCCGGATTGATGCTGCTGGACGAGCCGACAAACCACATGGACATCGAGGCGATCCGCTGGCTGGAACGCGAGTTGAGCACCACCAAGACCGGGTTTGTGCTGATTTCGCATGACCGGGCGTTCTTGAACGCCTTGACCCGCGCAACCTTGTGGATTGATCGCGGCAAGGTGCGCCGTCAGGAACAGGGGTTTGCCCATTTCGAGGAATGGCGTGACAAGGTCTGGGAAGACGAGGACATGCAGCGCCACAAGCTGAACCGCAAGATCAAGGAAGAGGCGCGGTGGGCTGTCGAGGGTATTTCGGCGCGGCGCACGCGCAATCAGGGGCGGTTGCGGGCGTTGCAGGATTTGCGCGCCGAACGATCCAGCCAGATCAAACGGCAAGGCACGGCGGCGATGGCGCTTGAGGCGGGATCGACATCCGGCAAGAAGGTGATCGAGGCGGTTGGGTTGTGTAAGGAATTTGACGGCAAGACCATCGTCAAGGATTTCGATATTTCCATCCAGCGCGGCGACCGCGTTGCGTTTGTCGGGCCGAACGGGGTGGGAAAAACGACACTTATCAAGATGTTGCTGGGTGAAGTTGAACCTGATGCAGGCCATGTCAAACACGGCACCAACCTTGAGATTGCTGTGTTTGATCAGGCGCGGGCGCAGCTGAATCCGCAGACCACATTGTGGGACAATCTGACGACGGACCCTTCCATGGCGGTGAGCGGCAAGGCGGACCAGATTATGGTGCGCGGCCAGCCCAAGCATGTTGTTGGCTACCTCAAGGAATTCCTGTTTGATGAAGCGCAGGTGCGCGCGCCTGTGCGGTCCCTGTCGGGCGGTGAAAAGGCACGCCTGTTGTTGGCGCGGCTGATGGCGCGCGAGAGCAACGTTTTGGTGCTCGACGAGCCGACCAACGATCTGGACATTGAAACGCTGGATTTGTTGCAAGACCTGCTTGGTGATTACGCCGGCACGGTTTTGCTGGTCAGCCATGACCGGGATTTCATCGACCGCGTGGCGACGACAACCATCGCGATGGAAGGCAACGGGCGTGCGGTGACCTATGCGGGCGGCTGGACGGACTATCAGAACCAGCGTGCCGAAGACGCCCCGATCGCCGTCAAAACGGCGAAATCAAAGCCGAAGGGCAGCGCGGCCCACGACACCCCTTCCGATGGGCTGAGTTTCACCGAGAAGCACCGTTTGGAAGAGCTTCCATCGGTGATCGCGCGCCTTGAGGCGGAAATTGCCAAGCTCGAAGAGTTGATGTCGGACCCCGAATTGTTCACCGCGGAACCGGTGAAATTCCAAAAGGCGACCGATGCTTTGGTGCAACGCCACGCAAAGCTATCGGACGCCGAGGAAGAATGGCTGCTTCTGGAAGAAAAAGCCGCGCAATAGCCTTTACTGGTTCGGGGTCCAAGGGGACGAGACGACGATCAGGAAAATCATGTAGAACGGCACGAAGGCCAGTGCCTTCAAGACCAGTGCGGGCAGGCCCCAGATGCTGACCGAAATGATGATCAGCGTCGCGATAACGACCAACAGATAATAGATATTATCACTGTCGCCATAGAGCACGTCACGTGCCAGCCAGCCGATCAGGGGGATTGCGAAAAAGGCCCGCTTCAGCAGCGGCGTGGAGGGCGGGATGGGTGTCAAAATGCTCATGCAAAGGCATATGGGACGCCCGCGTCGTTCGGGGATGTGGCAGGCGGTCGCAGCCTGACGATTTTTGTCAGGTTTTCTCGGCGCGCTTTGCGGCGTCCCACAGGGCGTCCATTTCAGCAAGGTCGCTGTCGGTGGGTTTGCGCCCGTCGCGGGCCAGCGCGTCTTCGATGAATTCGAACCGGCGCTGGAACTTGGCATTTGCGCGGCGCAGGGCGTCTTCGGGGTCCACATCGAGGTGGCGGGCGAAATTGGCCATGACGAACAACAGGTCCCCGACTTCTTCGCGCACTTCGTCCTTAGTGAGCGTGTCGCGCGCCTCCATCACCTCGCGGGCTTCTTCGGCAATTTTGTCGATCACGAACCGGAGATCGGGCCAATCAAACCCCACCCGTGCGGCGCGTTTTTGCAGCTTGAGCGCGCGCAGCAGGGCGGGCAGGCCGATGGCGACCCCGTCCAGCGTGCGGGTCTCGTTTCTGTGCGCGCGTTCAGCGGCCTTTATTTTCTCCCAATCGGCGGTTTGTTGGTCGGCTGATTTATCGCGGTTTTCGTCGCCGAAGACATGCGGGTGCCGGGCGACCATTTTGTCGGACATTGTGCGGGCCACATCGCTAAAGTCGAAATGTCCTGCGTCATGGGCCATTTGTGCGTGAAATACGGATTGGAAAAGCAGATCGCCCAGTTCGCCCTTCAGGTCATCCATATCCCCGCGGTCGATGGCGTCGGCGACCTCATAGGCTTCTTCGATGGTGTAGGGCGCAATGGTTTCAAACGTTTGTTCAATGTCCCAGGGGCAGCCGGTGGCGGGGTCACGCAGGGCGCGCATGATCGCCAGAAGGCGGTCCATCTGGCGCGCGGGGTCGGTGGAATGGATCAGGGCGTTTTCGGGCATTGAGGGGCGGCTCCATTAGTGAAAGACTAGCTTATTGTTCCCAAGCATCGAGGTCCACCATGCCCGTTATCAACCGTATCGCTGCCTTTGCCGACGACATGACGCAGTGGCGGCGCCATTTGCACCAGCACCCCGAGCTGGGCCAGCAGTGCCATGAAACGGCTGCGTTCGTGGTTGAGCGGCTGCGTGAATTCGGAGTCGACGAGATTCACGAGGGGGTGGCGATTTCGGGGGTTATCGGGATCATTAACGGGCAGGGCGAAGGGCCGACGATCGGGTTGCGTGCCGATATGGACGCGCTGCCGATCACGGAGAGCACGGGCGCCGCGTGGGCGAGCCGGAACGTCGGAAAAATGCACGCCTGCGGGCATGACGGGCACACCACGATGCTGTTGGGGGCGGCGCGCTATCTGGCGGAAACCCGCAATTTCAAGGGGCGTATCGCGTTGATTTTCCAACCCGCCGAGGAAACGGGCGGCGGTGCGGAACTGATGGTTGAGGAGGGCATGTTGGAGACGTTTGATGTGTCCGAGGTTTACGCGCTGCACAACGCACCGGGGCGGCCTGTTGGCGAATTTTACACCACACCTGGCCCGATCATGGCTGCGGTGGATACGTTTCATGTTGATATCAATGGGCTTGGCGGGCATGGGGCCTACCCGCATGAAACCCGCGACCCTGTTGTGGCCGCGGTGTCGATTGCGCAGGCCATGGCGACGATCGTCAGCCGCAATCACCGGCCACTTGATGATCTGGTGGTTTCGGTGACGATGATCCATGCGGGCACGGCGGATAATGTGATCCCCGATACCGCCTATCTGGGCGGCACGGTGCGCACGTTTGATAAGGACGTGCAGGCCATGGTGAAACGCCGCATGGCCGAACTGGTTGCAGGGCAGGCTGCGTCCTTCGGCGTCGAGGCCGAGCTGCGTTACGTTGAAGGGTTCCCGCCCACGATCAACAGCCCCGAGCAGGCCGCGTTTGCCGCAGATGTGGCGCGCGATGTTGCCGCACAGGGCATTGTGACAGATGATGCAGGCCGTGAGATGGGGGCCGAGGATTTCGCCTATTTCCTTGAGAAACGGCCGGGGGCCTATTTGTTCGTCGGCAATGGCGAAACCGCGGGGCTGCACACGCCCGATTATGATTTCGATGATGCGACCGCGCCTTATGGCGCGTCGTTTTTTGCGCGGCTTGCGGAACGTGCATTACCGCTGGAGGCAAAGTGAATGGCGCTTGAAGATGCAACACAACAGGTCGATCTGGCCTTTACGCGCGATGACCTGAAGGGCTGCGCGTTTGAAAACACGTTTGGCGGGGCGACGTCGTTCTTGCGGCGCAAATACACCAAGGATCTGGCGGGCGTGGACCTTTGCGTCACTGGCGTGCCGTTTGACCAGGCGGTGACCAACCGGCCCGGCACGCGGTTTGGCCCGCGCGCGATCCGCGAGGCCTCGACCTTGCAACCCTATGATCCGCCCTATGGCTGGGGGTTTGACCCGCTGGGGGAGTTCGCCATCGCCGATTACGGCGATCTGGCGTTTGATTATGCCAATATCGCGGGGACGCCGGCGGCGATTGAGGCGCATATTGCCGCAATTCTGGTGCAAGGCCCGGGGACGGTGACGCTGGGCGGGGATCATTTCATCACGCTGCCGATCCTGAAGGCCTATGCTGCGAAATACGGACCACTGGGCGTGATCCAGTTTGATGCGCACAGTGATTTGTGGGCGGACGACGATATGGAGCGGATCGACCATGGCACGTTCATGTATAAGGCGGTGAAGCTGGGGTTGGTTGACCCCGCGCGGTCCGTCCAGATCGGGATTCGCACGGAATGCGAGGATTATTGCGGCATTGAATATATCGATGCGCGCACGGTGCATGAAAAAGGCTCCGGTTGGGCAGCGGCGCGGGCGCGCGAAATCGTCGGGGACGGGGCCACCTATGTGACGTTTGACATCGACGCGCTGGACCCTGCGTTTGCGCCCGGAACCGGAACTCCGGTGTGGGGTGGTCTGGCAAGCTGGCAGGCGGCGGCGATGCTGCGCGATCTGGCGGGGATCAACATGGTTGGCGGTGATGTCGTCGAAGTGTCTCCCGCCTATGACGCGGGCGGAGTGACGGCGGTGGCGGGCGCGCATGTCGCGTTCGAGCTGTGTTGTCTGGCGCTTTGGAACAAAAGGAAAAGCTGATGGCGAACCAACCCATCAGCGGTAACGATCTGGCGCGGTTTTCGGGGCCACAGACGTTTATGCGATTGCCCGAAGCGGCCAGTGCTGACGGCCTTGATGTGGGGTTCATCGGCATCCCGATGGACATCGGCACAAGCTGGCGGTCCGGCACGCGGTTCGGCCCCAAACAGCTGCGCCAGGAAAGCGCGATGATCCGGCCCTATAACATCCAGACAGGGGCCGCGCCATTTGACAGTCTGAACTGCGCGGACCTTGGCGATGTGGCGATCAATACGTTTTCTCTGACTGATAGTTTATCAATTATCCAAAAGACTTACGAGGATATCTTAAAGTATCCTGTCATCCCGATGGGGCTGGGCGGGGACCATTCCCTGACGCTGCCGATCCTGCGAGCCATGGCGAAAAAGTACGGCCCCCTTGCGTTGGTGCATGTCGATGCGCATGCAGACGTCATCGACGAGATGTTCGGGGAGCGTGAAACCCATGGCACGGTGTTTCGGCGCGCCTATGAAGAAGGGCTGATCACCGCATCCAACGTCTGGCAAATCGGGCTGCGCGGCACGGGATATACGGCGCAGGATTTCAGCGAGGCGGCGGGCTGGGGGTTCAACCAACGCCTTGCGCCTCAGTTGTGGCACACATCGCTGGTGTCGCTGGGCAAAGAGATTGTCGCGTCCATCGGTGATCAGCCCTGCTACATCACCTATGACATCGACAGTCTGGACCCGAGCTTTGCGCCCGGAACCGGCACGCCTGAAATTGGTGGCCTGACAACCATGCAAGCGATGGAACTGATCCGCAATCTGCGCGGATTGAACGTGGTGGGCTGTGATCTGGTTGAGGTTTCGCCACCCTATGATACCAGCGGCAACACCGCGCTGGTGGGGGCGAACATCATGTTCGAGATGCTGAGCATATTGCCCGGGGTGAAATACCGCTGAATTCGGGGACAGACCCCGTACACAACGCGCGCACAGGCTGTACACACCCTGTATGCAAATACAGAAGGATCAATGATGCTGAAGACGATCGTTTTGGGACTGGTTGGCCTGACTGTGGCCTTCGGTGTTTATGTGCGGCTGGCCCCGTCCGATCCGGCGCGCTGGCACCAGACATTCTACCCCAAACCGCCTGCGACCTATCCGGCGGCGGGCGGGTTCCAGATTGTGCGCCAGATCGACGATCCGGGGACGGTGCTGGAGCAGTTGGACGCGATCATCTTGGCGACTCCGCGCACCACCCGGCTGGCGGGCAGCGTTAATGACGGGCTGATCACCTACGTCACGCGGTCGCGGTTGTGGGGGTTTCCCGATTACACCACCGTTTACGCAGGCCCCGATGATACCATCGAAGGCACGTTCGGCCCGCTGTTGAAGGTCGACGGGCGTTTGCGGTTCGGGCAATCGGATACGGGCGTAAACCGGGCGCGTATCGAAGGCTGGATGGCGCAATTGGACAGCGCAGAGGATGGGATGCAATGATACCAAATGACCGCCTGATGCAGATCACGGAACGTTTTGAATTCCTTGAAGCCCGTATGGGCGAGGGAATCGGCGGGGACGAGTTTGTCGCTGTGAGCCGCGAGTATGCAGAGCTGCGCCCCGTGGTCGAGGTGGTGCGCGAGTATCAGGGCTTGGTGAGCGAGATCGAGGGGGCGGAGGCGATGCTGGCCGACCCTGAAATGAAAGAGCTTGCCGAGATGGAACTGCCAGACCTGCGCGCGCGCCTGCCGGACGCCGAAGCCGCCGTAAAGCTGGCGTTGATCCCGCGTGACAGCGCCGACAGCAAGCCCGCGCTTCTGGAAATCCGTCCGGGAACGGGGGGCGATGAAGCTGCGTTGTTTGCCGGTGATCTGTTGCGAATGTATCAGAAATACGCCGAGAACCGCGGCTGGAAGTTTGAAATTCTTGAAGAAAGTCAATCCGAGCTGGGCGGCATCAAGGAAGTCATTGCCCGCATAGCAGGGCCGAACGTTTTTGCGCGGATGAAATATGAAAGTGGTGTGCACCGTGTCCAGCGCGTGCCGGAAACCGAAAGCGGCGGGCGGATCCACACGTCGGCAGCCACAGTCGCGGTGCTGCCGGAAGCCGAAGATGTCGATATCCAGATCAACGCCAATGACATCCGGATCGACACCATGCGCGCCTCGGGTGCGGGTGGCCAGCACGTCAACACCACGGATTCCGCCGTCCGCATTACGCATATTCCGACCGGTATCGTCGTGACCAGCGCCGAGAAATCACAGCATCGCAACCGCGAGATCGCGATGCAGGTTCTGAAGACGCGGTTGTATGATGCCGAACGAAAAAAGCTGCATGACGAGCGAAGCGCGGATCGCGCGTCTCAGGTTGGATCGGGGGATCGCAGTGAACGCATCAGGACCTATAATTTCCCGCAAGGGCGCATGACGGATCACCGTATCAATATGACGCTGTATAAGCTGGATGCGGTGATGCAGGGCGAACTGGACGAGATTATTGACGGGTTGATACAGGACGCGCAGGCCACCGCGTTGGCGGAGATGGGTGAGTGAGCGTTCAGGCTGAAATTGCCGCAGCGAATGCGATCTTGCTCAAGGATGGAATTGTCGACCCCGCCCGAGACAGCCGCGCGATCATGGCGCATGTGTTGGGTGTGGAAAACGCGCGTCTGACCTTGCATTCGCGAGACGAGATGAGCGAGGCAAAACGCGGCCGTTTCCGGGCCTTGATCCAACGCCGGTTGGGCCGTGAACCCGTGTCCCATATCATCGGCGGGCGCCAGTTTTACGGGCGTTGGTTTGCGATTTCGTCTGACGTGCTGGACCCGCGCGGGGATACCGAAACACTGATCGAGGCAGCATTGGCTGTGCCGTTCGAAAGCGTCCTGGATCTAGGGACTGGATCAGGTTGCATTGTCGCGACACTGCTTGCCGAACGTCCCAAAGCAACAGGGATCGCCACGGACACTTCGGAGCAGGCGCTGGCGGTGGCCAAACGCAATGCGGCTGAATTGGGTGTTGAAGATCGGTGTGCATTTGAGGCCAGCGATTGGTTTTCTGGCGTTGGCGGTTCCTTTGATCTGATCGTGTCGAACCCGCCTTATATTGCGCTGGATGAAATGGCAGGGTTGGCGCCGGAGTTGAGCCACGAGCCGCGCATGGCGCTGACGGATGAGGGCGACGGGCTGTCGTGTTACCGCATCATCACAGTGGGTGCGCCTGCACATTTGAATGCGGGCGGCTGGCTGATTGTTGAAATTGGACCGACGCAAGGGGCTGCTGTGCGTGCGATGTTTGAGGCGGCAGGACTTGCCGAAGTCCGGATTCGCCCTGATCTGGACGGGCGGGACCGGGTTATTATGGGCCAAAAGCCGCTTTAATTCATGCTTTTGTGCCAAAATTCACAGAATCACTTGCGGATGAGGTGGTGAGGGGCATATTGAGGTATATCGGATGGACACGGGCCTTGGCCCACGACCCGATGCACGCCAGAACATCGCTGCCAGCGTAAATAGAAGTCCCGCATGAGGTGGGATCGGGCCGCGACGCAAAAAATAGGCTGGATACACCCTTATGAAGTCTTCTCGATCCCGTTCGCGGAATAAGAACCGCAACAACAATCGCCCGTCCGGTGGTAACATCGTCAACCGCGTGTTTGACAGCTCCGGCCCTGAGGGAAAGGTGCGCGGAACGCCGCAGCAAATCATCGAGAAATACACCCAGCTGCACCGCGATTCCCTTTTGGCGCGCGACTCCGTGAATTCAGAGAACTTTGCCCAGCACGCAGAGCATTACACCCGTATGCTGGCTGAAGCCCAAAAAGAGATCGACGCCAAGCGCGAAGAGCAAGAACAGCAAAACCGTGATCGTCAGGCAGAACGGGACCGCCAGGCGGAACGGGACCGCGAGCGTGCCGAACGTTTGAAAGCCCAGGAAAACGCGTCTGGTGGCGGCGCGCAGCCGGAACACGGCGCACGTAGCGAGGGTGGTAGCGAGTCCGGGCTGGTCGAAACGCCCGAAGAAGCCCCCAAGAAACGCCGCACTCGCAAGCCCAAATCGCGCCCCGATCAGGCGCCTGATGGTGGCTCTGCGCCCGAAGCCGCCGAGTAAACCGGTCGCGTTATTGGAACAGCTAAAGGCCCTCGGAAACGGGGGCTTTTTTGTTGGGAATGCGTGTTTATTGCGCTTTTAGGGACCGTGCGAGGGCACAAAAGCGTTCAACATCAATTTGTTCGGCCCGATCTGTGGGCTTGATGCCCACGGCGATCAGGTGATCCTCGATGTCGGGGCTGAGGCCCTTGAGGGAGGCGCGCAGCATCTTGCGGCGCTGGTTGAACGCGGTCGCGGTGATGTGTTGCAACATTTTGGCGTCGGCCGGAAAGCGCGGCTCGGGCAGCGCTGTCAGGTGGACGACCGCGCTTGAGACTTTGGGCGGGGGCGAAAAGGCCTCGGGCGGCAGGTTCATCACGATCTGCGCATCGGTGCGCCATTGGCACAAGATTGCCAGACGCCCGTAGGCTTTGGAGCCCGGTTCGGCGGTGATGCGCTGCGCCACCTCGCGTTGGAACATCAATGTCAGGCTGTCCCAGAACGGGGGCCATTGCGGTGGCGTCAACCATCGCACTAGCAATTCGGTGCCAATGTTATAGGGCAGGTTGGCGGCCACGCGGATGGGGGGTGTCAAATGGTCGAGCGGGTTGATGTCGAGCGCGTCGCCAATCATCACCTCCAACCGCTGCGGGTAGGCCTGCGCGATTTGCTCCAGCGCGGGAACACAGCGCTCGTCTTTTTCAATGGCCAGCACATGACGCGCGCCCTCTGCCAGCAAGCCGCGCGTCAAACCGCCGGGTCCGGGCCCGATTTCAAGCACATCATGCCCTTCGTTGCGCCCCGACAGGCGGGCGATTTTCGCTGTCAGGTTCAAATCCAGCAGGAAATTCTGGCCAAGGGATTTCTTGGCGGCCAGACCGTGGGTGTCGATCACCTGTTTGAGGGGGGGCAGGGTGTCGATGCTCATCCTCTGGCCTTTGCCATATCAGCTGCCATACGCAGGGCCGCAATCATCGACGTCGCGTCTGCCACGCCTGTGCCGGCAATATCAAACGCGGTGCCATGGTCGGGCGATGTGCGCACGAAGGGCAGGCCAAGGGTCACATTGACGCCGCCGGAAAAATCCAGCGTTTTGATCGGGATCAGGGCTTGGTCGTGATACATGCAGATCGCCGCATCATAAGTGGCGCGGGCGCCCGCATGAAACATGGTGTCAGCGGAGAGGGGGCCTGTAATATCAAAGCCTTCGGCGCGCAGGGCGTTGAGGGTCGGGGTGATCATCTCGATCTCTTCGCGGCCCATTTTGCCTCCTTCGCCTGCGTGCGGGTTCAGTCCGGCGACAGCGAGGCGGGGTTTGGTGATGCCAAAATCGCGGATCAGGGCGGCGTGGGTGATCAGGATCGTATCCGTCAGCGTCGCGGCTGTCAGCTGGTCGGGGACCTCGGCCAGCGGGATGTGGATCGTGGCGGGCACGACGCGCAACACGTCACAGGCCAGCATCATCACGACACTGTCGCGCCCCGCAAGGTGGGCAAGGTATTCGGTATGCCCGGGGTAGGCGAAATCAGCGCCATCGATCAGGGCCTGTTTGTGGATGGGTGCCGTGCAAATTGCGCAACACGCCCCCGATTGCACCAGCGAAACGGCGTCGGCGATGGCCGCAATCACGCCCGTTGCGTGGGCAGGGTCGGGATGGCCAGCCACCCGTGGCGCACCGAAATCGCGCGCCAGCACCGGAAGGGTCGTGGCTGAGAGGGAGGCAGCATCAGCGGCGCGCGTCACGGCCTGCCATAGCGTGTCGGCGGGGAGGTGGCTCGGGTCCCCCAGCCAGACCATCGGAATTTCATGGCGCAGCGCGCGCCATGCGGCGACGGCCACTTCGGGGCCGATGCCCGCAGGTTCGCCGCAACTGATCGCGATGGGTTTCATGGGTCTAGTTGATCGTGATCGTCGCGGCGGCCCGCAAGTCGGCCAGCAATGCGTCAGCGTAGGTTCCAAGCCGCTGGGAGCGCAGCTGATCGCGGATCGCGTCGCGGTCCTGTCCGTCTTCCAATGCGGGCGTGCGGCCACACATCATTAAGAACACCAGTGTCTCACCGTTCGCGCGCGTCAGGCTGTAGGACGTTTCGCCCGCGTCGAGCTTGGCGAGCTCCATGGCCACGTCCTGCGGGATTTCGGCGGGGGGCAACACATCGCGTTGCAACTGGTCTTCGGGCAGGCCGCGCGCAATGCCATAAAGATCGTCACAGGTGTCTACACGGGCGTCGATGCGCGCGGCTTCCTCGAGGGCCCGGTCGCTCAGCCCTCCGGCAATGTAGAAGGCGGCATATTCGATGGCGGCGGGTTCGGGCGCAGCGCGCGGAACCTCGCGCACGCCACGCATTTGAAACAGGGCCACGCCATTGGTGATCGGCAGCGGCGCTGTGACCTCGCCCGGCGCCAGATCAAGGATCAATCCGCGCAGGGCTGCGGGGTAATTGGTGATGGGCAGCCAATCAAGGCGGCCGCCACGGGCGCGCGAGGGTAGGGCGGAGACGCGGCGGGCCTCGGCCTCGAATGCGGCTGTGCTGGTCAGTTGGCTGATGCGTTCAGCAGTGGCCAGAGCTGCGGCGGCGCGCGGCGGGGGGGCCGCGATAATGATTTCGTTAAGCAGGACTTCGATGCTGGAGGACGATCCAGCTTGCCCCAAGGCCTGATCTATCTCTGCTTCGCTGACTTGGGCGCGGTCGCCGAACCGCGACCGGATGTAGTCGCGCCAGCTGACGTTGACGCGCACAAAATCGCGCAGTGTTTCTTCAGACACGCCGTTTTGCCCCAAAACAGTGATGAACTGGTCCAATGTCAGGTTTGCGCGGCCGGCAAATTCTTCCATCGCGCCCAGCAACCCTTCGTCGGTGATGCTCAGACCCGCACTGGCGAGCGCGGCGAGTTTCAAACGGTCTTCGATCAATTGTTCGCGGGCTACGTCTTCGAGGTTGCCCGGCGTGCGAAACACTTTCAGCATTTCGATCCGCTGGGTGATTTCGAATTCGCTGATGACGCTGTCATTCACGGTAATCGCGGGGGAGAACTGCGCCGCAACAAATGTCGGCATATACAGGCTGGCGATTAGGGCCAGTGTTGAGATCAGGGCGCGCATGGGAATCCTCATGTATTCAGTGCTCGTTTATGGCGTCGTGCAGCGGTGTGCCGGAACCCCGGCAGAGCGTCCGACACTAAAGCCGTTCAACCCGATCGCCAGCCCGAAATCCGTGCTTGGAGTCAGTCTAGTGGAAGACGTGAAGCGGTGCGACACCGAAAAATCAACCGTGACACATTCGTTCTGCCAGCCGATTTGCAGACCCGCGCGGGTCGGGTCCTGGGTGGCAACGTCATAGCGGGCGTCCACGCCCATGGTCCATGTGTCGTTGAACCGGTAGTCGGAATTGATCGTCCATTCCGACGCCCCGTCAGGGCGAAACTCGGCGGCATCGGCGGGCAGAAAAATATAGCTGGCCGTCAGGTCAAGCTTGTCACCCGACCACGTCGCGCGGGTTTCTGTTTTTGTGACGTTCAAGTCGGCACCCAGCAAAAGCCTGCTGTCGACCGCAAACCGGCCGGGGCTGCGCAACTGGCCTGCGATCAGCCAGTCTGACTGGCGTGTCGACAGGCCCGAGCTTTCGGAAAACGACAGATCCGCCGTGTCGCGAAACACCCGCCCGATTGTCAGCGTGCTGTCCCAGCCATCCGCGCCGAGGCGCGTCCACGTCAGACCGGCGGCGCCACGGGGACCGGTTTCAACCGCATCCTCGCCCGAAAACCGCGATACGGACAACAGGTTGGACTGATCGAATTCGGTTGAGGAGCTGTCTTCGTTTTCTACAGCACCCCCATCCACAGCTGACCACGCCAGTTGCACCATGGGTTCGATCACATGGGTGGCGCGCGCTGTTTGGCGCATCATCGGATAGCGCAGGGTCGTTTGGTGGTAAGCCGTCGATCTCAGGGTGTTATCAACAGTGGTGTCGTTCCCGACCGCGTAATAATCCAGATCGGTGCCGAAGGTGGTGTCCATCACCACGCCGACGCCAAATACATGGGTGTTATGCCAGGCCAGACCGACGCCCAAACGCGCCACATCGCGGCCCGCAAGGTCAGCGCCACTGCGCTGTTCGGGCGTATCGCGCAGGTGGCCTTCAATGTCCGTGGTCATACTCAGCGTGCCGCCCCAGTTCGGGGTAACGCGGCGTTCCCAACTTGCGTCCAGCAGCAGCGGCGGCAGGGTTTCGGAGACTTCGTCTGCGCGCAGGGACGAAATATAGGTCAGCGAGGTTTGTGTCAGATCACGATCTCGCACCCGCGTCAGGGAGAATTCGCTGTCGAGCCTGTCTTTGCTCGAATAGCCGTATTCAACCAGATAGGCGTCATCGGTCGTGAATTCGGTATCAAAGCGCAGGGTCACGTCGCTGCCCAAGTCGAACACCCCGTCCAGAAACACATAGCCGCGCGCATTCGGGGATAGATCATCCCAGGTCAAAGCGGCGTCGACCGTGAGGTCCCCGCGCACATAGGCCTGTCGGTAGGCGGCCTCCAATGTGGTGGAGGACGTGGACAGGAACGGTGTCAGGGTCAGATCGCGGTGATCGCCCAGTTCAATGAAGTAAGGTAACTTGATGCCGAACCCGAGGGAGTCAGACGACGTCAATTGCGGGATCAAGAGACCCGTCGCGCGGGCCAGCGTCGGATCGGGCAGGCGCATTTGGGGAAAGTAGAAGATCGGGATGCCGATGACGCGGAAGGTGGCATCATCAAAATAAAGCTGACGTTCGTCCTGATCATGCACAACCCGGCGGGCGCGGATTTCCCAGAGCGGTGTTTCACCTGTTTCGCAGATATGGCAGGATGTCGCTGCAACCTGATAGAGTTGGGTATAGCGCCCCTCCACCCGGTCGATCTGGTTGGCGGCGAGCTGTAGCTGCCCGTCCAGCACAAGCCGCGCGCCCCGCAGAATACCGTTCTCCAGTTTCGGGTCCAGCTCCGCCACGTCTGCCGTCAGAATGGTGCCGTCCGGTGCGACGATGAACACGGGCCCGTCGATGGTCAGGCTGTCGGTGGTTTGGTTGAACGTGATCCGGCGTGCAGACAGGCGGGTGCCGTCGTAAAACACTTCGACGTTGCCTTCCGCGATCAGGATACGGCCGCCTGCGGGCACATAGACGCTGTCGGCCACAAGCGTAGCCGCACCTTGGGCTGATGCCATGAAGGGCAGGCAGATCAGGATCAGGGCGAGCAGGTGGCGCATCAGCCGTCCTCCAGGTGTAACAACAGGCCCAGCGAGGCACCGATGGCGGCAACGGGCAGGGCCCAAGCCGCCAGAGATACAGGAATCTGCCCGTTCTCACCAAGGATTTGCGCGAAATTGCGCAAGAAGAACAGGGCAAAACAGATCATAATGGCCGTCAGCACCATCACGCCGGTCTTGCCGCCGCGCTGATGGCGCACGGTGAAGCCCGCGCCGATCAGCATCATCGCCACTAGGAAGGCAGGAAGGGCCAGCTCCATCTGCAACCAGACCTGATGGCGGGTCGCGGAGAATCCGGCGAGTTCAAGGCGGTCGATAAAGGCAGGCAATTCCCAGATCGGAATTGAAGCGGGCACACCGAAACTGTCGCGGATTTCATCGGCCGTCAGGCTGGACGGGATGCGCAGGGTGTCGTGGGTGGTCGCCAGCTGTTCGGCAACACCGCTGCCTTGAAGTGGCCAGACTTTGGCATTGGTCAGGGTCCACGCGCCTGACACCAACTGTGCGGTTGCGGCCTCGATGCGGCGGGTGGGTCCGCCTTGGGGCGTGAAGGTGATGAAGGTCACCGTTTCAAGTGTGGTTCCGTCCAGATTGGAGCGGTTTGCGCGGATCACTGTTTGTTGTGTGTCGTTGCCCTGCCGCAGCCACAGCCCGTTGCGCGAGATCGTCACAACCGACGGGCCGCCGGATTTCAGCGCGGATTCACGCACTTCGAGTTCTTTGGAGGTGGCGGCGACCAGCGGGTTGAACACGCTCACGGCGATGGCACCGATCATCAGGGTCACGCCGAGCGGGGCGACGAGCGCGCGCAGGGCTGAACGGCCCGCCGCGCGGGTCACCACCATTTCGCTGGAGCGCGCGAGACCAAGGAACATCGAAACCGTCGCCAGCACCATGATCAGCGGCAAGATATCGTAAAGCGCGCCGGGCAGGTTCAGCAGGCTGAGCTGTAGCAGTTCGAACAAAGACGCGTTGGAGCCGAAGACCCGCAGCTGTTCGACCAGATCTATCAGCAGCATCAAGATGAAAAAGATGGCCAGTGTCATCACGAACGTGCGTGCAAAACGGCGGGCGAAATAGCGATGCAGGATCATATCGCGGCCCCGTCTGTCCCTAGTGTCGCGCGTGGACGCCGTTTGAAGAAATAGGGGCGGGTCGCGATATAGAGCAACACAGCCGAGATGATGACACCGCCGATACCGGCCAGATAAACAAGGGGCCACAGCGTTGGCGTCTGGCGCGCGATGCTGGCGCCCATAGTTTCGAGCAGCTTGAGAACGATGACCAGAAACACGGCAAACGCGATGTTGCGCCACAGTCCGAACCGGCTGAAGCCGCCGACCATCAAGGCGGCAAAGCCGATCAGTCCCGCGACGAAGCCCAATGCGGTTTGGGCAAAGCGGTCATGCCCTGCCAGAATCATGCGGCAGCGCGATCTGTTCGTCTCCGCGATCAGGGCCGGTGTGGGGTTCAGCAACTCCCACGTTGACAGGCTGTCCACCGAGCGTGCGGTGTCGACATCCGTGTTGATCAGCGCGCCGACGTCATAGGCGAAGTCCACAAATTCGGTTGTCAGGAGGCGATTGTCGACAAGGTCAAGCGTTTGCACCAAGCCGTCCAGCATAACCAGTTGCGGGCCGTCGTCCGTGCGGATCAGGTAGGCGCGTTTGGCAGTATAGGTGGCCTGACGGTCTATGTCGCCGGTTTCGGCAATAAAGACATCAAGCATCTCACCGGTCGGCGTAATATCGCGGATGTAGAAGGTCACGCCATCGGAGGGGGCCAGAAATTCCCCCGGAGTCAATAGCCGCGCCGTGGTATTCTGAGAGATTTCGGCCTGCCGCAGGGCCAGCCGTTCGGTGGACAGCGGCACAAGCACATGGGCCAACACGGACATCAAGGCTGCCACGATCAGACCGAAATATACGACCGGACGTGCCAGCCGGAACGGGGAGTAGCCCGTGGCCTGCACAACGGTGAGTTCTGATTCTGATGACATGCGGTTGGTGACATAGACCGCCGCCACAAACGCCGAAAGCGGCAGCACGATCCGGATCAGGCCGGGAAGGGACAAGGAGGTCAATTCCAGAAACACCCAAGCCGATTGCCCGTCCGCGATTAGGCGGTCAAACAGGCGCACGGCGCGGTTGATCCAATAGATCAAAACAAGGATCAAAGAGAAAAAGCCGAACAAAACAAGGAGTTGGGACAGCATATAGCGGTCAAATCGCGCCACCGTTGCAAACTCCTTACTTTGACGTGCGAACAATAGGGCTTTGCTACCTCATTTGATCGCCGGACCCAAGTGCTGTCTGGCCTTTGGGCAGGGGTCAAGCTACCTGTTGGCGACAGAAGTTTTCTTCCCAGCCAAAAGGTGCCCGATGACCGACCTGCCGACAGTAGCAATCCATGAAACCGACCTGACAGACCTGGCCAGTGTG